>JABDGE010000033.1 GCA_013286235.1 Bacteroidota bacterium
GCCGTATTTCCATCGCCATCAACCAGCGTCAAAATATGCTTTCCAGGAGGCGGGTTTAAGGCCAATTGGTGAAAATCTTTGGTTTCGCCGACGTAATCATCATCGAGGTGCCAGAATATTTTGATCCCGTTTTGCCGGTGGGCGGCGTTAAAGACTACCCGGCCGCGGCTGCCATCCGCCTCGAGTGGAACATATATTTTGGCGCCTTCCTTGGGATAAATAATTTCCATGGGGTTGCCGCGCTCCCCCTGCAAACAATCCCGGCGAAAAGGTGGGAGCACATGATAGGCATAGCTTTTGGCTCGATAGTAATACTCCATCGACGGCGGCAACACGAACCAGCTTTTATTTACGATCTGGTTTGGCGGCACGCAATTTCCGGTGACCTGCCATTTTCCGTCGGTACTAAGGTGAACGACCTGGTGATAAGGGCAAACCGGCGCATTCAGGCCGCTTTTTGGCACATATTCCTCGTCGGTATCATCGCAGTACTCGCCGGCGCGGTAGCCGCTTTGTTTACACACCTTTATTTTGACCATTTCACCCATCGGCATATCAAACCATTCGCGCGTTACCGGCAATAGCCTGAATATCTCGAAGAGTGCAGGGGCCGCAGTATTTATCCCTGTCAGCCCCGGCCGGCCTTCGCCGTCGGTATTGCCTACCCAAACACCTACCACGTATTTTGGGGTGATGCCTATAGCCCAGCCGTCGCGGAAACCAAAGCTGGTGCCCGTCTTCCAGGCAATCCGCTGGGTAGATGTGAATTGCCCCCAAAGCATCTCTTCACCCGGGCGCATCACTTCTTCCATCGCTTGCAATGTATAATAGATGGAGGCGGCATCCAGCAAACCGGACTTTTGCAGGTCGGGCTTTGAACCGGAAACAGCTGAATATACCGGGTTATGGTAATCGGTTGGGTCGTACTTGCCGTTATATTTGTTGTAGTGGTTCAATACCCGGGCCATATCGGCGTATGCCCCCGACAACTCCCAAAGTGTATTTTCGCCTCCGCCCAATATTAACGATAGCCCATAGTGATCGGCCGGTTTGGTTAAGGTAGTAATGCCCACTTTATGCAGCAAGTCGCAAAACCGGTCGGTTTTATATTGCTGCAGCAACCTTACGGCCGGTACGTTTAATGATCGGGCCAGCGCCTGTGAAGCCGGTACAGCGCCGTCGTACACCAAATCGAAATTCTTGGGATGAAAGCTCAATATCTGCGTGGGTATATCGGGTAACAGGCTGTTTGGCAGGATGAGCCCCTCGTGCATTGCCGCGGCATATAATAAAGGTTTAAGCGTGCTGCCCGGGCTTCGCGGGGCGTTTACTACATCAACGTCGCTTTGCATTGTCGAATCTTCCGGGTGCGAAATATTGCCCGCATAAGCAAGGGTTTCACCGGTTTCCACATCCAGGACAACGGCGGCAATGTTGTTGATGTCGTTGGCTTTAAGCGTTTGGTGATGCCGCTCCAATATCTGGTTAACCTGCCGCTGCAATCCGGCCCGGATGCTGGTTTTTATCCGGGTATCGCCATAATCCTCACGCTGGCTGTCGGTTTTAAAGCGCTCCAGCAGGTGAGGAGCGAGTTGCGGCAGGGGCAGGGGCTTATCCGGAACGGGCTCCAGCTTCGCCAATGACGCTGTTGTGGCATCAATAATACCTTGCTGTACCAGTTTGTCTAAAAGCTCGTTGCGTTTCCGAAGGAGGATATTCCGGTTCTTACCTGGGTTCACCAGAGATGGCGAATTGGGTAAAACGGCCATGGCCGCCATTTCGCCCCAGGAAAGTTTATCGGGGTTACGCCCGTAATAGCGCCAGCACGCTGCGTCGAGCCCGACCACATTGCTGCCGAAGGGCGCATTGCTGGCATAAAGGGATAATATCTGGCTCTTTTTGCAGCGGCATTCCAGCCGTGCCGCCATAAACAATTCCTTCGCTTTGTTCCAAAAGGTGCGTTTATCTTTGGTAGCCATTCGTATTACCTGCATGGTAATGGTGCTGCCGCCGCTCTCTACTTTTTTTGAGCGAAGGTTTTGTTTGATGGCGCGACCTATCGCGAGCACATCAAAGCCCGGATGGTGCATAAACCTTTTGTCCTCGAAGGCTATGATGCATTTGGCGAACTTGTCGGGCACTTCGGCGGTCGGCGGGAAACGCCATTGACCGTCCGTCGCGATGGAGGCACCTAACAGCTGCCCGTTGGCATCGTCGATTACATAGGAGGTTGGGCTGCGGAATAAGGGGTTGGGAAGGCAAAACCAAAACAGTAAGCCGAGGGCAAAGAAAATCAGCAAGAATATGATTACTTTTGGTTTTTTGAGACGCTGACCTATCCGGCTTAAACCCGCTTCCATGATTTGCGAATGAAGATACAAAAGTTATCAATTATTATTCCTGCCTATAACGAAGGTAATACGATCCATTTGATTTTAGACAAGATCAAGGCTGTAAACCTCGTTGAAAATATCCGCAAAGAGGTCATCATCATCAATGATTTTTCCTCCGATCATACCGAACAAGCTATAGCAGATTATAAAGAGAATAATGCCGGCTTCGATATCAATTACTACAAGCACGAAACGAATAAGGGCAAGGGTGCAGCATTGCATACCGGCATTTCAAAAGCAACCGGTGAATACCTCATCATCCAGGACGCCGACCTGGAATATGACCCCGAAGAATATAACGACCTCCTGAAACCCGTTTGCAGCGGCTTTGCCGACGTGGTGTATGGTTCAAGGTTTATGGGCAATAATCCCCACCGTATCCTGTTCTTCTGGCATACCATCGGTAACCGCTGGCTCACGTTCGCCTCCAACATGTTCAGCAACATGAACCTTACGGATATGGAAACGTGTTATAAGCTGTTCAATACAGAGTTGATCCAGTCCATCAAACTTACAGAACAACGCTTCGGCTTTGAACCTGAAGTTACTCAAAAGATTGCCAGGGTGCCGAAAATCAGGATTTACGAAGTAGGTATTTCCTATTATGGGCGTACCTACGAGGACGGCAAAAAAATTGGCTGGAAGGACGGCGTCCGTGCGATTTACTGTATTCTGAAATATGGCCTCTTTAGGGCGAAGTAAGCTATCTTAACACCTTTTCTCTCAACTCCTTTGAAATCGCTTCGGTAACACAAAGTATATCCCCGGCCTCATTGGTGTTATTCGTAATCACCTGGTCGCAGGATTCCTTATAAGGTAAAAGGTATTCATTGTATCCAGGGGTTACATGGTTTGTCCATCTGTAAAGCACGTCGTCATAACCATACCCGCGTTCCGCCAGGTCGCGTTTCAGCCTCCTGCCAAGGGCGACGTTATTATCCGCCTCTATAAACAGCTTAAGGTCAAGAAGCTCGGCAATTTCGTTAAAGTACAGGATAAATAAGCCTTCAACAATTACAATAGGCGCGGGCTTTATTTCAAGCATCCGGGGGACCTGATCGGGGTTGTTGAAGGTGTATTCCTTCTTCTGCACCGTTTCGCCATTGATCAGCTTTTTGATGTCTTCGTAAAAATGCTGGCGGTCGATCGTGGTGGGCAGATCGAAATTATACAACTTGTTTTCCTCCCTGGTCATGTTATGTGCTACAGGGATATAATAATCATCCTGCGATACCAAACAGGCCTCGGCAAGGGAAAAATGCTGCAGAAAACAATTTAAAAAAAATGTTTTGCCCGAGCCGCTGCCACCGGCTACGCCGATGATGAACGGTTTATTCATTGGGGCTGCCGTAGCTTAGGTCAACATGAAAACGTTTGTCAAGCGCGCCCAAGGCGTCGGCAACATTTTTTGTCATCACAATGATCACATCCTTTGTTGCTTCGGTATCTGTGAACCTGCCCACCACCTTAGCAAATGTGGTGCGGTTGGTCATGGGGTTTGTTATCTTGATCACGGTGCCTATCGGCGCAGTGCGGTGCAGTACCAGTTTTTTATTGGGGTCGAGGCCCGGATCGTCCATCCAGGTTGCCACGCCTTTTTCATTTTTTTCGAACAAGCCGAATTTATTCCCGGTTACATGCCGTTCGCTGCTGTCCTTGTTGATCACAACGACGGACGTTGTGGGCGTGGTATCAGGTTTTACCACCGCTGGAGGGGCGGGAGTTCCCGTAGCCGCAGGAGTTTGGGCTACCGCTGGCTGCTCCGCCTGAGCCGTACGAACCAGCAATACCTGGCCCGGCTGCAGGGCAGTTGAACTGAGGTTATTAAGTTTTGTAATATTATCCACGGTGGTATTAAACCGTTTGCTGATGGCATAAAGGGTTTCGCCTGCCGAGACCTTATATTGCGTGGGCGGCGCCGTATTTTGCTGAACAGGCGGCGGTGGGGCTTGTTGTACGGGCTGTTGCACCACTGGTGCCTGAACAACGGGGGCCTGGGCCGGTGGTGCGGTTACTGCTGTTTCCTCGTTCTCTTTACTGCTTTCGCTCTTGTGCTTGTGCTCCTTTTTTTCAGCCGCTTTCTGTTCTTCTTTCGTCTCGCGTCCGGCTTTCTCTTTCTTTTCCTTTTTGCTTAGTTTTTCAGGAACTTCGGCAGATTCTTTTTCTTTTGCGGATTTCTTAAAAGGTAGTTCCGTCGGTACTTCAACAATCGCGCCGATGGTGAGCGTTGTTTTTTTACTGCCGTTATATTTCATCAGGGCCTCGGGGCTAATATGGTAGCGCCTGCCGATAGAATAATAAGTATCTTTTGCTTTTACCTTAAAAAGGATCATCTTTTTGCCGTCGTTGTTTTTTACACCAACCGAATCAATCATCGGTTTGGCCGAAAGTGTTAAGGAGGTTATTAATACAATAATAGCGGTCAATAATAATTTAAACTTCATAATCAAATTCCTGATCAATGTTGTGGTTAGAGTTTTAGCATTATAAGTCCCGATCTTTTCCTGATGTATATCAAGCGGTCTTTATGGACTATGAACGCCTCCGGCTGTAGTTTTTGTATGCCGTCGTTCAATAAATCCCTAAACACCTCCCGGTATTCACCAGGCCCGGTCTCTTCAAAAATAAAAAGCAGCTGGCTTAGCTGCCCCTGGTTTAATGCGTGCAAAGATACAATTCTAAAATAATTGTGCTCATGGTAATGGACTAACTTCTCAACAGTACCCACGCCGACCACAGCGAACGGCAGACCATCCGCAGCTATCAGCTTCGGTACAATAACGAACGACCTCAACTCACTATCAATTGACGGTTGATAGGAACGAATCGTTGCGCCGGTCTTCACATCCGGCAAAAATAATTTTCGCGGCTGGATGCGGTTGTCGTATACAACCGGGCCATTCGCGCTAAGATGATCGAACGTTAAGTTAAAGTTGCTCCACAGCGTTTCGCCGATAAGGCCATTCAAAGCCATCAGTCCCTTATGCACCGGGCTGTTTTCGGCTTCGTAAAAGTGGAGAAGCAGAACACCGCCGTAAGCGGTTTCCAGGCCGGTGAGCCATCGTTCCGGTATTTGAATATTCTTAAAGGAAAAACCGCCATCACGCAGGCTTATCGCGCTGAAAGAGACCGACCTATCCTGGCTTTCGCGTGTTTCCACGAAGAGCGTTTCTGTCAGCTCGTCAATTTCCATCCGCCAGATGGGCACTGCAAACTCTTCATATAGGATCGGCACTAACGGCATTGCGTCGCAAATATGGCTATATTTTATATTCCCGGTTTGGTATTGGCCTTTGTTGGGGTTGATTTTTTTAACCTTGGTCAGTAGTCCTTTTAAAAGAATAGCAAAAAAACGCAGGCAAGGCCAGCTAATCGGAACGGGCTACCACTAATTTTTATAAATTTGGCGGCTATCCAAAATAGATGGTGAAATAAAGTTTATGAATAATAAAGGCGTTGTAAGTAAAGAAGAAGATTATTCGCAATGGTACAATGATTTGGTAATAAAAGCCGATATGGCTGAGTATTCCCCGGTCAAAGGCTGCATGATCATTAAGCCCTATGGCTATTCCATCTGGGAAAAAATGCAGGCGGTGCTTGACGGCATGTTTAAGGAAACCGGTCACGTTAACGCCTATTTTCCGTTATTTATACCCAAATCCTTTCTTTCGAAAGAAGCAGCACACGTGGAAGGCTTTGCCAAAGAATGCGCCGTGGTTACCCATTACCGCCTCAAAAATGACGGAGAGGGCAATATCATAGTCGACCCGGAAGCCAAGTTGGAAGAAGAACTGATCGTGAGGCCTACATCCGAAACCATCATCTGGAACACCTATAAGGGTTGGATACAATCCTACCGCGACCTCCCCATCCTGGTAAACCAATGGGCTAACGTGGTTCGCTGGGAAATGCGCACGCGCCTTTTTTTACGGACGACTGAATTTTTATGGCAGGAGGGACACACCGCCCACGCCACCGCCGAAGAAGCTATAGCCGAAACTGAGCAATTGCTGGAGGTTTATGCAGATTTTGCAGAGAACTGGCTGGCCCTCCCGGTCATCAAAGGAAAAAAGACTGCCAACGAGCGTTTTGCCGGAGCACTGGACACCTACTGTATTGAGGCATTGATGCAGGACGGCAAAGCCCTGCAGGCGGGCACATCGCACTTTTTGGGGCAGAACTTTGCCAAAGCTTTTGATGTAAAATTTACATCAAGGGAGAACAAACTGGATTACGTATGGGCGACGTCATGGGGCGTATCTACGCGATTGATCGGCGCCCTCATCATGGCGCACTCAGACGATGCCGGGCTGGTGCTGCCACCAAAGCTGGCGCCAATACAAGTGGTGATCGTTCCGATCTATAAGTTTGAAGAAGAGCTGGAAAATATTGCCGTGTTTGTAAAGGAATTAACCAAAGAATTTAAAGCCAAAGGCATTTCGTTTAAATTCGACAAGCGGGACACCCACCGCCCGGGCGCCAAGTTTGCTGAATATGAACTAAAAGGCGTGCCGCTGCGGGTAGCCATCGGCGGCCGCGACATGCAAAACGGGACGGTCGAGTTGGCGCGGCGTGATACAAAAACGAAGGAGACGGTGAGCCAGGAGGGATTAGCAGGACGGATTGAGAAATTGCTGGAGGAAATCCAGCAAAACATCTACAAAAAAGCACTGAATTTCAAGACGGAGAATACCACAGAGGTAGATACTTATGAAGAATTTAAACGGATGCTGGATGAGGAACCTGGCTTTTTATCAGCCCATTGGGATGGCACCAGCGAAACCGAGCAATTGATAAAGGACGAGACGAAAGCGACGATTAGGTGCATTCCCTTAAATAATAAGCAAGAAGAAGGTTTTTGTATAAGAACGGGAAAGCCGTCGAAGCAGCGGGTTATATTTGCGAGAGCGTATTGAGGAGTTGGAATGTTGAAAAGTTGCAAGGTTGAAATGTTGACCAAACCGGTAAATAAACATTGAATCGAAGAGCAGCTTGCAAACGTTCCGGCCCAAAGACAATCCTCCTTAACTTTAAAACCTTTCAACATTACAATATTACAACAACCAATGAAATTCGCAACAAAAGCTATACACGCAGGCCAGGAGCCGGATCCTTCCACAGGCGCTATAATGACGCCGATCTACCAGACATCAACCTATTGGCAAAAATCGCCGGGAGATAATAAGGGCTTTGAATATTCCCGGGGGACAAATCCCACGCGCAAGGCATTGGAAAACTGCCTCGCTGCATTGGAAAATGCGGAGTTTGGCCTGGCATTTTCCAGCGGTATGGGGGCGACGGATGCAGTGCTGAAATTGCTGCAGCCGGGCGATGAGGTGATCACCGGGAATGACCTGTATGGAGGGTCATACCGCATATTCACAAAAATATTTGCCAATTATGGCATCAAGTTTCATTTCCTTGATCTATCAAACCCCGAGATTGTAAGGGAGTATGTAAACGAAAATACCAAACTGATCTGGATAGAGACGCCTACCAATCCTACCATGCAGATTGTGGATATTGAAGCGATAGGGAAAATCAGCAAAGAGAAAAATGTGCTGCTGGCGGTGGATAATACGTTTGCCTCGCCGTACCTGCAGAATCCGATCGACTTAGGGGCGGATATTGTGATGCACTCGGTAACCAAATATATCGGCGGCCATAGCGACGTAGTGATGGGCGCTTTGATGTTGAACGACGAGGAATTATATAAGAAGCTTTGGTTCATTTACAATGCCTGCGGCGCTACGCCCGGGCCGATGGATAGTTTTTTGGTATTACGCGGCATTAAAACCCTGCACCTGCGCATGAAGGCGCATTGTGAAAACGGTAAGATAATAGCCGAATACCTGAAAACGCATCCCAAAGTGGATAAGATTTACTGGCCGGGCTTTACTGATCATCCCAATCATGATATCGCCAAAAAACAAATGCGCGATTTCGGCGGGATGATATCTATCACCTTAAAAGGCGCCGACCTGCAGGAAACCTACCGTGTGGCCTCCTCATTTAAGGTATTCTCTTTAGCCGAATCTTTAGGTGGCGTGGAGTCGTTGATCAATCACCCGGTGAGCATGACGCACGGTTCCATCCCAAAAGCGGAACGGGAAAAAGTGGGTGTGGTGGATAACCTGCTGCGTTTCAGCGTGGGGGTGGAGGATGTGGAGGATTTATTAGAGGACATCAAGCAAGCGCTTAAATAAGTGGCAGTTTTGAGTAGCAGCAGCAGTATGGAAATCTTAACTGCTACTGCTACTGCAACTTAGAATCATGATAGAAAATATTAAGGCATTCCTCGATTCAAAAGTAATCCAATACAACCGTCCGGAATTTATCCCTAACGATCCCATATGCATCCCGCACATGTTTTCCAAACAGCAGGACATCGAGATCATGGGGCTTTGGGCTTCGGTATTGGCTTGGGGACAGCGGGTTACCATCATCAACAAGTGCAGGGAATTGATAACGCTGATGGATGGCGCGCCGCATGATTTTATCATGAACCACGCCGAAACCGATCTCAAGAAGCTGTTAAACTTTAAACACCGCACTTTTAACGATATTGATACCCTGTATTTTATTTCGTTTTTCAGGCATCATTATAGTAACTACGATTCTCTCGAGTCGGCATTCTTGCCCCCCAGCCTCCGCCAGATGGCGGAGGAGCACGATTTCACAGTAGAAAATTGTTTAAATTATTTTCGGTCCTACTTCTTTTCGCTACCTGAGTTTCCGCATCGCACCAAAAAACATATTTCATCCCCATCTCAAAAATCCACCTCCAAAAGGCTGAATATGTTTTTGCGCTGGATGGTGCGTAAAGACGACTGCGGCGTGGATTTTGGCATCTGGAACCACATTAAACCAGCCGACCTTATTTGCCCCTGCGACCTGCATGTAGACCGTGTAGCCCGCAAGCTTAACCTCATCACCCGTAAACAAACCGACTGGCAAACCGCTGTTGAATTAACTGACCGGTTACGGGAATTTGATCCTGTTGACCCGGTTAGATATGATTTTGCTTTGTTTGGGTTGGGGATAGAGGAAAAGTTTTAGTTTTAGGCATTATTAACTGGTTGTTTGTTTTTCAGCGGCATTCATGAGGTCGCTTCGCTTAGTTTCACCGATTTTGGCACTTCACGGGCATTTTGTTTTTGCATAACCTTTACTAACTTAGCAAAAGTTAATGCCTTGACACTTTATCATGAAGCTTAAACATTTCTTGATTCCTTTACT
Organism: Bacteroidota bacterium; assembly: GCA_013286235.1. GTDB lineage: Bacteria > Bacteroidota > Bacteroidia > Sphingobacteriales > Sphingobacteriaceae > Mucilaginibacter. Next base: position 9,633 of record JABDGE010000033.1, read on the forward strand.
TTTCTTCGTTGTTATATCTGCGAGGGCTGAACGAATTGATGGCCCGGCCAATTTCCGGGATAAGCCAAACGGACAAATACTCGTATCGTTAAGAGAAGGGGTGGAAGTGGAATGCGGCGAATTAGAAAATGGCTGGTTCGAAGTTTCGTTTTCTGTATTGATAACCAACGAGCAATATTCAGATAGATATATACCAAAAAAAGGCACCCCGCTGTTTGACCAAAATCACAGATTAATTGGCATAACGTTAGCCGATATTCCCAAAAAACTAGCCAGTTCGTTTGCCACTAGTGGAACGGAAGGGCATTTCAAAAGTTGTTGGATTGAAATCACTGGTTACGTTTATAAAGCCAACATCAAGGAAAATTCGATTGCCGAAAACATACTCGACTCGACTTTTAAACCAGGCATGTTTAGCTTTAACTATGATTCACTTAAGCTTTTTATGAAGCAGGAGGGCTACGATCCCCAGGGGATCATAAGAAGAACACTTCCACACTGTGAGGAGTATAGTATTTACGAAAGCGGCGGTAACTATAGGATTGGACTAATCTTTGATGATAAGGAATTGATTGCCATTGAGCATTCACGAATCGTTAGCATCGGTGTTTACAAAGAGTATGCCACCATCGATGGAAACAAACTTATCATTTTCAGGTCGCCCAAAGGCATGACGATCAAAACGTTTGTCCATAAAATAAATGCGTCAAGGATGGGAGCCGGTTAAGCCAGATGATATCTACGCCTCTTCCTTAAAATAAACCTTATAATAATTCATGTGCTTGCCTTCGTCAAAACCCTTCTCGATTAGTTCCTTATTGCCGTGAATATAGATATGGAAATTTTTGTCCAGCTTTAAAACGCTTTTATAAACCCGGGATTGTTTTTTTACGGCGTTGCCGGATACTTCGAACGTATCGCCAATCGGGCTGTCGAATTCCTGCTCGTACTGGCTTTTAAAGGTTTTGAAGGATTCGATTGCCTTCGGGTTGCCGATCACTTCGCCGGTAAACTCGTCCATATCAAAAGTGTCCTTTTCCTTAAAATATTTCATGCTGCGGTTCAGCAGGTCGATTTTGTCGGCTTTGCTCATTTCAAATTCGTCGTCGAGCTTTTGGGTGACAAAGTTTTTGTAAATACCGAGCGTGTTGCTGGTTCGGTTAAAGCTGTCGTTACGGACCTTTAGCTGTAAAAACTGGTCTTTCCAATACAGGGCCGCATCCTGGCCACCGTTGGTTTTGTCGATCACGACTACTTTATAGCCATTCTCTTTTTCGGTATTAAATATTAGCGCGCCCTTATCCAGTTTGTTGATGTTGATGGCGTTTTCCTCGTAATCCACCTGGAAACCGCCTTTATCGGGATAGACCTTGAGATAAGTTTCCTTGTTTTCCGATTTAAAAATGCCGATCGCATCCAGCGTGGTACCTTCTATCTGGACGTTGTTAAAATAAACCATGTACAACTCGCCGTCCTTGATATTTGGGTGCCCGGCCACCTGGTATAAAAAATTGGCTACCTGTTCCGATATCCCATGGAACTGGCTTTTATCCTCAAAAACCTGCGTGGCAAAATGATACAGTTCGTTGAGTTTGACGTCGCCGCTGCTGTGGTACAGGGTATAAACTTCGTTAACCTTTTCGAAGGGTTTTAAAAAGTACTGCATCAGCAAGTTGGGGATGATCTCATCCTTCAATTCGAGGGGATGATCCGATAGTGCGTATAGTTCCGCGCGACCCTGGTTACCGACGTGATGGACCGAAATTGTATCCAGCGAGGCTTCAAAAAAAGTTACCATAATTGGCTCCGAAAGTAACAAAATATTGGTCAGAGGGGTGGCTTTTCCGTCACTTTTCCGATTCGCGGGTCGCCATGGGTTATTAACTCACAAATTTTTATGGCGGCGGTTTCAAAATCTTCGGCTTTTTCGGGTAGGAGGAGCCAGTCGCTGTGCCGGTCGTCGCCATCCAGGATAAAGGCGCCCAGCTCCGGGATATGTTTTTTTAAGCTTTGGTGATGTTCTGCCTGCGAGGCTACCCAAATCCCGTTCCATTCCGGTGTTTTTTGGCTGTCCCGCAGGATCATCAATATTCGTTTGCCCGAATAGATATATAGCATGCCAAACATCCGTTTCAGGATTATGCCGGTGGGCAGGTAATCTAATACAAAGGCGAATGGGATGGGTTTTTGCATGGTGATAACGAAGTTAGGGATTTTGGGACATCACGTGAGCCGTCAGCTATTAACTTTCCTATCTTTGTCCCGAATTTTTGCCTGATGATCCGGCCATGCACCAGGAATTTCTCTCATTCCGCAATCGACTCCCGACAGTTATCGGGACCGACTTCCGCATTCCTCTATAAACCATGAACTCTTCTATCTTTGCCCTCTATTCATGCGCCAAAGCTCCGACTATGAACCATGAACCATGAACTATGAACCCAACGGATACCATCATCGCCCTCGCAACTCCTGCCGGAACCGGCGCTATCGGGGTTATACGCCTCTCGGGGCCGGATGCTATCGGGATTACCGCAAAGGCGTTCAAGGGTAAAGACCTTACGAAACAGGCGTCGCATACCATACATTTTGGCCAAATGGTTGACGATGATGCCGTTTTGGATGAAGTATTGGTTTCGCTGTTCATCGAGCCGCGTTCATATACGGGCGAAAACGTGGTGGAGATTTCCTGTCATGGCTCGCAGTACATACTCGAATCGGTGATCAAATTGCTGATGAGGAAAGGCGCCCGGGCGGCAAAACCGGGAGAGTTTACTTTAAGAGCATTCTTAAACGGCCGGATGGACCTGTCGCAGGCAGAAGCCGTGGCCGATCTTATCGCCTCAAATTCCAAAGCCTCGCAGCAGGTAGCCATACAGCAATTGCGGGGCGGTTTCAGCAGCCAGCTGCAATCCCTTCGCGACCAGCTTGTTCAGTTTGCTTCCCTTATAGAACTGGAACTTGATTTTGCCGAAGAAGATGTTGAATTCGCCAACCGTGACCAGCTCAAAACGCTCATCCTGCAGATCAATGGGGTTATCGGCAGCCTGATCCGCTCTTTTGAGCTCGGCAATGCCATCAAGCAGGGCGTAAACAGCGTTATAGCCGGCAGGCCCAACGCTGGCAAGTCTACGCTGTTAAACGCGCTCCTGAACGAGGAACGAGCTATCGTCAGCCACATCCCCGGCACCACCCGCGATACCATCGAGGAAGTGCTCAACATCAACGGTATCAGCTTCCGCCTGATCGACACCGCCGGCATCCGCGAAGCCACCGACGCCATCGAAAAAATAGGAGTGGAGCGCACCATGGAAAAGATTAGCCAGTCGGCGTTATTGCTCTATGTATTCGATGCAACCACGATCAGCCCGACGGAACTCCAGTATGATATTGAAACGCTCCAAACACCCGGCGTAAAGATGCTTGTTGTCGCTAACAAAATTGATCTCATAAATCCCGAATCTTCTAACATTGCAATCTTCCAACATTGCAACCTTCCAACATTACAACCTTCCAACTTCCTGCAAATCTCCGCCAAACAAAAACTCAACATCGAAGAACTGAAACAACACATTTATAGCGCGGCTATCAGCGAAAAGCTAATAGGCGAAGAAACTCTGGTGACCAATATCCGCCACCTGGAGGCGCTCACCAAAACTGAAGAAGCGCTAAGCCGCGTGTTGAGCGGCATGGATACCGTTACCTCGGATTTTCTGGCCATGGATATTAAACAGGCGCTGCATTACCTGGGCGAGATCACCGGCGCGGTTACAACGGATGATCTGCTGAAGAATATTTTTAGTAAGTTTTGCATCGGTAAGTAGCTCAATATTCCTGTTTTTTGATCCCCCTTCGACAAAGGTATGAATTGCAATGAGTTGCTGTGTCAGGCTGCGCGTTCGAAGAACTTCATTTTCAAAACAAACACCGAACCTAAAATGGCGGGAATGATCAAATTGACGATATAAATAATGGAAACGGCTACGATGATAGCTATGTGCTGGTTGGTAATATATCCGAAAATTTTATCGGCAGCAAAACCCCGCACGCCTATGTCGAGAATATCTAATGATGGAATAACCGACTGAACAAAGTAGAATGCAAACATTGCCAATACGATCTGGTGGACCGGTATTTGCGGAACAAGCAGATGTATAATAAGGTAATATTGTATGGTGAATGCAAGCACGCGGGCCATGCTAAATCCTACGATGGCTAACAATTCAGAAAATTTGTAGCGGCTGATGATATCAAAAAAACGATGATATTTTTTTACATATTTTATGCGGGTAAGTAAGGAAACCAGCCATTTTATGTCAAAATAAAGTATCGTCAATAAGGCCACGTAGGCAAGGGCCACAAGGAATATGCACAGCATCAACCAGGGGTTTGGGTGGACATATGCGTAAATAAACCATGTAAGGGACAAGGCCCCCAATACACAGCTGGCCAAAGTTTGGCCGAAGGCTCCAACTCCCATTACCAGTACGCCGTGTATTCGTTTACGCGCCGGCAAAAACATTATTCTTCCCCCATATTCGCCAATACGGTTAGGGGTAAAAATCGCCCATGTTAAACCGCAAAAAACGGATTCGATGGCCAGCCATACCGTCATGGGGCTTAGGTTTTTGGTAATATACCGCCATTTTAACGATTCGAGCAGCCAATTAGCGATCATCAGCAAAACCACAATAACCATTATCGCCAGCACGACCCTTTTGTTGAGGTGGCCTACCATCACCATGAATTGCTGAAGGCTGCCCATGTTTTTGAGCACAGCCCTGTAAATAAAATAGAACGCCAAACCCAAAATGACCAGTTTAAGCAAACAGGCAGCAACCTTCTTTGTCAGGGGCGTTAGGCGGGGTTTGTTCATTAGGGGTACAAAAAGAAATTCATATGGGTTAATCCTGTGCGACTATCAAGTCAGCCTAAACTACAGTCTTTTGATATTCCTCACCTGGCGTTTTAAGCGCGTCACCCCCGCGTTAAATTGTCATTTTCAATCAGCACATCGTCAGTCTTTTGACGCCACGAGTATATAGTGACTAAAAAAGAACTCTTTTTTGGTTAACTCGGTTTGCAACATTGTGCACCCCATTGAAGTTAGCATTTCCTGATATTCATCAAGGCTATACTGGTGCGGGTGCAGGATATCAGCTTGTGGTTGAATCCTGAGGAAATACTTAACAAATTTATAATTATGAGCATCGATCGAAACTATCAGGCGCCCGCCTTTCTTACAATGCCTGTATAAAGTTTGGAAGGCGTCGCGTATTTGCGCCACATGATTAATCGCGTTCATACAAAATATCACATCATATAAATTGTCATCGTGAAAATTTTCGAGCGATTCAGTTATGAACTTCACACCAGGATACATCTCTTTTTTGAAATGATCAAGCGTTTGATGATAGGTATCCAGCAGGGGATCGAAAGCGGTGACCTCATACGACGGCAGGGAAATGTAAACTCCGGCAGGACCGCAACCTGCATCGAGTATTTTTTGCCCCGGCTTCAATTTTATGCTTTCTTTCAGCAGATTTAGTACGTTGTTCCAGTAACCTCTTTTCCACTCCAGGTAGGTGGCAACGTCTTTATGTGACAGGTACTTTTTCCACCAGCGGGCTTCAAAAGTCTGGGCGATGCGCCAGCGTAGGGTTTTCTTCATTAATTATATAAGGTACTAAAATAGATTTTTTTTGGCTGTTTAAACTACTATGGTTGGAAATATTAAAATAAACACTAATAAGCAGGGGGATTACGGCGCCTGAGCAAGCTTGCGGTGATGTGCCGATCTAAACTTTTCCGAACCATCTGCCATAACCGGATTTTTCCTTCAAAGAAATAAATCTTCTCCGGCGTAAACCCATCGCTAAATAGTTATGGGATAAAATGCCTATTTTGGCTTAGAGCCTTTTTTATCAGCGGGTTTCTTCTTTAATTTTAAGTCATGGGTCGTTGTTTTTTTCGACCTGGAATTAATATCTACCGCTATGAAACTTAAAATCCCTCCGTATTTATTCCTTCTTTTAGTGTTAGGCTCTACTGCTTACGGCCAGCCGAAAAAGAAAGACACGCTGCTTTCCTTCACCGGCCACTGGCAATCAGGAACTATTTTTAAGGCCGATAGCAACTATATTACCGGGCAGGCCGTGGGCGGCAACGTAACCGTTAACAAGGACGGCAGCGTAACCGTTCAATCGCAGGCGGGACAGAAATTGAACCAGGCGATAGACCAGGGAACGAGCCAGGTGGATCAGTTGGAGTCGCAGGTAAAGCAGGACCTCGTCACTTCAGAAGGTTTAAATGAATATCACCTGTATCAATTCTCGCAGGGGGCAATTGACTCGGCAAAGGCGTTTTATTTTGGTTTGAAGGAAACTGCTCCCCCGCCCGGCGGAACGTCGAGCAACCCTACCTATCAGCAGTATAATAACCTGGCAAATTGGTGCATTAGCCAGGCGGATGATTATAATTCCATCATTAGTTTTTACCAGGCCCACCGGCGCGATAAAACCTATGATTACCCGCCACCACCGCTTGCGGATTATTTTAATTGCTGGGGCTGCAACCGCGATGCGCAGAAGGCGTTTGATAAACAATGTAAAGGATATGACACCATTTTTTTTCAACCAGAATTGGGGCTTCTTCAAAAAGCCGTTGCCCTTTTGCGCCCTTTGACGCTGTTGGCGCAAACCGGCGAAAATGTGGCGCCTACCCCAGACATGCAAAATATGATCAACAGCTTGTTCAAACACTCAAAATCAAATCCCCAGAATAACGGCCCCTGTGCATTTATGGATGCCGGGGTATTGATGCAGGCTGAAGCGTTCCTTGCGCAGCGGTGTGTGAACAAGGCGAATCAATTTGCCCAGGATGTAATAAAGCAGAAGAATTATAATGCATCTATACCGGCTGTCAGGGTGTACTTAAATGCTGAAGGCCAACTGGAGAAAATTTTGGGGACGGACCAATTCACCAATGGAAACCAGGGAACAATTTTTGAGGCATGCAGAACAGTGGTCGAAAATTTGTTAACTGCGTTGACCGACAAGATCACACAGGATCATGACATAAGCTATCTTTCGGATATACCTTTGATGCTGTCGTTGTCGGCACAAGACGAAATGGTTGGGGGAAATGGTGGCGGGTTTATAGACCTTTTGAACCAGATCACCCGTTATACGCTCAGTCTTGACCTAAATGTGAAGACGAGCATGCAAGGGGGCGTAACCCAAACAGCTCACCTGCAGGGGACGGCCGAGATGGTGGTCGAGCTGGATACGGTGGCCTGTGTACGGATGGTGTTATCCAACACAGAAAACGGCGTTTTTACTGCGACTGTCCAGGAAAATTCGATGAGTACACCCAATTGCACACCATCGTATGTTGGCACCAAGACCTATACTATGCCGGCGCCGTTGTTGATCCTGCATTTTTGCGGTAAAGGCGGCGCCGATACGCTTACACTTGGAAGGTTTGGAGCAAGCCCGGCGAGCGCCGGACTTTGGCGAATACCCTGTGGCGCTGTTCCACCACAAAACATGGGCATTAACGGACTCGACGGGTATTTTTTAGACCCAACAACCATGAAGAATAACGCAATGAACATTAAAGCCAATGCCGGCGCTTACCAGGGTCAACTGCAGCAGATGTTAGCGCAGGCCAAGCAAATACAAGCCCAGATGCAGTCGCAAACGGGAGCAGGCGGCGGCATGAACTCGCCGGGCACGGCCGCGACTATGAAATCGTTGATGGATATGAACAACAATGTTGCCCCGGTTGACCTGGTAAATATGGCCAGGCTTGCGGTTCCGATTACGCTAAACAACGCTGCATTGATTATAAACCAAACCGTCGATGCCAAACAAACTAACACTTCGCAGATGACCCAGGTAATTGACTATGGCCTTTATAAAATACAGTTGAAGCAGAAATCGCAATAAGTGTAATGCAAGAACCAATAGCCAGGAGAGGTGAAAGGCGAAAGGTAAAAATGTCAAGAGGCGAATACCAAGTGTCAAAAAAAACACGAATGAGATGGGCAAATTGTCGAAAGGAGACAATGTTGGAACTTTTGCATTTTTGTTTAGCTGCAAAGTTGCCGGAATTCACTTGCCTATCATGGTTCCTTCCCGCACGTGTAGGATTGACTTTTGATTGCGCCTGATTAAGAGAATTTGGAAATCTTTCAAAAAGCACTTTGATTTGTACGTAGATTATGCGTACATTTGTGCAGCTAATACGAAAAAAAAGGTCCAGGGATTGCAGCACTATCGAATCAAGAGCATTAGAAAAATTGAAGTAAAGCAAAGATTAAGAAGAATTAAGTAAAAAACGCAAGCACAGCAAAAAAATCAACACACCAGAAAAGCTAAATTAAAGAAAGCACCAAAAATCAGGCAAAAAAAAACCAGCGAAGCACCAGAAATTAAACAGCAAAAAGCAGTAAAAAATCAAAAAGTAAATATCAAAATATAGTATCACCAACGAAAGAAGAATAAGATTAAGCAGTCAATTAAGAGGATTAGAAGTTTGGAAAATCACATATGGCAACCACAGTTAACGATAGAATTGATGTTCGTATTAGCAGCGCACAAAAAGAGTTAATTAAGTATGCGTCGGAATTGCGTGGTTTTAAAAGTTTAACAGAGTTTGTCGTTTTTTGCATCAATACGGAAGCAACCAGAATTATTAATGACAACAACAGAATGTTAACAACCCTGGAAGACCAAACGATCTTTGTAAATGCACTATTAAATCCGCCGGTTCCGAACGATAAACTTAAGAAGGCTCAGCAAACCTTCAAGCGGTTAAAAGAACATGGCACTAGCGATAGCAATACTTGAAAAAGCTCATCAACGGAGCAATTTCGACTGCGGACGTCTTATACTGGATAATTATATAAAACGGCTTGCCAGCCAGGACGTAAAACGGGATTTAGCTGTCTGTTACGTTCTCTGTGACAGCCCGGACAACACGGTGCTTGGGTATTATACCCTGTCAAGTCATTCCATTAAGCTGGAAGAACTGCCGGAAGAACTGGTAAAAAAGCTGCCAGCGGCCTATGCCGATATACCGACCATATTGTTGGGACGGCTGGCGATGGGTAAGGCCCACCAGGGCAAGGGGTTGGGGCAGTACCTTCTGATTCAAGCGCTGAATCAATGCGCCGGGTTGTCGGAAAGAATGGGTATCCTGGCCGTAATGGTCGACCCGATAGATGAAAAAGCGGCCAGCTTTTACAAAGCCTACGGCTTTACCGCCTTGCCGGGCAGCGACCGGATGTTCATGACGGTTAAGACCATACTGGCATCACAACAGGGGTGAAACGGGTCTTCAGCATACAAGCGAAAAGGGGGAAGCCGCATGGTTTCCTTTTTCGGCGAGCTCTGTTTTTGAGCGTGCCTGATTCGTTCGATCGCAGGCACAGATTGAAAGGCCAGACGCAAAATATTGCGTCTCTACAGCCAATCACGACTGTCCGGCAAAACCTGCACACCTCAACTTTGCAACGGCCAGACGCAAAATATTGCGTCTCTACAGCCAATCACGACTGTCCGGCAAAACCTGCACACCTCAACTTTGCAAAGGGCCAGACGCAAAATATTGCGTCTCTACAGCCAATCACCACTGTCCGGCAAAACCTGCACACCTCAACTTTGCAAAGGCCAGACGCAAAATATTGCGTCTCTACAGCCAATCACGATCATCTTCGGAATCCGCTAAAGGGGGAGTTAAGAAATTAATCTATTTTTTTAGAGCCATTCCTACCAACCCGATTTTACCAATTTGGCTTCGCATTTTGCAAAAAACTTTGAGGTACTTTGCGTGTACTTTTGAGGTACTTTGTGTGTACTTTGTGTGTACTGCCTCCACCCTGAAATAGGTTTACACTCTTGTTAGATAATCCTGTTTTTTCTTTACTGCCATTTTGTTACTTCTGAAACCGTTTACAATAATTTTCATGCATGTAAATTGAGCCACCAAAAGGGGCAAAATATGGTCTGCCGTGTGTTTTTTTACTGAAAAACTTAAATTTATCGCGTTCTGAACAAACATTTTATATCTCAAGTGACTAAAAATCAGTTATTTATAGTTGTAATTTTCGAACAAACACCGTGTGATTCTCGTATGAATTTTGTGAAATTTCGTGTGAATAGCGTGTGATTTTGGTGTGAATCGTATGTGAATTCCGTGTGATTTTTTTCAGGACTGGTTTTTTTCAGCGTTCAGGAAGGGCCCTTCGTAAAGTTGATTTGTCGGATTTCGCTGAGTTAGCGGACTTTCCTAAAACTCATATTCTAAACAAATATTCAATATGTCAAAGAACAAAAATAAGTTGGATGCCACCTTTGGTAATTCAAAATTCGACTCCCCCACAAATATGTTTTGTTTTTATAGCGAATACAAATCGGGATTTCGTGAGCTTACTTGCAGTGTTAGCTTAGCTTACTCGTAGTGTTACGTTACGAAATTTTTTTTGGCTGTTAAGCAGTTAGAAATGAGCGGCTTGACGGGCCATCGGCGGGAGAATTCAGGTGGGGAATATCAGGCCGATTTTAATGTTAGGTTTTGGGGCACGGATGGGGACATGGGCTGGCGGTACGTAAAGTTCATTACCTGTCAGTGGAATTGTCTGAACCACTGATTAAACGGATTCGTTGATTTCACAGATTTCGCTTTAAAGTTACCTGCCAGTGCAGCATGGCGGGTTAGCTATCAGCGGGGGCATGAAGCCCACCTCTTTTGGCGTTTGCGCGGATTTGAGCGCCCGGATGGGGTTTAACCGGCATATATAATTTGGATTTTTTTTTAACTTAGCTGAAATACATTGTATAAAATAATATAAATGAGTTTTACCAAAAAGCTGCACGTAAATTGGAGGATCATTGAAAACGTAATTTTCGTATGCGCGTTTGGTTTTATCATGTATAAACTGGTTTCGGACTATTCGCTGTCTATTTACAACTCCGTAAAAGGCAGAGGATTTGTCGGATCGGTCATTCGTCCTTTTTCAAATCATAATTATTATAAAAGCTTATTAGCCATCATAATTATGTTAAATGTTACTTACCTGTTATGGGAAGTTCTGTCGTTGATTGTTCTGCTTTTGAAACAAGAAAGCGGTACTATACCAGGTGATAGTAAACATAAACGCATCTTTAATAATGTTTTGGTCCATTATAAGTCCTCTTTTTTGGCTTTGATCATCACCGAACTTTTGCCAAAATTGTTTTTGATCCACATGTTTTGGATCTGGCTGCCCCATTTTCAAAAAATCCGGCTGTTCACCGTCAATTTACAATGGTATAGCTGGATCTATGCCTACTTTTGCTTTGAATTTGCCGTATGGCTTTACCATTTCTGTTCTCATCGCGTACGGTTTTTATGGTGCCTTCATGCCCCGCACCATTCTCCAACCGAGTTAAATCTGACGGTAAACTGGATCAACTTTTTCGCAGAGGGTTTTTATTCCACTTTCGTCTACTTAGTTATTTTAACGCTTTTTGGCATCAACCCGGTGATGTTTGTGACCATTATGTTAATCAGCACTACGTGGGGAATGTTTGCCCATATCAGCGAAAGGGCTTTAAAAAATGGAAAACTTGGCGTATTGCAGCATTTGATCATTACGCCGGCACATCACCGGGTACATCATGCAAAACATCCGCTGTACATCGACAGGAACTTTGCCTCGACTGTGCCGTTATGGGATTGGCTATTTGGAACCTTGCAGCCATTTAAAGAAGAGATAAGGATGGATTATGGTGTGACAAGAGAATTAGATGTTACCAATTTTTGTGACCTGTATTTTGGTGAAATATTACTACTCTGGCGCGATGTGAAAAATGCAGCAACATTTAAAAATAAATTTTTATACTTCGTAAAGCCCCCGGGGTGGGCCCCTGCATGTTCAGCCAATACGGCTTCTGTTTTAAGGCGCGAATTTTTGAAAACAAACCCCGAATTGGGTATTACCAGTAAAAACAGGATGTTATCGGCAATTAAAGGCTGGGTTAAAACGTATAAGGCCGCGGATAGTCCTATAGTAGCAGAGGCCTTCATTGATTGAAATCACACTGGTACGTCAGCGGGACGCTGAGAGTGGTTCGGGTTTAAACAAGATGCGTGAACCGGCGGGGAGGCCACCTCTTTTGGCCTTCGCGCGACTGAATAGGGGAATAACAATATGGCAACATCATGGGTGTTCGGACGAACTGCATGATCGAGAAAACTACTCGAAAAGAGCGTAGGTCCGCCCGAAAGTCGTACGTTAATGCTCACCACAATGTATATTCGTTTGCACAATGAGACCCCGCTCATTGCCGCGGGGGCTAGTCACTTTTTTGTCTTGATACAAAAAAGTAACCAAAAAAAATCAAGTCCGCAGAAATGCTTCTTTGCGCTGCAGGCCTTTGCCCACAAAACCGGGGAAAACCTTGGGCTGCAACTTCTTTCGCCGGCTTAACCCTGTCGCTTCGTTACCATATATGCGAAAAGTTGCTATGCCCTGGCCCCCTTCATCCCCAACATTGTTGGGGACCGGTTTTCCCCGGTTTTTTTCCGAAGCTCTTCTGCGGACGGTCGACAACTAATATTTTTCAAGAAAAAGTAACGATGGTATTTAACACAACAACGATTTTTGATCTTCCGAACACCTGTGATGGCAACAAGCCTTGATTGATTAAAATCAGCTTGATACGTAAGCGGGAGGCTGACAATGGTTTGGATTGAAGCAATATGCTTGAGCCGGCGAGGTATCCTGCATTTGGCGCCGCACCCGGCGGTGAAATCAATCCTGTTCGCGGATGGTTTGGACGTATGTCTTGCCGTATGGATAGAACAGCTCTTTGCGGCCTTCCTGCCAGGCCTGTTTCATTTCGGGCGTAGTAATGTCCCAGTCTGCCCGGCATTTCTTGCTGACGGCACGCAAATCCTGGCGCAAGTCCTCCATGGTGGGCCTTCCAAAATACCAGTACCCGTTGTAGATCTTGTAGATGATGAGGTCCGGCTCCAAAACAACCACGTGAGGGATCATGGGATTGTGCACAGGGTCCGTATATTCGGGGATGTCGAGATCCTTTTGGACAACACGGCCCGCGTCGGATAGGAAGGGCCAGTGCGCGCCAACTCCGCTACGGTATTCGTTTGTCTCCGAGAGGTTATCGGTACTGATGGTGACCAACCGGCAATAGCCGACTTCCATTTCACGGTATAACCCGATAAGCCCTTCATGCTGGCGCCGGTCCTTTGGGCAGAAGCCCCCGCGACTCAGCACCACGATCATGGGATCCGCGCCCTGGAGTTCGGACAATTTCCGCCGTGTGGCTGTGTGGTCGGTTAGCTGATAATCAGGAAAACGAGCTCCGGGTATTAGGTCATTTCGCATGGTGTTGAAAGTGAATGGTTAAATAAATTTTTTGCCTTAACTGCTGGTTTTATCTAATACAAAGTTATTCAAAATTGCAGGTATTATAATAGCCGCCGGGTCTGTTTCAATCAGCGGTTAGCGGTTTGAATAGTTCATTACCTGTCAGCGTGGGCACGAGAAGTCCACCTCTTTTGGCCTTTGCCCGGATTCTCGCGAATGGATAGCTAAGACGAAAAATCATCGTTCAGTAAACTCGAAATAGGACTAAAAAATTAGCTTTGCAGTACGCACTTTGTTTGGCGCTTAAAATGAGATTAGCACCGAAAGGAAAACTAAATAAATAAAGAAAAGGAAATGAAAGGCGTCAACAGCGAACAAACATTGCTTTCTCAGTAATCGGAATTGATAGAGGATACCCAGCAAAATTGGGTAAAGCAGGCCAATAGTACGCTTACCATGCTTTTTTGGAAAATTGGCAAACAGATCAATGAAAATATCCTGCAAAACCAACGAGCCGATTATGGGAAACAAATTGTTGTTACGCTTTCTAAACAGTTAGCCGATAAATATGGGAGGAATTTTGAAGAAAGAAATTTGCGTCGGATGTTGCAGTTCGCTGTACAATTTACCGATGAAGAAATTGTCGTTACACTGTCACGACAATTGAGTTGGTCGCATTTCCTTGTGCTTATACCACTGAAAAGTATTGACGAAAAATTATTTTATGCACGAAAAGTTGCCGACGAACTCTTAGGTGTGCGGGAATTACGCAATCAGATCGCAACAAAAACTTTTGAACGTATGCACATCGCAAATTTACAAATCAGCGATAATCATCCTAATATACATAACACTTTTAAGGACCCCTATTTTTTGGATTTCCTGGGCTTACAAAACACCTATTTGGAAAGAGACCTGGAAGCCGCTATTTTGAGGGAGCTGGAAACGTTTGTCTTAGAACTCGGCAAGGGGTTCGCATTTGTGGAACGCCAAAAAAGAATGATTATTGATGGGGAGGATTTTTACCTGGACTTGCTTTTTTATCATCGCTCCCTGAAACGGTTGGTGGCGATTGAATTAAAATTGGGAAAGTTTACAGCGAAACATAAAGGTCAAATGGAACTGTACTTAAAATGGCTGGATAAATACGAAAAGAAACAGGGCGAGCTACCCCCGGTCGGGTTAATTCTTTGTGCCGAAAGCAGTCGTGAACAAATTGAATTATTGGAGATGCACAAAGAAGGGATTGTAGTGGCCGAATATTGGACTGAACTACCACCAAAAAAACAGCTCGAGCAAAAAATACATAATCTAATAATAGAGGCGAGAGAGCGGATAGAAATAAAAAGACTTTCAGGCACATTGTAACCGGAGAATATTATGCCGGTTTACGGTTAGGTTTGTGCGCATGGATAAGGTTTGGGTTGGCGGTATGCAAAGTCCATTACCTGGCAGCGGGGATGTCGAGATCCTTTTGGACAACACGGCCCGCGTCGGATAGGAAGGGCCAGTGCGCGCCAACTCCGCTGCGGTATTCGTTCGTCTCGCTGAGGTTATCCGTGCTGATGGTGACCAGCCGGCAATAGCCTACTTCCATTTCCCGGTATAATTCAATAAGCCCTTCATGCTGGCGCCGGTCTTTAGGGCAGAAGCCCCCGCGACTCAGCACCACGATCATGGGATCCGCTGCCTGGAGTTCGGACAATTTCCGCCGTGTGGCTGTGTGGTCGGTTAGCTGATAATCGGGGAAACGGGCTCCGGGTGTAATGTCATTTCGCATGTTGTTGAATTAAATGGTTGGATGGATTAGGATCCATCAATTTAAACGCACCGAGCGTAAATATAAAAATTCCTGGTATTAAGGAGATGGTCATTGCCCGCTATTTTATGCGTCAAATTTTCCCTTCCGCTATTCTTTTTTTTAACAAAGCGGGTATTATTTCCATTATAAAACCATGGCTTGAATAACCTTCAGCAAAATCCATCAAGTCGGAACGTTTTAAATGTTGGTCAAGGTATAATGTTCCACGTTCGGTGATGGCATATTTAAACGGCGAGCCGTTATCTAAGTACCCGGAGGTTTTTATTAAACGGTGTTTAAATAATGTCGCCATGTTTTCATCAAGTTCGGCTGGAAAAAAGTTTGATCTGTCAAGATGTTTTACCAGCTTGTAGTCATTGTCAGCAAATCCCGTCTCGATAAAAAATAAGATCAAAAGTTGCTTTGTTGTAAGTTCTATGTTTTCTTCGGTACTCATGCTGTTTTAGCTATGAAGTTAGGAAGTTATTTGATGATAATTTGAAGTTTATGTAAACGAAGTTCAACATGGATTTACATGCCGGCTGGGCGCGATTGCCCCAACGGTTTCGGCGCGGATTCGCGCCTGGATTGGAATTGGGTTGGCGGTATGCAAAGTTCATTACCTATCAGCGTGGGCACGAGAACCCCACCTCTGTTGGCCTTTGCGCGGATCGCGCCTGGATTGGGGAGACGGTAGGGGCCTCGATTTTTCCAACGTTTTATTGCCTGGTTGATGCATGGTTAATGCGATGTTCCTCGCTCATTTATTGACGATTATTGCAGGCTAATGCGATGTTAATGCTGGTTTTTTTGCGATGTTAATCCTGGTTTTTTTGCGATGTTAATGCTTTAACGTAATAGCCTGATTTTTAAACTTTTCAAAGAACAATTTGAAGCCGCGCATCCCGCGTGGTTCTCTTAATTTCGCCTTTTTTTGCTCTTTTTTCAGCAATCCCGTTAAAAAGGGGGCTTTAGCTACTGAACTTTCATGCAAATCACTCCTCAGCAAGGCTTCCGGGCAGGCCCAAAGGACTCCTTTGTGAGTTTGCCCGCCGCGGCGGGTTTGCGTGCCGCAGCGGGCAGGGCAATGCCGAGGCTGGTGCAAAGGACTCCTTTGTGAGCAGGCAGCCCTGCCGCGGCAGGCAGGCTCAAATCCGGTTTAAAGGTGCCGCGTTTATATTAAACATGCAAACCGGGTTTTGCTAAGGGTACAGTAATTGTACCGAGACGGTACACTACGAGTACCGTTACGAAATTTTAATGCACTCAAAATCAGCGAGATGCGGCGGCTGTGCTTGCGAAGAAAAGGACAGAAAAAAATAGATCCTTCCCCTCACGAGCAGCCGACCTCTCGCGCCTGAATGAGGGCTGTTTGTTTGCTTTTCATGGAATCGCCCACAAATATGTTCTGATTTTATGGATAAGAAAAATCGGGATTTACTAAGTATACGCCAGGAGCATACTTAGCATACACCTGGTGTATACTCCCTAAAATTTAATAACCTGTGGGCCTGTGAGATATGCGATATTAGATATGAGATTTGAGCCCTGCCTGCCGGCAGGCAGGTGTGAGATTTGAGACCGTTCAAACTCATGTTTCACAGCGGGAGGAGGGAGATTTGCATAGTTTGCTACTCCGTGGGAGTCCTGTGGACCTGTCAGCGGGGGCGTACGCGGTTTAATAACTGTCGTGGAGCACGAGAACGTCACCTCTTTTCGCCTTTGCGCTGCATTCGCGCCTGGATGGGAGAAAAATTCCCAAATGATTTATCAAAACAATGCTCCAGTATTTGCAATTGACGTTATCTTTAACAGATGTCGAATTTTGATTTTGAAGATGACTTAACGCATGAACTTTACAATGGGTTTAACGTCTTTGGCGTCAAATTACCTTATCGGCAAACGGTGCAAGAGCAGTTGTTAGATTATTTGTCAATAAGTAAAAAACTAATCGTTCCGAAACCAAGAAAGGTGTACTACAATCCGGACTTTTTAAAAGATTTGCAGAGTCATCCTAAGGTTGGGGTGATCAAACACTTGGAGTCTTTATTTGCGACAGGAAAAGATGTAACTTCATTTCAAAATAAAAGGTTGTTTCAGTCTAAATTTCACGACCATTTGGTTTATGAATGGAACATTTACCATTTTCACTTATCCCTGGAACAAGAGAAAAAAACGTATTTTAAAAAGCAAGTCAAGCAGCTTCTCTTTGCTCTGATTACCGATGATTATGTTATCTTCTTAGGTGATGATGGACATGCGGACGGGACGTTTGGTGATGTGAAATGGCTCGAAATATTACATGATCATTTTCCCGAAACGATTGCTCCTTACAAAGACAACACCATAACTAAAGTTTATCCGGAATTCAATGCGTTGGAAAGGCAGCGGGCATGGGACGCCGGGTTGCTTCTTGGAATGACAGAAGTGCGCGGAGTAGTTTATCATAGTCCGGGTATCGGAAGAGCCACAAGCCGTCATAGCGTTTTAGTGACTAAACAAGTAAATGAGATTATGCGACGGTTATATATTATTAAGGATCAATTTGAGTTGCACTATAAAGCGATATGCGATACGTTAAATTATGACGAGAACACTTCAAAGTTAAATTAAAATTTGGCGAGAAAACATTTGAAATCGTCGAGGAAAACTCCCAACTCACTATACTCACCTATCGCGATGTTATCGATGAAAAACTATTGAAAACTAAATCGAGTTGAGATTTGGGGTGGCGGTATGCAAGGTTCATTACCTATCAGCGGGGGGAACTAAGATTTATAGGATTAAAGGATTATAACATCACGGTTAACGAGAAAATCAAATGGAAGTGGTAATATTCGGCACACGTTCAAATGAGGACAGGAATTTCAAATTCTTAAGTTACATGTCAGTGGGCGCGGATTTTGGATGGTGGTATGCAAAGTTTATTACCCATCAGCGGGGGGCTTGGACAGTTTATTGCCTGTCGTCACGGCACGAGTCGCGTTTGCGCATTAGGCCCGGGCGTCAGCGCCTGAATTTGTGATTGCGAGTTTTTTTTATTTTTTCTTTCTTACTGTTTGAAGCATGTAAAAAAACTGTGCCGTTTGCCTAAGCATGTCTAATTTCTTTTCAGATATTCCATCTGGGTCAAAATGCATAACATCATTCCTTATTTTTCTAACCTCATCCAGTCTTTTCACAAACAGCGACCGATCAATTGTTAATTCTAATCTCGACCAATTCTTCGGATTTTCTAAAATTCTTACGTATTCCCCAAAATTCAAATCAGAAATGGCTTTTAACTCACGGCTTCCGTCTCCAGGATCGAGATATTCTTTTAGTTGTTCAAAAGTAAACTTACCGTTAAGCAAATTTCTGATGTGGTTTTCAATTTGTTCAAGAATTAAAAATGGTTCAGACATCTTAATAAATTGTTCTCCTATGTCCGTTATTGTTACTACCCCGGTTATTGACTTATCATTAGCCATCACTAAAATAACTTCTTTGTTTAGAATAACTTTTACAGCATCAAATAAAGGCGTCTCATTACTCAAAACATCAACCGGCTCCATGCAATCCTGCACGAAAGTGCACTTTTTGCCAAGTGCGCTCGCTTTGCCAATGGATTTCCAACTAATCATTCCGTTTACACTTCTGGAATTTTCGGCAGGCATCACTGGCAATTGGGAATAATCATATAAGAGCATTTGCGTAACTGCATATTCGTGGATATTCCGGAGTATAGTGACCCCCATAATAGCGGCTTAGTTTAACGGATTTTTTGATTGTCAATTTGGATAAATCATGACAATCCGGCGGATGCTGACCCCCTTAATAAGTGGAAATAAGTTTATACCGGATCATGTTGACCCCTCTGAGAGCGTTGGATCGGGGTTATACCGGAGCATACTGACCCCATAGTTTGATTTGGTTTTGGTTCCTTAGGTGAATATATCTCACCTAAAGCAAACCCTGATGTCTGGAAAACCCAAGCAGATGAGCCAAATTAAACAACTATTACGCTTACACCAGCAAGGCCAATCTATACAATTGAATATTCCGAGCATTATATACCAATAGTAACATAGTCGGAAAGTAAGGTCAAGTATTCCCCCCTCACTCCACCTTCACTTCATCCACAAACAACCAGGCCGGGTTACCTTCGCCGGGTTGTCCTTTGGGGATGATGCCGAGGTTTTTGGCGGTTATGCGTAAATAGCGGGCTTTGGTGGCTTTGGCGGCAAATCGGAGGGTTTGCAGCCCGTCTTTGGTGGATTGCAGGTTGGTTTGGCTGTCGATATCGTGGAAATCTGTGCCGTTATCGGATACGGAGATGGTAACCGACAAGGGGGAGTACACCCAATCGAGGGGTTTGTTGAAGAAGCGGGTAGTGATGGTATTGATGTCGGTGGGGGCGCCGAAGTCGATGGTGCCTTCAAAGTCCTGGCCGTTCCAGCCGAGCCATTCGCCGTCGTTGTATTGGGTGTCGCTGCCCATGATGCCGTTGTTCCAGCCGTGCTCGCCGGATTTGCTGTACTCCTTGCTGGGCGGGATCTTCAGCCAGGAGGGTTTGCCAGTGGCTTTATTGATGGTGAAGGCTTTTTGAACGTTATCCGTCAGCTGGTTGTTATAGATGACCCCGAGATTTAATTCTTCATCGCGGGTGATTTTTATGGGACCGGCATATTTGAACGATTTCCCGGTGGGGCGGGTACCGTCGGTGGTGTAGTAAGTATCAAAGCCGGGTGGAACACCTGCCGCCATTGCCACGAGCTGGTGGGTGCCAAGCTCGGCCACTGTAGTGAGGTGTATATCGAACATATGCCGGGAATAGTTGACATCATGCTCATCCAGTCGTTTCAAATAGAGCAGGAGCCTGCTGATAAACTCGTCCCAGCTTGTTTTGTCTTTGCTCCAGGTTACTTCGGCCAGTGCGACGGCGCGCGGGAAGTACATGTATTCGGCATGGGCGGGGGTGGGGACATCTTCGGTCCACAGGTTGCCCTGCGCGCCCATGATGAAGCGGCCCTCTTCTTCTGTTAGTCCTTCGGGAATAGGGTGATAGTTAAATACGGTGGAAAGGGTGGTAAGGCCCTCCATGGCGGGCGGCTCGGAGGGGTCGAGGGATTGGTAATGGTCGAAGTAGCAATAATCGCCGGGCGTCATGATCACCTTGTGGCCAAGCTTGGCAGCCTGGATGCCGCCGTCTTCGCCCGTCCAGCTCATCACGACGGCGTTGGGGGCCAGGCCGCCTTCGAGGATCTCGTCCCAGCCGATTATGGTGCGGCCTTTTTCGTTCACAAAGCGCTCGATGCGTTTCATGAAATAGCTTTGCAGCTCGTCCACATTGGCGAGGTGTTCGTCATGCATTCTTTTTTGGCAGATGGGGCATTTCTTCCAGTTTACCTTGCTGGCTTCGTCGCCGCCGACATGGATAAATTTGGAGTGGAATACATCCATTACCTCGGCCAATATATCGGTGATGAAGGTAAAGACGGAATCCTTTGTGCAGTATTCATCCTGTATCTGCGCCGGGTAGGGGAAGCGATGGCCGGTGCTGTCGAGACAGGTTAATTCGGGATAGGCGGCGAGGGCAGATTTGGAATGGGCGGGCATCTCGATCTCGGGGATGATGTTGATGAAGCGGGTGGCCGCATAGGCAACCAGTTGTTTCAGTTGCGCCTGGGTATAATAGCCGCCGTACAGGGTATCGTGAGGCAGGGAGGCATAATCATAGGTGTAGGTGAAGGGCGTGCCTTTGCGGTATGCGGCGATGGTGTTTAGGCGGGGGTATTTTTTACTCTCGAAGCGCCAGCCCTGGCTATCGGTGAGGTGCAGGTGCAGGGTGTTCATTTTCTGCATGGCCATCAGGTCGATTAGTTTTTCGAGGAAAGCATAGGGCATAAAATGCCGGGCAACGTCAAGCATCAGGCCGCGGTAGGCAAACCCGGGAGCGTCGTCGATCTCCATGGCGGGGATCTTTAGGGATATGTTTTTTACGAGGGTTGGGCTTTCGATCTCAACGGGCAATAACTGCAGTAAGGATTGCACGGCGTAAAATATGCCGGCAGGGGTGGAGGCCTGGATGGTGATGTGTGTTGGGGTGATGGCGAGGTGGTAGCCTTCGGGGTGGAGGATACGGTCAGTTAGCTCAACTTCGATATAATTTTTAAGGGGTGTTTTGCTTGCCTGAGGCAATTTTATGCCTGCGGCTATTTGCAGTTTTGTTATGAGGGGCGAGAGGGCGATGGGTAGTTCTTTGTTATCCGGCTGGGCGTAAATGATTTTGGTTGCGGGGGTTATGGTGAAGGCGCCTTCGGATTTTTGGATGGTTTGGGGGTGGGGGATGATGTTTATTTGCTGGGCGGAAGCATTATGAATATGGAACGCCGAAATCACGGTTATTAGGGCGATCAAAACCCGGGAGTGGAAAGGTATTTTCATTTTTTATAAGTAGCTAAAGCACGTTTGTGAATGGTGGTGTAACTTAGTAAAAATTGGGGGAAATCAGGAGGGGTGTTGGATAAAATGACTATTGGTGGTGTCCACAGTGTGTCTCGGTTTACACAATGACGCCCCGCTCAATTGCCGCGGAGGCTGTTACTTTTGGCTTGACCCAAAAGTAACCAAAAGGTCAAGCCAAAAAAAAGCTTCGGCGCGCCCTGCCGGTTTTTAACGCCGGTTCGGTTACACCCGAACCGGCTAAACCGGCATTCCCGCCATACTCCCGGCCCGCTTTTTTGGCAGGCCTTTGCCCGCTTTTGTTCTCGGGATTCTGAGAAAATGATGCTTCTTTAGCAAGACGAGTCTGACTTGCCACAAAGCCCATGGCATGGAATAAACAATCACGTCATCCCTGGTGTTTTTGAGGAATTCGTCGTGAATAAACAACCATGGACCTCACTGCTTCCGCCAAAGGCTTTGAAAAGTGCGGGGGCGTTTGTGCAGTTTTTTTGGCGCTGACGAAGTGGGGGCAGTAAAATCCTGCTGGGTTTCGGCGGGTTTTACAACGATGTTCCGGTCGGCGATGGGGGAGCCGTCGAGCGTTTTGATGGCTTTTTGGGCTTGTTCTTCGTCTTCCATCTCGAGGAAGCCGAAGCCTTTGCTTTTGCCGTTCTCTGTCACAATTTTTGATGACATAACGGCGCCGAATAAACCGAATAATTGAGTAATGCCTTCGCTGGTAACATGGTAAGGCAAATTAGCGACAAAAATTTTCATAGGTGTGTAGTTTAGTCCGAAAGTCGGGAAGTCCGGATCCCGATAGCTATCGGGACCGAAAGACGCTGCGAATGACGTTATTCGGCAGCAAATACTGGGTCCCGGAACTACTAAAATCGTTTTTAATTGTGTTTTAATTAAGCATCTGCGAATACTGGAGAAACGCAAATACTGTTCCCGATATGATTTTGCCGCTGTAATGTTACAAAAGAGGTATAAACAGGCGGGGTTTAATTATAGATTAAATAGTTTTCAGGTAAAATAAGAAAGATGTGTTGAATGGTACTAGCTACAATATGGTTACTATTGTAAACACTATAGTTTTTGCAGTGCATTTGAACGGGTTTGCGGATGACCCATTAGAAGCTTCGGTTATGATCTGAGACCCGACGAAGAGAGGCCGACCTCTTTAAGCCCGACGCTTATGGCCTCGCATGTTTTGGCTCGTAAACGCCCACCTTGCTGCCGCCGGGTAAAGTTAAATGGGTGAGTAGCCCCCAGCGTTGCTCAATAATTGCGTCGCAGGGTACTTGCTGTTCGGCCATTTCTTTGATGAAGGCTTTGATATCATCGCACATCAGGTAAAATTCATGGGCTCCGTTGTCGTTGCCCGGATGTACGGCGATTTCTGATGGCGGTAAAGCAAATATCAGCCAGTCGTGGCCGACGTCGACGTAGGGAAATTTCAGCACCGTCTTAAAAAACTCCTTGTCTGCCCGGGCATCGGAGCTATAAAGAATGTAATGTGCACCGTTGATCATTTTTTTTCGATTAAGCAGGTTAAAAATAAAATTGGTTTATTGCATTCATATGAGAGTGCGACATTGTACAAACAGGTTTGAATGGCCTTGTCGTTCACCGGATCGCTTTTTGGGTTACAATTGAGGGAATAAATATAGCGGATGTTGAGCGATGTTTTGGATTTATACAGGGATTTTGCTATATTTTTTTTAATTTAGCATAGAACATTAGGGGGGATAAAACTAAAAATGAAACTGGAGGGGAGGTTGACCAAATACAGCAGCTTCGAGGCATTGAAAAATGATAGAGGTACGAATGATACCGATCCGGCGGTGGTTGAGGAACGTTACCGGGCGCTCGAAAAGTTTATCAACCTTTTAAGAAAAGAGAAGTTGGAAAGCCAACCCGTCGCAAGTAAAAAGGTGTCAAAATAGTAAGAATCTGCAATGGAGGATTTAGGTGACGGTATTCTGCGAGTTTGCGCTATCCTAAATAAACACCATATAGATTACCTGGTTGTTGGCGGAATTGCGGTTGGATTTCACGGTTATTTTAGGAAGTCAATTGGACCAGATGGAACAATCGCGCCAAAGATCGATCTGGATTTATGGTATAACCCCACTTACGAGAACTATTTCAAACTCTTAAGTGGGTTGGAAGAACTTGGCCAAAACGTACAAGTTTTTAAACAAGAGCAGTCGCCTAACCCCAAAACATCGTTTTTTAAATTCGAACTTGAAAATCTAACACTTGATCTTTTGCCGGAAATCAAAGCTAAATTAAAATTTAATGCGTCATTCAGGAATAAAGAGGTCGTAAGCCAACAGGGCATAATCATTCCCTATATTAATTACAACGACTTAATAAAAGATAAGGAAGCAATGACTCGCCCCAAAGATTTGGAGGATATCCGGAAACTCGAAGATCAAAGAAACAAAAGCAAGTAGCCGATAGGATATTACTTCCCCTTTAATTCTTCTGCACCGGCGTAACCCGGAACTCCGCTTTATAATTATTCCGCAAAACGCCGAGGTACTGGAACTGGCCAATCTTGTCTTCTGTCAGCATGCGGAACAGGGCGTCGGAGGTTTCTACGGCCTGGTCGTTAAAGGAAATGAGGATATCGCCGCTTAGTACGCCGCCTTTTTCTGCCGGACTACCGGTTTGCACTTCGGAGATAAACAAGGCCTGTTTGTTGGCCAGGGCGTGAAAAGAGCGCAGTTTGGGCACGAGGTCGATCTGCTGCATAATGAGCCCGAGGTAGGCGCGCTTAACTTTCCCAAAGCGTATCAGCTGCCCGGCAATATCTTTGGCGGTATTAATGCTGATGGCAAAACAAAGGCCCTGGGCGCCTTTAATGGTGGCCGTATTAACCCCGACCACTTCGCCCTCCGTATTGATGAGCGGGCCGCCGGAGTTGCCTGGATTTAATGCCGCATCGGTTTGGATCATGCTGTCCATTTGCCTGCCGGTCTGGCTTTCGAGGGTACGGCCGAGGGCGCTTACCACGCCGGCGGTTACGGTGTGCTGAAAGCCAAGGGGGTTGCCAATGGCGATCACCAACTGGCCTATCTTCAGGCTTTCGGAGTCGCCGAGGCGGGCGGGCTGAAAGTTGGCTGCCGCTATTTTTAGCACGGCAATGTCGGTGTCGCGGTCTTCGCCGATCAGGGTTGCCGCATGGGTGCTGCCATCATGCAATTTGATTTGAATGAGCGGGGCCTTGTTTACCACATGACTATTGGTGACGAGGTAGCCATCCGAAGAAAAAATAAATCCCGAACCTGTCCCTGCGATTACCTGTTTTTCTTTTTGTTGCTGAAGTACTTCAACTTTTACAACGGCTGTTTTTATTTGCTCAACAGCATTGATGATGAGCGATGAATAAGCGTCCATCTTAATCCTTTCAAAAATGAGGCGTCAAAAGCCGTTCCTATCGAAAAAACACGACAGTATTTCCACAAAAGCCGCTTGCTGTGCCAAACCCCATGCAGAATTGACAGACATCCTAAGTCGAAAGTCTTAAGTCGGAAGTCGGAAGCAGGATAGCTACCCGGATGACTCAGGAGCTGCGCCTAATTATCGTTGAATAAGGCAATGTATCGATACGTTTTGTTCCGGGAAAAACCACGGCGCTGTCAAAATCCGGGCTTTCGGAAAAACAAATAAGTTATTCCCCAAACTATTATCATATTTGATAGTTATTTGGCTACTACAGGTTACGGTTTTCTGCTGTAACGTTTTTGCTGTTCCTGCTTACGTATTCGCTGTTCATTCCCCGTGGACCCGCATTTAATTGATGTAAGGAAATGGCAATCACCCAAAGGAATTTAAAAGCAAAGGTTACGCAGCTTCTTGCAGACGAGTTTGGCGAATCCGGCAAAGTTACCCCGGCCGGCGACCAGGTTATTATCGTCATCAGCCGGGCCGACTACGAACAACGGCATGGCGAAATCCTGCAGCAAATCCAGCGGGCTATAGATAAAAACTGCCCTGTCAGGAGCGAACACCTTTTCATCCTGGTGCGCGACGATGCGGGTATCTACGAAAACAGGGTAAAAATCTGGAAATCGGTGTTATCGGGGGCCGCTAAAATCAAGTTATGATCATAACACCGGATCCGCTGATAAAATTCAGAGAAAAGGTAAGACAGGCTTACCTGGAAATTATGTTCTGGGTTGAGAGAGAAAGCAGCATCAGCCTGATATTCTGGATTGTAGTGCTTATCCTGTTTTTGGTGGCGAGAGGATTGCGTTGAGATGGAGACTTGAGATTTGAGATGTGAGATATGAGATTTGAGATATGAGGCAGTGGCAGTGGCGGTAGCAGTAGCAGTTTGTTCGTGGTTCATCCCGCACGTGCGGGATAGTTCATAGCCGGAGTTGAGCAGAAGGGTGAATGGGGAGTGGGAAAACAGTGGCAGTGGCAGTTTGTTCATGGGTCATAGCCGGAGTTGAGCAGAAAATGGGGAGTGGGAAAACAGTGGCAGTAGCAGTGGCAGTGGCAGTTTGTTCATGGGTCATAGCCGGAGTTGAGCAGAAGGGTGAATGGGCAGTGGGGAAAATAGTGGCAGTAGCGATGGCAACGGCAGCTGGCGGGATTAGCGGGTGGGGAGACGGTAACGGAAGTGTCCCTGACTGTTTTATTATTCAAACAAATTACTATTTTTGTAAAATCTATAACTACTATAGACTTTATATATTAATTATGTCAAAAGAGACCATTTCTTATTCCGCAGAGGGGTTAAGCTGCCCGGTTGATCTTGTAAAACTCGATGAACACCGGGTGCGGCTGGTGGCTTTTTTTGTATTGCTGCTGGTGGTGGTTTTCATACTCACCGGTAACCCGCTTGTGGTTGCCTTTTTACTGACTGATTTCCTGCTTCGTACTTTAAATCTTACCAACTATAGCCCGCTGGCATGGCTGGGTGGAGTGGTGGTGAAACAGACCGGGCTGAAACCCAAGCCTGTTGATCGTGCGCCAAAAAGATTCGCAGCATTTGTGGGCCTGGCATTTTTGGCAGCTATTCTGACTGCGGCGCTAACCGGATTTGTAATCACTGCCCGGGTAATTGCCGGTATTCTCGTGGTTTTTGGGGCGCTCGAAAGCCTGCTGGGATTTTGTGCCGGTTGTTATGTGTACACGTTGATCGGGCGGTTTAGGTGACGGGGGGGCTTGATTTCGGATGTGTGAGGGCTTCGCCGTCTCGGATTTTCGATTTTCGATTTCGGATGTGTGAGGGCTTCGCCGTCTCGGATTTTCGATTTTTCGCGGTAGTTTTTTCATGAGTTGTTCATTTTCTTAAGGCATTCAGGAGGCTTGGTCTTTCTCCAAAGAAGTCCGTGGGCAACTTTCGGACTGCCGGACTTTCGGTCCCGATAGCTATCGGGATTCCGACTTTCCGACTTCCAATAGCTATCAGCATGTGTACAAACTGGAAAAGAATTCCACATAAACTGTGCACGTATCGCCGCGCTTTTTATTAATACTTAACCATAACCTACTGTAGCTTAAATTATAAGAAAATTTGGTACAGATTTGGCACGATCAAAGCGATTTGATAACAAACCTCCGAAGATAATTACAACCCAATTGTTCTAATTATGATTAACCCGAAATACCGATGGCTTTTCATTTTGTTAGGCCTTGTTTGTGTAGCATGGCCTGTTTACGATGCCTATATAGATTTCATCGATTTCAAGGTGATCGAGCCTTTCGAATATTCGGTGCTGGCCACAGTATTTATCGCGCTGGCTTATAAAACGTATCCCCGGCAAACTGAGAACTAAAAATCACCAGGTTGCCGTCAGCGATTCCCGAATCGGTGCCGTCAATATTAACCGGGGCTTGAATTCAACCCGTGCGGCCATTCCCGTTTTCCCCTAACACAGCAGACTGCTAATTGCTCCCGAATGTTTTGGCGACCAATTGCCAATGTCGGCTGCCAATTGCCACTGCGAACTGCTACTTCTAACTGCCAACCGCCTGCTTCCTCACTTAATTCCCCCGAAATAAAGTTGCCTCGTGGTATATCACGGCGGCTGTCATTATGGGATAAAATGACTATTTTCCCTTACCCGGGCCAAAATTTAAAATTTTCGGCTATAA
>JABDGE010000034.1 GCA_013286235.1 Bacteroidota bacterium
TTAAAGCTGCCAACTAAAGATACCCCGTGTTAGCCTGTCAAACGCTCTTCAACTCTATCACCCCAAAAAATCAATCGTCGAAGCCACTAATCCCGGCAGTACCAATTTGGGCTCAGCCTCCAACCCACTCGCGTGTAATTCAGCGTCGAATTTTTTGAATGAGGCCAGGCTGGTTAATATCTGGTGCGCTTCCTCGCTTTCAAAATGATCGAGGTGTAAAAATGTCTTGCCGTCAGGGAAAAGGTAGGTGCAGTAGATAATTCCCGGTAAAGCCAATGCCCGCACTTCCGCGGCAACCGCTGCAATATTCTCACTGTTCCGGGTTGCGAATTCAGGCTGCGTGGTGTATTGAACCCATACTATTTTCATTTTTCGATTTTATTTTGTGACTAAATATCTGCATAATTTTTCGCCGTTGCAGTTGCCAGGAGACGTTTTCGCGCAGTAAGGCCACTTCGCGGATCATGCCCGGCAGCCCCCAAAACGACTCCGGCACCCGCTACCAGGTAATCGTGAAAACTTGCGTTCATAATGAAAACGCTTTTAGTGAGGCTTGCGCATAAATGCCCCAATCCTTCATCGCTATATTAAGCGTTTTAATCAGTTCTTTGTTATTTACCGGTTTGCCCTTTTTTGGCGGAAGCATTGCTTTATTGTCAACCGTCATGTCCGTTACTTTAGTGGCAAACCAGGTAATGTTTTCATGGGGCAGGGCCACCGCTAATATCATGCCGGGCAAGCCTGTAAACGATTCGGGCCCGCCTGAAAGGGGGATCTGGTCTGTATAAAAAGCAACAACATAAACCGAATCTAAAATAATGGCATTTGCCCTCCGGCATACATAGCCGGCAATTTCACGGGTTTCGTCCGTGATTTTCCAGCGAATTTTCCGGGTGCTGTCTTTTAGCAGGAAGGTTTGCTCATAAACCCTCTTTTGGCTGATGAAACTCCCCGATTGCAGATCAGTAAACGTAATGTTATTTTGCTTCACCATCTCATTGGTCCAAAAAGCACCGTTGCCGGCTTCATCTGCAATCGGGGTGAATAGTGTTTTGTTGTCACTAAAGTTTAAAATGCTTTTTAGCTTTTTAAATTGCGGCTGGCTTTTTTTAAAGGCTTCGTAGGCTGGCTGCATATAGTTTTCGTTTTGACTATTTATGTCTTTTCTGAACAGGGCGTACATATTTACCGTTTTTTCGTATTCAATAACCCCCGAGGTAGTAAAATGGACATCTTGCCCAAACGAAAACAGAACCGTTAACAACAATATTGCAGTAAGGAAAATTATAACGTTTTTCATAATTCTATTTAGTTGCGGTAATGCCACCCATTTTGCTAAAATCATAAGTTATTGAAGCCATGAAATACCTGCGGATAGTGCTGTAGGTGTTTTGCGTAATAAAGTTAGCGCTTGAGCTGCGGGTAAAACCTGTATTTTGGTTGAGCAGGTCGTTGGCTGCTATTGCAAACTTCAGGTTATCCTGTTTAAGGAAAGTTTTGGCGATCGAAGCATTAACCAGGGTTCGGTTGAAATCGGTATTAAATGTTTCGGTTTTACCCCGCCATTCGTAACTGCCATCGGTGACTACCTGGAATTTTGCGGGCAGATAAAAAGTAAAACCCCAGTTGGCATCAAAGCCAAGCCCGTTATTATTAATTCCCGGCTGTAACGACGAGCCGCTGAAAGTATAGTCGGGGCCGAAGTTGACGTAGGTGTTGTATTTATTTTCAGCTTCTTTAGCCAGATGAGCCTGCAAACTATAGGTAATGGAATTGGTTAAATTGATCTCGTTGTTTGACAGGTTGTAAGAGTTATTGCCGTTAACGCTTAGGTTAAAGCCGGGCCTGATATCGATCTTTTCTACGTTCTGATCAAATTCAATATTAAGGTCATAATTAGATTGCTTTTTGCTGCCAAGGTTAACGTACTGGCTAGTAGTTTTACCGGTCGAATCAGTCACCAGGTTGCTTACGATTGGGTTGGAAGTGAAACTGTAATTGCCGGATATATAAATCCATTGCCCGCTGATAACTTTGGAAGAGTAGTAATTAGCGCTTATTCTGTTGGTGAAGGAGGGTGTCAGGTTTGGATTGCCAATTGTAATATTAAGCGGGTCGGTGTTAACAACTATCGGTTGTATCTGGGCTAAAGTAGGCTGAACCGTGTTGCCAAAATAATATAAGTTTATGTACTGCTGCTGTGCGATGTTGTAGGAAATATTAGCCTGTGGCGCCCAGTTTACAAAATTTCTTTTAAGTACGCTGCCGGTAACTTCATCGGTTTGGTTAAAATTTACGCTGGATACCTTTGTCCCAAAATTCAGCGTGATTTTTTTCTTTTTATAATTCAATATGGCCCCTACCTGGTTGGATAATTCGTTCAGTTTATAATCATCACTTAAGGAGTCGACCATTATATTGTAAACACCCGGCGCCGATGGATTAAATGATTGCAGGTTAGATGTGCCATTGTCAACGCCAAAGCCGTAATTAAAGATGGCGGAGAATTCTTTCGAGAGTGGTTCGGTATAGGTAAGGTTTGTTTTTACAGCCAAACTTTCTACACTGCTTTTTTTGTATTGATTAATAGTTTGGCTGCTGTCGATCTGGCCCGTAGGGGCGTAAAAATTAGCCGTTGAGTTCAGGTAACCATCGGAGTTGGTTTGGTTTTCGGACAAGCCCACCAAAAATGACAGGGTGCGGCCTTTTTTCCTGAACTTTTTGGTATAAAAAGCGCTTGCATCCAATAGCTGCGTATTATCCTTGTTGTCAATATCGCGGTCATCATTATTTAACAAAATACCATTGCCATCCTCGCTTGATGCGGTGTAGTCGCTTTTGGCATGGGTGTTTTTCAGCGTCCCGGCAACATTGATCTTTAAATTCGAAGTTGTGTCGAGCTTTATTTGATAAGTCAAATCAAGTTTCTGCCTGAACATAAAGTTATCAGATGTTTGATTTGAGTTGCTGTTGATGATTCCGGCGGGCAGATTATTTTCGGTTAACGTATTGCCGGTTCCGTCGACCTCCAGCGAACCAATTTTATAGTTAGCGTTAATGGACTGGTTATCGTTGTCCCACTTCCCATCATAATGTAAACCGCCTGTGCGGGCGAGCGGCGTGCCCTGCCCGTTGTACTGCCCGTTGAATGAATCGAGGCCATCGTTATTACCGCTAAATGAGATATACATCCCTCCGTCGTCTCCAAAGGTTATATTATCCGATGTGCCATATTTTTGATCATCCTGCCATCCTAAACCGGTTTTCCCATCATCGCCCACGATGGCATAAACAGCAAATTTTTCTTTCGCCTTAAACATATTAAATAATAGTTGCCCTTCGTAATAGCCATCCGTACCATCGCCGGCAGCAGCTTTACCAAAGTAGCCATCCTTTTTATCGGCTTTCAACTGGATATTGATAGTTTTTGTTTTTTTGCCATCATCGATACCGGTAAAGCTTGCCTGGTCGCTTTTTTTATCATATAACTGCACTTTGTCAACCATATCGGCGCGGATATTTTTTGTTACCAAGGTGGGGTCATCGCCAAAAAACTCTTCGCCATCAACCAGTACATTGTTTACCTGTTGACCCTGTGCCGTTATCTTGCCATTTTGGTCAATCTCTATGCCCGGCAATTGCCGCAAAAGGTCCTCTACTTTGTCATTGGGCTGTATTACATATGCCTTTGCATCAAATTCCGTGGTATCGCCCTTTATTTTTATGCCCACCCTTTTGCCCTTTATGATTACGTCGGCCAGCAGTTTTGCCTTGAGCTGCATATTTAAAGCCCCAAAATCATGGGAGTGGTGCGCGGAGTCTAAAGTGAAATGTTCCACATAATCGGCATAAGTAGGCCGGGTAAGCAGCAGTATATATTCGCCCCCGGAGAGGTTATTGAGTTCGAAACTGCCATCGGCCCCGGCGCGCGTAAATGCCCGCAGGATGGAGTCTTTGGCATTCAAAACGATCACAGCTGTATTCACCAGTTTAGCTTTTGCAGCGGTATCCACGATCACTCCCTTAACCGACCAGGTATTTTGCGCACGCAGCGATATTGAAAAAAAGAAGCAAAAAAGGAATAGTAAAAGTGTGGATCTCATAAACAAGGTTCAACAGACCAATGTATAACTAAATCTTTAGTAATCAAAAGACTTTGTCAAACATTAACATTTATTAACGTAAATATCCTTGCTACTGTACACTGGCACGAAAAAAGTCGGAAAGTCGGAATCCCGACAGCTATCGAATTTGCGTCAATCTTATACTTTATAACATACTATACTTCAGCTTATTATAGGTATTTTGACTTAGCTGTTCGGATATTCTATTCATTGCCGTTTGGCTTCAGCCAACGGTATTAAAAGGTGCAGAATTGGGGCTTTAGCCCAATTTGCGCAGGATATTTGTGCTCGACAAGTGAAATATTATACATATTTGATTGAAAAACAGACATTTAATCCTTAGGTTGACGCAAATTCGATAGCTATCGGGACCGGCCGCATGCCGCCTTAGCTTTAACGCAAAGAAGTTGCGACTGAGGTTTCGGCAACAGTAACCTGCTGCACTCGTAACCGGATATGACGGATTTGGCTTGATGACTATACTTGAGTGAATGGCGTGGGCTTATTGATCAGTTGGCAATACCAGTTTTGACACCAACAAAGGCAAAGGCTGATCAGTTGCCGGATATTTTTACAGCGTCAAACAAAAGGTTATTTTATTTGTTTCATATCACCGTTTATATCTAAATTTATTCTCCAATTTATCAACCTTAAATACACGCTGTTATGAAAAAGAATCGCTTCTATCAGTCAATTGCATGGATTTTTTTGTGCCAGTTTGCTGTTTCATTTGCCATGGCCCAAACAAATCCTTCGACGCAAACAACTCAACCCGTGATAGGTTACCTTACCATTGAAGGCGCCAAAACCGGGCAATTCCGGGGCAATAGTGTTATGGAAGGAAATGAGGGGAAGATCGAATGCATCGGTTTCCGGTATTCGCTCACCGTACCTCACGACGCTGAATCGGGCAGGAGCAGCGGCAAGCGCCAGCACTCGCCGGTGGTTATCGTAAAAAATATCGACTATTCCTCCCCTCAGCTCCTCCAGGCAGCCATAACCAATGAAGTCCTGAAAACTGTTGTGATTGAATTTTATAGAAGATCTTCCAGCGGCGCGTTAACCGCATATTACCGGATAACGCTTACCAATGCTTCGGTTGCACTTATATCGCAATATGGGGGTACAGCTTCATCCGACAACAATAGCAACCTGGTTAATAACAGTAACCTGGTGGAGGAGATCAGCCTGAATTTTCAAAACATAAGCTTTGAAAACATTGTGGCAAATACAACTGCCACAGATGACTGGAAGAACTAATTTCGCTGGAAGGATTTTTGTGAGATGTTCAGATGCTCCTTCGCTAAAGCTACGGCGCACGAAGTGTGCAGATGTGCCCCGCTTCCGTCCCTATAGCTATCGGGAGCCGACTTTACTTCCTCAATAAACAAATACCTTATACAGCACCCAATCATCCGTTTCGAAGACACGGCGGAGGCGGAGGGCGCTGTTTGAGCGTTCAATAACAGGCACGTACTTGTCGTTGAGCTGCGTGTAACCGGTTACTTCGTTAGTACCGGTAGCGAGCAGCACGTAGTTGTCGTACTTATCGGGCGCTTCGATGGCACTCAAAAACTGGCCTTCCTGGTAGGGTAAGGTGAACTCGTGGATAATATCATGGGTATAGGCCACCACCGGGTAAGCGATTCCGTCGTCCACCAAGATGTGGGCGCTGGACGGGAGGTGGTTTAAATATTTAGCCAGCTCGATGTTTTGCTGCTGCCGGGTATCGGGCGCGCGGCTGGTTAATACAGTTATGAAATTACGCTCTTCTTTTATAGCCGATGTTTGCAGGAAATAATAGCCTGTATACAGCTGCACGAGCGTTAATATGCCCACGAGGAGCTTCAGGACCACCTGGTTCTTCATGATCTGGGCGCGGTACAGGATACAGAGCATTGCCAGGACGAGGAAGATGAGGTAATATTCGTGCGCCAGGAAAACTTTATCGTACTTGATGTGCAAAAATTCAATAAAGGCGAAGGGTGTTAACAGGGTTAAAACCTGGTAAGTGCTGTCCCTGAACAGGAAGATAGCGATGATCATTAAGGGGCAGAACACCAGCACCCGCAGCGAAATGAGCACCGAGGTTTCGGGCAGCTGGTAGGATGCGGTTGTCGACAATTGGTCGAAACTGAGCTTATCGGCCAAAACCGTCCATGTAGCATAGGGGCTTTGGCTAAAGTAGTCGAGGTCCTGTGCGTGGGTGAGGTTTAACAGCTTATAGCAGAAAACGCATGCAAGCGGCAATACAAACAGGATGATGTATAAGGCGAATGTTTTGTTGATGAGCTTGCGGCGCAGCGAGGGATTGTTAAAGCTTTGCTGCAAACGGAATACAGATTCCTGCTCGCCGAGGTTTAAACTTTTGATGGTGATGGACAATACCAGGGGTATAAAGAACAGGGTTAACCAAACAAATTTATAATCGCAGAAGATCAAAATAACCAAACAAAGGCTGGCGATGGATACGTGGAAGGTGGTGTTTGAGCGGTAAAACTTTAACAGGTTAAAGAAGAACAGGAAGAAAAACACCAGCACCATGGCGACGGATTTGCCCGATGTCGCCGCATACAGTATGCCGGGATGCAGTAAAAAGATGACGAGCAGTATAAAGATGTAAAACAGGTCGTTGGCCCGTTTGATGAGCGTGCTGGCCATAAGATAGAACAACAGTGCCATAAATACCGACGATGCGATG
Source organism: Bacteroidota bacterium (assembly GCA_013286235.1). Lineage (GTDB taxonomy): Bacteria > Bacteroidota > Bacteroidia > Sphingobacteriales > Sphingobacteriaceae > Mucilaginibacter. The sequence continues at coordinate 6,826 of JABDGE010000034.1, forward strand.
ATGGGGGCATAAGAGGCGCTGATGGCGGAAAATATGAACGAGCTGTAAAAAGGTAAAATTGGCGCTGTAAGGCCCATTACCTTTAAACGGTCGCCGAGGCCATCGACGATGATCTTTGTTTTTTCGATATAAAACAATGCCTCCTGGCTTACATAGCCTAAGCTGTGTAAGTAAATACCGCACAGGATGTAGTATACCCCCAAAAGGATGGCGATAAACAACAGGTATCTGGATGGGTTCCTCATTTCACAACGTTTGTTGGGCTGGTAACTTTACTAAGCCCGTGGTTAGTTTTTTCCCAGTAAAATGGTTTAACAATCAACTGATAGAGGCCCTTGAACGCCGCGATGGAATGCATTAACCAGTAGACGGGATTGGCGATGGAAAAGAGGATAAGCTCGTAAAAACGCCTTTTAAATACCGCTATCATGTTAATGTATATCATCAGGATGTTGCCAACCATCAGATTAAATATCGACATAAATAAAACCCAGTCGGGGAAGAGCGTACGGATGTTTGACAGGTCAAACACCAGGTAGCAGATGAAGATGCCGAGCAGGAAGGGATACACCAGGAAGGTTAGCGGCGTTGCGCCGATAAAGAAGTTAAATCCCAGGAAACCTTTCCAGCCTACTTTCTTCCACAGGGCAACGGGGTTGCGCATGTGCACCAGGTAGGTTTGCATATAGCCTTTAATCCACCTTGAGCGCTGGCGTATCCAGTTGAAGGGTTCGTTATTGGCTTCTTCGTAGGTTGTTGAGTTAACAATGGCAATTTTATAGCCTTTTGCATAGGCCCTTACACCCAGGTCGGCATCTTCGGTAACGTTGAAAGGATCCCAGGCGCCGAGTTCAACCAGGTTCTGCAGCTTAAAGTGGTTGCTGGTACCGCCGAGTGGAATAGGGATATCGAGTGTATCCAGGCCCGGCAGCATGTAATCAAACCAGTAGGAGTACTCCAGCGTGAACATACGGGTAAGGAAGTTTTCGTTCCTGTTGTAATAGTTGAGCGCGCTTTGGATACAGATATAGTTTGAGGGCAGCTTATTGAACATGGTAACGACCTTTTTTAACTGGTCGGTATCCGGAATGTCTTCGGCATCGTAAATGGTGAGGTATTTTCCATGTGCAAAGTGAAGGCCATAGTTACATGCCTTGGGTTTTGTTTTGGGCATGTGGTAAGGCACCACGATAACTTCGAAAATGGCAGGGAAATCGAGGTTGCGCACGGCATTGAGCGTTTTATCATCGTCCTCCTCTATCAGCAGCTTGATATCCAGCTTTTCGCGGGGATAATCGAGCGACTGCAGGTTCCAGATTAGCTTTTTGATAAGCTTATCTTCCTTGTATACCGGCAAAAGGATGGTATAAATGGGGAGCTCGCTGTTAACCACTTCCTTCAATTCATCCCGCGTAACGGCCTGGTGCAGTTCAAAACGGGAGCCGACGAGGGCCAGGAACAGCTTGAACAGGATAGCTATAAGGAAAAATATACTGATTAAAATATTGATGATGATGGAGGTGGTTTTGAAATTGAGGATAAGGCCCGATACCACCAGTGCCAGCAAAATGAATAGAAATATGAGCTGACCGGGTGAAAAGGTAATAAAAGCCGAGTTGGCCGGGTCGCGGTTGAGCAATTCGTACACCGCCGACTTTACATATTTCTGGCCCATCAGCTTATGGCTTAACCAAACAATGTCCAGGTCGGAAGCTACAATGATCTCGGGTTCCAGGTCGTAGGTGCGGCGTATATGATCAATAAAGGCCCGGTTAGAGGGGTCGGCCATTATGATGAGCACCCTGTTGTTTTCAATGCGTAAAGGCATGGCAACATGCTGTTCGGCATATTTGAGCTCGACTTTGCTAATCACGTCCGGATCAAATTCCATCTCGCGGATCTCGCGAAACACATACCCGGCGTTGAGCATGGAGCGCTCGTAATTTTTACGCGATATATAGCCGAAATTGAGTGCAATTTTAATGAAGGATTGGCCGGAACTGGCCGAAAATTCATCAATCTTTTCCCGATCCCGTCGTGTTATGAAACCATCGTTAACCAAAAGCTCAGGAATAGACATATTTTTATCTTCAGTTATTGCTGTTAATTTATTTGTTAAGCAACCTTAGTAAGCCGGGCGTACTAAGGCTGCTCATTCTGTTAACATTCGGCGTTAACAAAGAGATTAATCATTAAACTGATCCTGTGACCGTTGAACCCTTGAACGTACATACAGGAATGAGAGCAATATCAAGATCAATATGCCTAGCAGGATATATAAGTTATACGTTTCCCAAAAACGGGTGAGAGAGCTTTTCGTTTCAACATACTCCAGGTTGTCGCTTGATTTATTGATGTTGAATAAATATTTGCTGCCGGCCGCATCGGTTACGCAAACGTTGCTTGATAATGTTGACAGCTGCTCGCCAATTGATTTGGAGACGGTTAAAAATGCATCGGCAAGCTTGTCGCCGGTAGCGGTGAGAATGAGGGTGGCATTATTTGCGCGCCCGTAAAATATTTGTCCGATACCTGAGGAGACCGAGTCGGAGAGCGAGTAGACCAATTTATTGTTCTCGGTATTGTAGAGGCGGAAGTTTTCGTTAAACTTGATAGGCGCATCCGGGAAATAGTCGTTCCCCTTTAACAACTTGTCGTCCTTGTCCAACAGGGCAACGATGTTGTATTTTTTAAGGTCGCCTTGTGGAACTGCATCGGAATAAACAAAATCTGGGAAGTTGTTTGCGTTGATATTGTTGTTCAACTCATAAACAACTTCGCCTACAGCCCCTGCTGTGTATTTAGCGATAGATTTCGATATAACAACCTTGGTTGTGCCGCTATTGAAAGCTTCGGGATATTGATAGAAGCTCAGATCGCTTGAGATGAATGGATTTTTTGATTCGAGGTATGATTTATCAACATCCACTTCGCCAAAGAAGTTGATGAAGCTGTTGCGGCATTCGCCGTTTGTCGGGAAGAACCTGAACTCGGATTCGAGCGTATTGTATTTATGGTGCTGGTAGCGGTTGATGGTTACCGTGCTATTCAACTTGCCGGATGCGTCGAGCTTTTCGCTGCTGATGAGCAAACCATTCAGGTAAATATTGAAGTAGCCCCTGTCTCCCGGATTTAAGCCGCTATAGCTGCCGATGAACCGGATCTCAACTTCTTTTGGTGTAAAATTAAAGTCGCTGTTTTTGAAAGTGTATGCGCTTTTTAATGAACCAATGCCCGAAAGGAAGTCGCTTGAGCCGCCTACCTGTTTAAGGGTAAGCCTTGAGCGGTTTTCGTCGATCGTTTTGGTGAAGATATTTTCGGCATGGTCTATCAGCAGGAAGTCGCCAAAGCTGGAGTTTAAAATATTGGCATTGCCCAATGCGGTGATAGCCTTGTCATAGCCGGCATCGTCGCCACCGGTTACGAAGAGGATCTCGGCCGGAATCTGGTAAGTGCTGACAGATTTAACGGGGATCATTTGCTTACCCCTGGGAACCATGGTTGTTATGGTATCGGTATGGGTGGTCATTGATTTGGCCAGGTACAACAAGCCTTCGCCGGGTTGCGGACTAACTTTTATCAACGACTTCTTATCATCAGGGATGGCACCAAAGCTACCCACCTGGATATAATCTTTTATGCTATCAGGCAGCGTACCGGCTTCGAAAAGCTGGATGGGCTTGGATTGGGTTTTCTTAAGCCGTGCGTAAGCCCATGCAACCGCTTTCAAATCGTTCAACGAGGGATCGGCCGGGTAAACGATCGCAGTTTTTGTTTCGAAACAGTTGCTGATATTGATGTCGGCCAGGCCAGCATTCTTGTTTTTTAGCAGCCACACGTAGGAATTGCTTTTTACTTTCAACCACATGGCCGGGTTATCCAGGTCGCGACAAATATCGTCGGTAACAGTCAATAAAGTTTTTACCTGTATCTTCAAAAACCTGCCCGAAGACATATCCTGCCGGGTAAGGTTGATGGTGACCTTTTGAATGGAGTCCTGCGACAGTCGTGAGCTGTAGGCGGGCCTGTCATTCAGGATCACGTTGATAAAGGAGTGTTCCTTTATTAGAGCCTGTGAAGGTTCAAAGTAAAGCACCAGCTTGCTGCCCTCGAGCTCCACCAAAGGCGAGATCGGAACATACCATGAATAGGCGCCACTCATCCCGTAGATGGCTGCGTCTTCGTGTCCTAATGATTTAAAGGACTCCGTCGTTTGAGCCAATGATGCCTTACTTAAAAGAAACACAAGGGCTAATAAGGTTAAAAATTTATTCATTGGTTGTCAATATTAGTTTATTGTTTGAAATTCTACTCTAAAATAGTTCCCGTTATCGTCGCTGCGGTACGATAATTCGCCGCCCAGTTCCTGGGTCATTAGTTTAGCAATTGAAAGCCCCAGCCCAAGCCTGTTCTCTACATGGCTTGCTGCTTCGTTAAGGGTTTTTAACTTGCTGAACATTGAATCGAGCTCGTAACGCCCGATCGGAATACCTTCATCTATTATCTCAAACACAAACCTGTAGCCCTGCTGGCTGGTTACTACGCGAATGCTGTTGTTGGTTTGTGAAAATTTTATGGCGTTGGATAACAGGTTTTGAAACACCTGGCCGGCGAATACGCGATCGAGGTTTACTTCCATCGGATGCCGGGAAATATTATCGATAAGGGTGATGTTTTTTAAGGAGGCGGTATCAACCAGGCCCCTGAAAACATGCGTCACCTCGGTATTGATGTCGAATACTTCTTTGTTGAACTGAACTTCCTGCGTAGTTTCGATTTCTTTTACATCCATGAGCTTGTTGAGCAGGTATTGCATCTTTTCGGCTGATTCAGTTATATAGCCGGAAAGTTCCTTCTGTTCCTCGCTCAGGCGGTATTCTTCATCTTTCAGCAGGTTATTACTCATGATGATGGAACCCACCAGGTTTTTGAGGTCGTGGCCTGCGATATTGATGAAATTATTTTTTTGTGCATCCATCCTGCGCAACTGCTCATACTGGTTATCGATGATGGTATTTTTTTGGTTGATATCGCTAAACTGGTCTTTTAACTGGTCATTTGACTTGCCGATCAGCAATTGTGAGCGTATGTCGCGTGCAATGACCTTATAACGGAAACCCGGCACAAGGCATGAAATGATGGCTATAATGAAAAACAAAGAGGCGCCGTTTGTAATGACGAGGTCTAAAGTGTATTGACTGAAGAGGCTGAAGCATATGGCCAGCATGACGAGCGCCAGGAAAGCCTGGATAACTGAATTTGCGGCTTCCCAAAATACCTGCAAGTTAAAGAAGAGGAATATTGCGGAAAATAAGAGGTAATAAATATTCAATACCTGCAGATCGACAATATTGCACAATAAGGCTGATGTAGCCGAGAGTATGAACAGTGTGATATGAAGTAATATCGTGAAATTACGCTGCTTACGCTGGAAAAAGCTGTAAAAGCCCAGGATAACCAGGTCGGTGATGATCCGAATGATAAAAAACTCCAGCCAGATGGAATTGGCAAATATAAAATCAACGATGCTGAATAACGGATAAATAAATATTATCGTCCAGATAATGTTATTAGTCTGGTACCAGGCTCTTTTGTCGACCTCTTTTAAAAACTCTTGTTTTGTTAGTTGAACAAACATTATTCAGTTTTCTTAATTATGATAATATTATAGTTATCTGAAACTAATTCGCATAAAGTAAATGAAAAATCAAAAAATCGCCCGCACATACTTATGCACATATAAACATAGGGGACACACACTGCGCATTAGTAAACCCATCAAAGTACTTATTGCGGGCGTAATTGTGATATTGCATGCCGCAATGCATGCATTTATAGCAAAAAGCAATCCAACAATCCCGGCGGCCCGCCTGCTGGCCTTTAAACGGGCCAAAAGCCTGGATAAGGGCATAAGTGTTTCCTGGCTTGAGCAGACCTGGAATAAGGACGCCCTTGCTGAAAATAACTTAAAAAGTGCTGATTTTGTTTTACTAAAGCGAATGGGTTTTAAAAGCATACGGCTGCCGGTTGCGTTTGAATACTATGAAAATGAGCGTATGGCGGATGAGCAAATATTTACCCATATTGATAGTATTCTTAAACAGTGTGGCTTATACGGGTTTAAATTGATAATAGATTACCATTATGGCGATTTTAATGAAAAAAACTTTCTTTTGGAGACAAAAAGGGCTATAAACACCTGGATTAAGCTCACAAAGCGCTATAAAAGGGTTAGCAGGGATGAGTTATTGTTTGAAATTTACAACGAGCCGCCGCACATGGAACCGCAAATATGGAAGGACGCTGCTTATAATATTGTCGCCGCGATAAGGAAACTGGACGCTGACCGGACTCTGATTGTAGGGGCATCAAATTACAACAGCATTTATGAATTGAGCCGTTTTGTTCGCCTGGCCGACGAGAACATTATTTACACTTTTCACTTTTACGAGCCGTTTTTGTTTACGCACCAGGGCGCCGAATGGGTTGGCGACCAGGAATCGACCGTTGGGGTACCATTTCCTTATAGTGCGGAAAAATTTCCAATTATTAACCCTAAGGCAAAAAATACCGATGGAGAGAAAAATTACAAGGAATACCCAATTGATGGTAATGAACAATCTGTCAGGGACAAACTGCAGATAGTAAAAAACTGGGGTTTAAAATACGATGTGCCGCTGCTATGCGGGGAATATGGCGTGTATAATAAATACGCCGATCCCGACAGCCGGTGCCGGTACATTAAAACGGTGAGGGACGCATTGAAGGCATTGGAAATACCGGGCATCCTTTGGGAATACAGCGGCAATTTTTCAATTTTTAATGGCGCGCCTTCGATCGAAAACCTGCCGGATTGCATGAAGGATGCCATTGGATTTACAGAGCCAAAATGAGCGAAACTAATGTAATTATTATTCACTACCTTAGTGCCCTTATTAGATGATATGTTATTTTTTGAAGAAAAGCGGCGGGAGGTGATGCTGCACATCGAAAAATTCATGCTTGAAAAAAAGAATGAATATTTGAAACCCATCGACACCATCTGGCAACCGTCTGATTTTCTGCCTGATTCATCCCGCGACACTTTCTTCAACGAAATAAAAGAATTGCAGGAAAGCGCTGAAGGTTTATCATATGATCTGATCGCCGTTTTGGTAGGGGATACCATCACCGAGGAGGCATTGCCGACTTATGAATCGTGGCTGACCATGGTCCAGGGGGTATCGCAGGATGAGGCCGGCGGCTGGATGCAATGGACCAGGCACTGGACCGGCGAAGAGAACCGGCACGGCGACCTGCTGAATAAATACCTGTACCTGTCGGGCCGCGTAAATATGCGCATGATGGAAGTATCCACCCAGTACCTCATCTCGGACGGGTTTGACATTGGCACCGGCCGCGATCCATACCGTAATTTTATATACACTTCTTTCCAGGAACTGGCCACCAACATATCCCACCGAAGAGTAGCATCGCAGGCCAAGCGCGACGGCGACTCGCTATTGTCGAAAATGTGCGGCGTAATAGCCGGCGACGAGGCAAGGCACGCCAAAGCTTATAAATATTTTATCGAGAAGATATTTGAGGTTGATGCAAACGAGGCCATGCTGGCTTTTGAAGATATGATGCGCAAAAAGATAGTGATGCCTGCGCATTTTTTACGCGAGGTTGGTTTAAAGCTTGGCCAAACCTTTGGGCATTTTACCGATGCCGCGCAAAGGCTGGGTATTTATACCGCCGTTGACTACGTAGATATATTGAAAGAGCTTTTGGCCGATTGGCATATTGAAAGCGCCTGTGAACTGAGCGAAACCGGCGAAAAAGCACGGGATTACCTGGTGAACCTGCCTTCGCGCCTGCTGCGGGTGGCTGAACGGATGAAGAATCCTATGCTGGATTATAAGTTTAGCTGGATTAATGGTTGATTAGTGATCAGAGGTTAGTGATTGGAGATTAGTCCGGAAGTCAGTAAAGTCCGAAAGTCCGAAAGAAGCTGCGACTGACGTTTCTGTAGAAAATAACTCAAGTTAATATAGAAGGAGAAGTCCGAAAGACCGGAAGTCGGTAATAGCAACATCCCCACATCTGCACATCGGCACATTCTTCCCCTTTCACCTTCCGCAGTGCACTACTCACTGCCCACTCACCACTGCCCACTCACTTTCCCGCCCCCTTATAATCTCCAGGGATACTGATCGCGTTTCCGTCTCGAAGCGAGTTGAAATGCGGTGACATGATCTCCACCCCGGCCTCATTAAATTTATCCTGTATATTTTGATGCAGCCTTGAATATAAGGTCGACATTTTATTGGGCAGGGATGTGTAGGCGTTTAATTGGTAGGTGACATGGAATTCATTGAGCGAAATTTGCAGAACAAAAGGTTCAGGCCGGGCATTGATACCTTCCGTAGCCAGTGCGGCATCAATTAGTAACTTATAGACAACAGGCCAGGAGGTATCATACCCAATAGCGATACTGGTGTTCAAAATCAAACCAAGTTTTTTTGATGATGATGAGTAATTGGTAGTCGCCCCGCTCAATATCGAGGAATTAGGGACAGTAATATCCTCGTTTTTTGAGGTACGTATGCGGGTGATCAATAAATTTTTCTCAATCACATCGCCAAGTATTTCGCCAACCCTCACCCTGTCGCCGATTTTGAATGGCCGCATATAGGTTAACACAATTCCGGCAACAATATTTGAAATAGCCGATGATGATCCGAAGGAAAAAAGAACGCCAAAAAATAAGGTAACTCCCTGGAATACCCTCGAATCAGAGCCCGGCAAATAAGGGAAGATCACTACAAACATAAAAGTGTAGAGCAATATCCTGATGATATTATAAGTTGGGAAGGCCCACTCAGGATAAAAGTTTTTTACAACAAAATCGCCGTTTTCAATCTCCCTCGCCACAAACTTAACCAGTTTGACAATATACCTCGTCACTATGTAAATCACTGCTATGGTTAGCAGGTTAGGTATATAATGTATCAGGGCAAGCAGGATACGTTCAACCGGATTGATGACATAACTCAATAGCTCGGTGGCGATAGGTTTTGTCCAGGGGAAAATTAAGAATGCGATAGGTAATGCCAGGTATACCAACAATATGATGATCAATAATCTTGCAACCCTGAGCAAATTTGTAAGTACAGGTAATAAATGAACGGCATAACCAACCGGAGCCCCTTTTTTGCCTAATTTTGCAATACGGCTCTCCCACCATGTTAATGATTTACGATTGATCCATTTGAAGGTCCGGTTTACGGCCCATATTAACAACAGCAATCCTGCAATAACGGAGATAGCTTCGAGCACACCCCTGGCTATAGCTTTGAAACTGTAATTTTGAAGGCTGCCGGTCGATTTTTTTTTGAGAATGACAAGATAGCTTGCAGCAAGCTGGGGCCTGTCTAATTCCGAAAACGACGCATCCTTATTACTGATGGCTAAAATCAGTTGAGACTTATAAATAATTACTGAAATAGCGGTGTCATTTTTTAAGATCAACGAATCGGGATCAAAATCAAGGCGGCTAACAATAGTACTGAGTCGTTTACTTACCAGAGAAGCCCGCTCTTTGGCGCTAAGCAATCCCTGGTCAGCATACAACTTAAAAAGCGTGTCCCTGTTTACAATAACCGGTTCGCCTTTAACAGGAACGGGTTTTTGTGCCTTTGCTGAAAATGCGGCAATTAATAACACTAAAATAAGGTAGCGGTGTAGCATATGCAGATTTTTCTGCTTAAAGCTAATGAAAAAGTCCGAAAGTCAGAAAGTCCGGAAGTCCGGACGTCGGAAAGTGGATAGAAAGAGTTTCATGTTTCACATCTGCACATCTGCACATCTGCCCTTCACCTTTCAGCTCAAACAAAAACTATCCTTCCAAAACAAGCGTTACCTTGCCGTCGCGGGCCAGATCTTCAAAAATTTCGTTGAGGATGGATTCGATGGTAAGTGAGTTTACATCATCCACATAATGCTCGGAACGGGTGATATGCAGTTCCTCTCCCATTATTTCAATCCGGAATAGAAATCCCTCATACAATTCAGCCAGGTAAATTTCAACGGCGCCACCTGTTATTTGGTTGTTGAAGTGAATTTTGGTTTGCCGCCGGGCTTCAAAAAGCGGGTCGAGCTTTTGATCGAGGAGCGTGATTAACTCCGTAGGGGTTAGGTTTCTATGGATGTTGACGACCTTCATGATAGCATTTGCTTTTTTATTACTACAAGTGAATGGTTCAGATTGTTTGGGGCGACCACCGCCCCCCGACAAACAAGTCCAGCCGGCAAAGCAGGGGTTGCGCAGGGGTTTAGGGCTGTATAGTTCCGGTGTTCTTTTAGCCTTTAAATAAGCGCTTGTTAAATTTGGTTGTGATTTTTAGTTTGCTTAGCGGATAAATTCTTAAACTTGATTTTTAAATCACCTGCATAATGAAATACAAATTACTTGGTCGTTCAGGCCTTAAAGTTTCAGAATTGTGCCTGGGCACCATGGGTTTTGGTACTGAAGCGGGCTGGGGCGCTGACAAGGAGACCAGCTTTGCCATAATGGACGCCTTTGCGGAAGCAGGTGGTAATTTTATCGATACGGCCAATATGTATAAGGTTGGTACCAGCGAGAAGATCATCGGCGAATACCTCGGCAACCACGACCGGGATTATTTTGTGGTAGCGACGAAGTATTCACTGAAGGATAATTTTACCAATCCGAACGCATCGGGCAATAACCGCAAAAATATGATGCGCAGCGTGGAGGCAAGCCTGAAAAAGCTAAAAACTGAGTTTATCGATATCCTTTACCTGCACATCTGGGACGACCTGACGCCGATGGACGAAGTATTGCGCGGGATGGATGACCTGGTACGCCAGGGAAAGATCAACTATGCGGCTATCAGCGATACGGCTGCATGGATGGTGGCGAAAGGCAATACCATGGCTGAACTGATGGGCTGGAGCCAGTTTGTCGCCCTGCAGGTGGAATACAGCCTGATAGCCCGCACACCCGAGCGGGAGCTGATCCCTATGGCAAAGCATTTCGGCATGACGGTGACGCCCTGGGCGCCGCTTGGGGGCGGTGTGCTTACGGGTAAATACCTGCGCGGTGAGTCGGGGCGGATAAAGCCCGAAAGCAAACGCCGCAATGAGCAAAGTGAAGCGGTAACCAAGGCCGTGGTGGACATTGCTGCTGAACTTGGCGTTTCGCCAGGGAACGTGGCCTTGAAATGGACCATGCAGCAGGGGTTTTCTTCGATACCCATTGTCGGCGCTACGAAGGTTGAGCAGTTGGGAGATAACCTGAGAACTGTCGGCGTTGAGCTGAGTGATGCGCACCTGGAAAAGTTGAACGGGGCGAGCGCCATTGAATTGGGTTTTCCGGGTGATTTTTTTAAGGAGGACGGTATTAAGATGAATACGTTTGGCGGGTTTTATGATAGGGTGGAGAAGAGAAGCTGATTGCTTTTGTTTTTAACCACAGAGATTCGCAGAGGAGGCAGCGAGTTCGCAGAGGAAAAAAGGGGGTTATTGTTGTTTAGTCAAATTGGAAGGCCCTTATAATAGTTGCGCCTGCGTTTAATTGTTGTTACATTCGACAATCAATTATATACTGTGATGACGGCCTGTCACAAGTTGAGCGATGAAGCCCTGGTTACCTTGCTAAAAAATGGTGATGAGCAGGCTTTTGCCGAAATCTACCGGCGTTACGCGGAAAAGCTGGCGGGGTTTGCGGGATCGAAACTATACAGCCTGGACGACGCACGGGATATACTCCATGATGTTTTTGTGAAGCTTTGGGAAAACCGCGCACAGGTTTATATCACCTCGAATTTGCAGTCGTACTTGTATGCCGTGGTAAGGCATAAGGTGGTGGATAAGATCAGGAAGAACATCACCCGCGAGGAATATGCATCGGCGGCACAGTCGTTTGGGGAGCTTTACGAGCGCTATCCCGACCAGCAACTTGAACTGAAAGAATTACAACAAAGCATCGATCGTTCACTTGATCAATTATCACCCAGGGTAAAGGAGATCTATAAACTGAGCCGCGAAGGAGGCTTTAGTAACCGCGAGATCGCCGAAAAACTCAACTTATCCGAACAGACCGTTAAAAATCAACTTTCATCGGCATTAAAACACCTGCGGCAGAATTTGAATGGCATCACCGCTTTTGCCTTTGCGGCCTGGTGGTTATTTTAGAAAATTGACTATAAAAGATGTTGTTTAAGAAATGAAACGAAGAAGTACGCGTTGGGGTATCGGTCTTATTTTCACGAGCGTTATGGTTTCCTGTATTCTCGCGTTAGCAGTTAACTGGGATCATAATGAACTTGGAGTGTTTTACAATATTTTTTTACCACCGTTGGGCGGCGGCGTGTCGATTCTATTATTTCTTATTCCTAACGCCATATCCAAATACCCGAAAATCCAATTGATTAGTGTGATTGTTTTTTGTTTGATAAACTTATCAATCGGTATAATGTTTCACTTTGAGCTGGGCTGCTTTCCGTATAGACAGTAAGCTTACACTTTTACTTTTATTTTTTTTTGTTTTACAAGCGCCGATCAATCCACCAAAACTGAAGGTTTGTAATATTATTGGTAACATTAGTAACCAAAACCAAATCCGGTCGTTAAACCATTGGATTTCGGAAAATTTTACCTATAATTAGGTTGTTATATATTTTCGCCTGGCGCCCGACGGATATTTATGATTAAACGGTCCCTATTTTTTCTAATGTTTTTACTGTCGCAAGTCGTTTGCTATGGGCAATCGTCGGAGTTAGCGGGTATCCAGGCCTCGCTTAGCCATATCAAAGACAGCTCGCGTTACGTGGATGCCCTGAACCGCATGGCTATGCTGCTGTATGAAAAAAGTGTAGACAGTACCTTTTATTACACCAGCCGGGCAAGAAAAATTGCCGACCGCCTTGATTATGACAAGGGCCGGACTGATGCCCTGAACAACCTGGGCGTGGTGTTTGACATTAAAGGCAACCTGCAGCTGGCGCTCCGTTATTACGACGAAGCCTATGACGGCTACAAGGCATTGCACGATTCGGCGGATTGCGTGGAGGCACTGATGGACATAGCGATGTTGTATAAGGAGCTGGGCAAGAACCAGCGTGGCATCCAGCACTTCCGGATGGCGCTTGGTATCGGCAGCAAGCTTCGCAAAGATTCGATCATGTCGCTGGCTATTTATGATTACCTGCTGGAATACCCGGCGCAGTTTGCCCGTGATTCGATGGACTACTATATCAAAAAAGCAAAGGGAATAGCTACTAAATATAAAGATGAGCGCACCCTCGTAGGTATTGACCAGCTTGTGGCCGACGACATGATTGCCCACGGCAACCGTGCAAAGGGCTTAGCTTTACTTGACCAGGCTATAACGGCGGCCACCAACAGAAAACTCTATTATGAGAGTATGGACATTGTTATCGATATGGGCGACCAGTTATCGGCATCCGATGCTGGAAAGGCGGCGGGCTATTACAGGCAGGGATTGGCAATTGCCGTAAAAAACGGTTTCCTGATTTACAGCCAAATGATGGCGAGGAAATTATTTGATTTTTATACCGCCAGGGGCGACAGCCTTGCAGCATCAGGCTACAGCAGGCAGCTGGTGAAGCTATACGATGACCAGGAAAAACTTGAAAACGGTTCGGGCATCGACTACCTTGACTATGCGCTGAAAGATCAACAGGTAAAATCGCTGCAAGTACGGTCGAACTACGAGACTGCATTGCTTTTTGTAGCTGCAATTGCGGTGTTACTTGCTACATCCATCATCATCGTGATCAGGCACAATTTAAAGCGGATAAAACAGTTGAACGGACAAGTTACGGACCGGAACGAACAGATGACAAGAGCCCTCGGCGCACTTGAACAAAGCCAGGCCGATAATACCCGAATGATGAAAATTGCTGCCCACGATTTGCGGAACCCGATAGGTGGCATCTATTCCGTCGCGTCGATGATGCTCGAGGAAGATGGACGGTCGGAAGATGACCGGGTGGCGCTGGACCTGATCAAATCGTCGAGCCAAAACTCGCTTGAGTTGGTGAGCGACCTGCTCCAGGTTCAGTTCAAAACTGAAGCGTTGCAAAAAGAGCCGATCGATATTGGCGAGATGCTACAGTATTGTGTTTCGCTTTTACTGAACAAAGCGGAAGCAAAAGACCAGCAGATCAACCTGCACACTGAAACGTTTATTTTGCCGGCGAGCCGGGAAAAGCTGTGGAGGGTGATCAGTAACCTGCTTGCAAATGCCATTAAGTTCAGTCCGAAGGGTGGGGTTATCGATGTTAAAATGGAACATGATGCCCACAGAGTATTGATTGCAATAAAAGACAATGGAATCGGCATCCCGGCCGAAATGCAGAACAAAATATTTGACCTGTTTACCGAAGCCAAAAGACCGGGTACGGCAGGTGAGCAGCCTTTTGGGTTGGGCCTGGCCATTTCGAAACAGATTGTGGAAGCCCATGGAGGAAAAATTTGGTTTGAGAGCGTCAAGGGGAAAGGCGCCACGTTTTTTGTTGAACTGCCGGTTGAAGTGTAAGTAAGCCCGGCCTTTGAGTGCGTATTTACCGGCAGCCTTGAGTCGAATCCCGATAGCTATCGGGAACGGTCTTGAATCGAAAATGGAAGAAAAAGGTAAAAAAGCGGGTTCTCGATAACGTATTCCAATCAATCCTGGTTTGATCGTTCCGCGTCACGCAGATAAGCTTCAATCCGGGCGAAATTTGTTTTGATAGCCTCTTGATCCTCGTCCCTTTGCAAATAATCGGCCCATCCAACCGGCGTTCCCTGGTAGATATTATCCCTGGCATCCAGCCTGGCGCCTGCTTCAACCAATAGTTTCACCGTATCAAGCGAACCGGAGGCTACTGCCTGGTGCAAGGGCGTACCATGGCTATGGAAGCCGCTATCGGCCTCCGGGTAACCATTTGGACCGATCCCCATTGCCAGCAAGTGTTTAACCATAGCCGTTTTCCCATAAAATGCCGCTGCGGTAAGGGCAGTTAGCTTTTCGCCAGTGGTTGCTACCGGCGCCAGTCGATCAATATCGGCTTCCATGTCAAGGCAAACGGCCGCTCCAAGTGTGAGTTCAGCGCCACGAAGTATCAAATGGCGTGCAGCATCTACGTTACCGTTCGCCAACGCCCCGATTGGGCTGCAGGGAATGGCGCCCGCATCTATGAGCAGATCCATCATTACCAACTGTACGCCGCATTCGCGCGGTATACGTCCGGTGGCCACCAGGCCAAGGGTATAGTCAATTTGCTGTTGCGAGGTATTGGGCGCTTTGCTTTTTACGGCATGTACCAAAAAGTCGGTTACATGCACAATATTCGCGGGCAGCTTTTCTGTCCGGATCGGATTATCGGCCACAAACCAAAGCAGGTAAGGGTCTTTGAAATAGCCTTCGCTGTTGGTCGGTAACCTGTCCGTAATTAAACTTTGGTGATTGGCGATCAAATCCTCCAATTCAGGAATATTGCCGGAGTCTATCGCTTGTACGGCCTGGAGGAATAAAGGGTCTGCTATGGCGGAATGGTCCATTATCTATGCCTTAATTAATACGCTAAGTTACAAAGGATGAATTAACAACATCTTCGCTATCTAAATTTATGTGATTTTGCTCTTTATGATGGCGCACTTTTCACACTTATATCCTATCATACGCCGCTGATTGTCAAAACTGGCTGAAAATCAGCCAGCCCCTAACTTATAAACCATTAGTACAATAAGCCAAGTATCCATAATGGAATCCTGTTTCCTGTGCCGATCTCCAGATCGTCAGCGGCTATGTAGGCGTTTGGAAGACCTGCGATTTGGTCATACTTCTTTTTTGCGCCGCCTACCTCAAATATATATTTTCCGTCAATTATAAAATCACCCGCTTTGGCCAGGCTTACAGCATGCCCGGTATTTCTCAATTGATTTACAAAAAAACACTCCCTTCTGCTGCCTTCGTTTGCTGGATTAGACGAAAGGGCATCAAACAAATTGGGATTGTCCAGTAATAATTTAGACGGTTTTTCTAATGGGCCCATCCCTTTGCCTTCTAAATAAACCTGCTGGATCAGCTTGGCTTTTTCAAGATAGTGGAGGCACTGGATCAACGTACCCCGGCCCATTTCCAGCGTATGTGCCAGGCTGGTAATATTGGGCTTGAAAGGCACTTGTGCGGCTAAAATACCCAATAGCTGGTATATTTTTCTGACCTGGTGCTTATCAATACTTTGTATAAAAGCGAGATCATATCCAATAACAAGGTTAACGACTTGTGTTAGCTGTATGAAATAACTCTCAGGATCTTCTTTGAAAAATGGGTAATAGCCGAAATTAAGATATTCTTTAAAAGCTTTGACTGGTTTAATTTGATTGAGATCAGCCGCAATCCCCGTATGGCGTTTTAAAGCGTCATCCAGTTTAACAACCGGATGAACGACGTTTTGATTGTAAGCCAGGAATTCCCTGAACGATAATCCATTGAGCTCATAAACCCTGGCCCTTCGGCTTAGGTCGACTTCAAGCCCCAGCATTTCAATGATCGACGACCCTGTAAGTATAATGTTAAGGTCTCTATAAAAATCATGGATGTTTTTTATTTCCCTGGCCCATCCCGGATATTTATGCACCTCATCGATGAAAAGGTACTTGCCGCCTTGTTGCCTGAATGTTTCGGCTGTTTCTATCAAGCTGTGTGTGGAGAAATAAATGTCGTCAAGGCTGATGTACAAGGATTCGCTGGCCGGCGAAGCCATTATTTTCAACCTTTGCAATAGCAGCGTGGTTTTTCCGGTACCCCTGGCCCCAAGTATGCAGATCAGCCTGTTTTTCCAGTTGATCTGCTTTGAAAGGTACCTTTCAAATGCTAATGATTGCTGACTGACCAATATGGCGGATTTTTCGTTTAACTTATCCATGTTACCATAATATGTAATCCAAAGATAACAAAATATTTAAAAAACGCTCTGTTGACAGAACGTTTTTTTCAAAATACGCCTATTCGTAATTAAGATCGTCTTTATTAAAAAGACGTTCAGCAAGAAAACAATGCTATAAGAAAGACGATCGACCTGGTTCGTATCGCGCAACGTGTTATGACCAGATGTGAAAAATGTGTATGATCAGACGAGAAGAATGACAAAAACCACAATTTGTTTGTGATTTTCTTCTTTCAATTGCACATTATTATTCGGGTTATTATTTGTTTTTTGAAGGCTTCTCATGAGGGCTAAAGCCGTTTCCGCTTATGATGGCACAAATGATTTCTCCCGGACCATGTTCCATTCATTTCATTCGCGCCAGTCTCAGTGTCGGTCGCGTTACCTTCATTTCTTTGATGAAATCAAACCAAGTGTGAAATTTAATTCAGTGTCGGCACCTTTTAATATATCATCAATTTTAGGAGTTACATCATAGTCTGGAATTACGCCCCTCCCTTTGTTAAAAACAACGGCCCTCGTTGTTTTTAACAAACCTAAGTGAATCCTTATTTTAGAATTGGGTAAAACTAAGGCGGCCCCGTAAAATGCAGTGGCGCCCTCCATTGCTCCGCCGCTTTCCTCGCCAATAAATACACCCCGTCCGTTTCCTTTCAAAAAGCTGGCAACTACCGATGCCATAGAGCCTGATGCGCCATTGATCAGCACATACAGATTCCCTTTGTAATGATTGCCATCCGGTTGCTGCTCGCCACCAGGCAGCGGCATATATGCTTTTTTAAACGCGTACAACCCGTTATTTGTCCGGTCAACCAGCGAATCTGGGAAAAACACATCTTCATTGCGGTTTTCCAGGTAATCAACCACAGCCGGATACCCTACAAATTTGAGTTCGGCAGATTCATAAAGTTTATACGGCTTTGTCAACAGGTAGGTGAGCAGTTTTTCGCCCGTTTCATCCCCACCTTCGTTATTTCTTAAATCGAGGATTAAATTTTTAGTATGCCTGACCTTTAGTTCTCTAAAAATACTGTCGTATAAAGTATAAAAGTTTTGCTTGAAGCGATCTCTATGCCATTGCAGAAAGGACGCGACACGTAAATAGGCGACGTCTTTTTTAAGGTATTTAAATGCTAATGGCGCCTCCAGTTTATTTCTGCCATAGAAAAAGTTCTTATACGATTTAAAATCAAGGCCGGCAATCGTTGCTATTTTCTTTGTCGATTTATCGCCCTTGTCTATAAATTCTATTCTGTAAGTGGCTGTATTTTCTATAAAAATTGGATAATTCAGATCAAAAAGGTTATCTTCTTCAGTCATACTGTAATCTTCCAGGTGACGGATATTAAAGGTTTGAATGTACCCGTCAGAGGGGATGGTGGGCAATAGGATATTTAAAATTTCTTCAACAGATCTACCGTTAATAGAAATGATTTCAGAGCCGACAGGAATAGCATTGTTGGATTGCTCCGTTTTGAGCACGTAAAATCTTCTGTCAATAATTTTTAAAGAAAAAGGGAAATAATGATGTGTGTTTTTTAATGACCGGTAATAGTCTTTCGATGGCATTGGGATCAGGTGCTCGTCGTTAATTTTTGCACAGGTAGTTGCGATGAGTCTGTAAAATTCTATTTCTGACTCAGGCTGATTTAATAATTTAAAATTGTCGTCTAAATATTTGGTCATAATTAAGCTGTCCGTAAACCGGTACAAACTTGGATAAGTTGTTTCTAAAGCTTTTCTGAATATGGAGTAATCCTCCTGTAGTTGTTTTGGGCTGTATTTGAATAGCTGCTGTTGCCCGGCCCCGACGGTCTTCTGGGTATTATCAATTACTGGCCCGGCGATCTGAGCACCGGCAAAATTTAAGCAAAGACATAGCCAGGCAGTGTTTAAAACCGCAAAAATAGTTTTCATGATCTATAAGATTATTTCGTTTTGTAGATATGTATATTACCGTTCGTGTTCTTAATCAGAAACTCCGGCCCGCCGCCGCCGACGCGTCCGTAGATCCAGTCGTCAATGGATAAATGGTAAACACCGTCCTTTTCGTCCCTGACGGCTTTTGGGTGCGCCGCATCCCCCACCAGGTCGAAATCACTGTATACTTTTCCGAGGTCAGATTTGATCTTCAAATTGGCTTTAAGGTCTGCAGGGAAGCTGACATTAATACCACCGCTGACGGTACTAAAAGCCATTGGTGCTCCGGGATCGACCTTTTTAAAAGATACATTGATCCGCCCGCTTAGCGTACTGGCAATGACTGAACCGGATATATTTAAAGCACTGATGCCGCCGCTTTTATTCTGCAACTCCAGGTTGCCGGTTACATCGCTCACCATAATGGTTCCGCCATTGATAGAACTCAGTTTGAAAATACCCGAAGTCTCCGGCACCATAATGTTCAGCCTGACGGCTTTTCTGGCCGGCGCCTCTACCGTTACTTCGTTATTCTGTTCATGTGCAGTCACATCCATGCTTTCCGTGCCCTTCTTTTCGTCGGTTTCCACATTAATCACCACATCCTTACCGTCATAACCGGTCACGTTGATCGCTGCCCGGCCGATATCCACATTTAAGGTAAACGTCTCGCCCGGCTGGCTCAAATGAACCACCAAAGCCCGGTCACCCTGCGCCACGAGGCGGGAACAACTCAAAAGGGCGATCAGCGCCAAACATCCTATCTTCATATAGCTTAAATGAGTTTAGTTATCGTTTCTTTTACCTTTAGCTTTACCTCGTCGTCAAGCCCTTTTTGTTTCAGCAGTTCCTTAAACGAACCCACCGAACGCTTTTCCTGCAATTTCAGCATCACATCCGCAATGGCTAACTGGATGATCGGCGAATCCTGGGTGGTTATACTTTTGATCAGACCTGTCCTTACTTCCGGATGATTGCCCAAAGCGGCCAGCGCTTCCAGCGCACTCAGCCTGACATTCACGTTCGGGTCGCTATTCAGCGTTGTAAGCAAAGCATATATTACCCGCTTATCAACCTTTTTCAGATCACCCATGTAACTAACTGCCTTGATCCTTTCCGACGCCAGAGGATTATCGAGCATCGCCAGCATAATCGTTTGTTTCAGGTCGTGCACCCGGGCGTCCAGTTCCTGCACTTCCTGTCCTTGCCTGTTACTATGCCCCAACAGGTAAGCCCCGCCGATACAAAGTAATATAATTAAGCCATAAGCCAGCGGCAAACGCGGCTGCAAAAACCACGACCAAATGCTGCCAGCGCTAACTTTTTTCTTTTCTGCCGCTTTAAAATCATCCAGCATCGCCCTAAAATCAGCTTTCACCTGAACTGACGGCTCAGGGTACTGCAAGTTATTGATGCTATCTAAAACGAACGAGGTAGCAGCTAACGCTTCCCGGCAATCGCCACAGCTATTCAAATGCTGCTCCAGTTCTGCCGCATCAGCAGGTTCCAACCGGCCCATATGCCAGTCTGCCAAATGTTCCTTATATTCTTCGCACTTCATCATCAGCTATGTTTTTTTATTCCCTTTTTAATAAAGATCTTTTTCAGTTCCCCTACCGCTCTCGATACCCGAACCCTGGCTGCCCCTTGCGAGATCCCCATAATCTCGCTGATCTCGGGATAATTCAATTCCTTCATCCGGTTCAGCAGTAAAATTTCCCTGTCCTCCTCGCTCAGCATATCCATCGCATCATATAATTGTTGCCATGATTGCTTTTTCTCCAGTCTTTCATCTGTTAAAGTGCAGCCCGCTATTTTTTCCTCATGCGCACTTATCGGGTCATATTTATTGTCCAGACCAAATTTCTGGTCCTTCAGCACATTCCTTGCTATATGGTACATCCAGCCGCTGAAATTGCTATTCTCCGTAAACGAGTTGCGGTACTTCAGCATCCTGTAAAATACCGTCTGCACCATATCCTCGCTGGCCTCGCGCCGCTGCGTCAGGTGAAACAAAAATCCAAACAAAGCCCTATGGTGCCGCTCAAACAGCAAACTCATCCTTTCCAGGTCGCCGGCTTTCACCTGCATCATTAAGGCATTATCCGAAAGTATATCCAAGCGGCTTCCTTATTTATTTGTAACTATTCAGTACCAAAGTTAGCGATTAAAGAAAGGGCATAAAAGACATCATTTTGGGATTTTATAGTTGTATCAATAACAGACCGCAGAATGGCGAAGCCGTCGGCACCAGCAATAGATCGAAATCCTCCAGATACTTTTTGTTTGACTTTGATAGTTCTAATGGCTCTTTCGGAGCCATTGTTGTCCGAAGGGACATCGTTGTAATGTAAAAAACAAAGTATATTATGGCTGATCTTGCGCAGCTTTTTTTGCAGCCTGATAGCTAATTTGTCCTTATCAGGCAATTTATGACGGAGTAAATCCGCAATATCATGTTCTAATTCACTTCTTGCCACACTGTCCGACAACCCGTCATAATCTGCTTCATTGTTTAATGCAATTGCCCGTTTGAGTAATAATTTAAAAGATTCGGCCCAATCGCCCGCATGTACCTGAGCGATATAATTCAAGTCCCTAAACAAATGTGCCAGGCAGATTTGATGATGGTTAGCTTCACATCTGAAGTGTGGAGCCCAACGGTCATGTACCAGTACCACATCGGGCAAACCACCGGGGAATGTTTCCTGGATGGTTTTATATCCCCTGCTTTGTGATTGTACGATAAAGGTTAGTGCTTCATTCTGCCAGGTCCAGAACCAATGGGTTTTGCCATTTATTTTTGCACCCGTTTCATCGGTTCCCAAGCAGGTGGATTTTTCAATTCTATTTTTAATTTCCTGATACACCGGCAAAGCTTTTCCTGTAAAGCGCTGTAATAAGCCGACAATCCCTCCCTGGCTTATTTCCAGGTTCAATATCTTGCTGTAAAACTCTTGTATTCGCCCAAATGGCATATATTGACGTACATTCAGATAAGCAGTTAACGCTTCTATATGACTTCCATACTGAATATTAGCGTTTACATTTACAGGAAACTCACCTTTGACAATATGGCCGCAGGGACAGGTTTTTGAGAATATCTGATGCTCGGTACAAATAGCTGCAGGTTTAGGAATATCTATTACCTGACGTTTACTTAATGCTATGGCAGGTACATGGGTCAAATCATCACCGCAATGATGGCAGTATTGTGGGACATGGATAATGATTTCATCAGGCATAGCCCAAAACGTTAAAGTCGATCCCTCATGTCCTTGCTGTCCGCCTGCCTTTTTACCGCTTTTCTCCCTTAAACTTTGATTGCGTTTGGGCTTTCCCAAATCAGTAGAAGGTGGTATATGGGAATTGCCGCTGTTCTTCCGGTTCTTATGAACAGACAATTCCTTCTCCAAATCATCCACACGAGACGTCAACGTTGATATTTGGCCCGCCTGTTTCTCAATAATTGCTTCAAGATTACCAACGTGGGATAGTAAGGCAGATATTTGACCAGCCTGTTTTTCATTAAGTTCCGTAAGGGCTTTTATTGTGTCGTCTGTAGACAATGTATCTGTTTTTACGCTTGCGTAAAAATCAGGATAAACATTCTTATTAGCGTGTTTTACAACAAAAGCATATCAACAGGAAAGACCTCTTTTACCAACCGATTTTGTGAATAAGCCCCGGATTTTTAAAATACCAGCTATCTTTTGTTGATAACCCGATTTTTTATTTTTTTAGCGTAAATTCAAACCTGAATAGTTACATTTATTTTTTGTTTTATAGTACTGAAGACCGGAATCAAAAAATTCTGTTACAGAAAATTTAAAAACTTTCGGGCCTTAGTTGAATGTATTGCAATTTTTCAAAAGCGCGACGAGAAAAATTAAGCTTAACTTAGATTCATCAATAAATAAGTTTATCAGAATTACTGCTTAGACCCTTTGTGTGCCATCAAAATTGGGACTAATGTGCCATTGAAAGAGAAATCTTGCATTATTGTGAAATACATCTTATAATGTCGCTTTTTCACACCTTTTAATGTCGCTTATAACGCTTTTTATTTATAGAATTTCAATCCGATAGTGTCTTTCCGTAAAACTGTAATTTTTCGTTTTTGATGGGTCCTCGACAATTTTGGTGTTGATCTTTTATAAAAGTTTAACCTCTCGGGAATATAGCCTAAATAGCGTCGGGTCTGATAATAATAATTCGCCCAAAAGGCACACGATTGTTATGCAGGACTGCTCATAAATCATGTCGTTACAGCTTCAATTTTTACAGCAGCGTATGTTTGACGCCATTTATAACCGTAATAGACGCGGTCTAAAAACGAACAGGTACCGTCCGGTTCTAATACACTCAATAATTTACGGCTCTTGTATTTTGTTGTTTACCAGTTATTTATCATCTTGGAACAAAGATTGAAAAGGTAAACCGGATTGAACCCAACACTATTTTATATCGCTCCATATCAACTGCTGTGCGTTGGAACACTGTTTACCGGGCTGACACTTGCCTTGTTGTTGTGGCTCACAAAGAAGGGTGATCAAACTGCCAACCGGCTGTTGAGCCTAGCCCTTTGCGTGACAGTACTGGCAGTAGCCAGCCTGCCTTTGTTAATGTTACTTGCGTTTGGCCCGCTGCTTTATCTTTATGTACGCAAAATGACCTGGCCAGACCGGCTGCTGCGTTGGAAAGACGGGCTGCATTTTTGCATTTTGCTGGCAGGCTACTGGCTTCCCCAAGCGCTGATTTTATTTTCGGTTATTATTTATTTGCTCCTATCGTACCGGTTGATACAACGTTTTTATGATCGTTTGCAGCCGGTGCTAATGGACCGGCCGCGGTTTGCCTTCCGGCGGCTGGACAGGGCGCTGCTTCTGCTCGGGTTGCTTTGCGTGTTAACACTGTTAAGTGATACTTTCTGGTTGGCTGTTGCTTTTGTACTGATTGGAATGACCGGAGAAGCGGTGCTAAAACCGGATAACGATGTCCAGCTGGCAATGCCAATAACTGACAGGTCGGATGCAAAGGAGAAAGGCCGGAGACTAAGGGAGGCGGTGGCGGCAAACCGTCTCTATGAGGATGCCGAACTGACATTGACCACGCTGGCCGTGAAACTGGCGATCCACCCGCATGACTTGTCCCGGATTATTAATACGGGTCTGGAAAAGAACTTCAGTGATTTTATTAACGCATTCCGGGTTCGTGAAGTTGCCCGCAAAATGCAGGACCCGGCTTACAACAGGTTTACGCTCCTGGGTATTGCTTACGAGTCGGGGTTCAACTCTGAACGAACTTTTCATCGCGTTTTCAAAGAGATGACCAGCAAAACCCCTTTGGAATACAAAAACAACCTGAAAAAAGAACTGTCAATTGATAAGTTGGCAACTCTGCCACGAATGCGGCCGGTAATATTGCGTCCGGAAAGCCCGACAAATTGGGCTTCTGAAAAATTAAAACGCAATTTTATGATACGCAATTACCTGAAGATCGCTTACCGCAGCCTTAAAAAAAACAGGGGTTTTACCGCAATTAATGTACTGGGTTTATCAGCAGGCCTGGCCACCTGCCTGCTCATTGTTTTTTACGTGGTCGACGAATTAAGCTACGACCGTTATAATGTCAACGCCGGCAATATATATCGCATCACTGAACAGATAAAGTTCAATGGCAACGAGTTTTCCTCCGCTGTTTCTGAAGCGCCGTTGGCTGGCAGCATCAATACGTTACCAGCTATTAAGAAATACGCCAGGCTGTTGCCTACCGAATCGCTTTACCTTTCTCCGCGAAAGTATTTTATCAAAAAAGGCAATCAGGATATACAGGAGAACAACATCGTTTTTGCGGAATCGAACATTTTCGATGTTTTTACATTGCCTATGATCGAGGGCAGCCCACAGAATGCCTTAACCGAGCCGCATAGCATTGTACTGACCGAAAGCGCCGCAAAAAAATACTTCAATAAGACCGACGTTATAGGCCAGACATTAACACTGAATGACACCGGCGTTTATAAGGTAACCGGCGTATTAAAAGACATCCCGGCTCAATCGCATTTTAACTATGATTTTTTTGTTTCATTTTCATCCCTGCCCGAAAGCAAGCTGATCAACTGGGGCTTTAGCGGTTTTCATACCTATGTGGTGTTAAGGCCGGGCACCAATGTAAAGGCGCTACAGGCAGAGATCAGCGGCATCGTGATCAAAAACTATCCCCCAAAACTATGGAGCACCGGCGATAACTATTTACGGGTAGTTTTAACGCCATTGCTGGATATTCACCTCCGTTCAACCAATCAGTACGAACTGAGTAAAGGCGGCAGTATTGAATATGTTTATATATTTTCGGTTATCGCCGTATTTATTTTACTGATCGCCTGTGTCAATTTCATGAACCTGTCTACCGCCCGCTCTTCAAAACGTGCGAAAGAAGTGGGGGTGCGCAAAGTATTAGGTTCAGCACGAAAATACTTGATCGCCCAATTTTTAACCGAGTCGTTCCTGGTTACTTTAGTCTCTACCATCATAGCGCTTGTTTTAGTATGGCTGTTATTGCCGTTATTTAACCAGGTGGCGAATAAGCAGCTGGCTTTCAGCCTTCATGGTATGATTTGGTTAATACCCTCATCGCTTGCCATCGTTTTGGTGATCGGTTTGCTGGCAGGTTCATACCCGGCTTTTTTCCTTTCAGCATTTCAACCAATTGATGTGCTAAAAGGCAAAATCTCCGCTGGTTTCAAAGGTGGTTTCCTGCGCAGCTTTTTAGTGGTATTCCAGTTCTCCATATCCATCTTCCTGATTATCGGCACGCTGGTTATTTATAACCAATTGAACTATATCCATAGTAAGAGCCTGGGCTTTAACCGCAGCCAGGTTTTAGTGATCAAAAATGCAGATAATTTAGGCGCAAACGCCAAACTCTTAAAACAGGAACTAAAACAATTCCCGGGTGTGACCAGCACCACCATGACCGGCTACCTGCCGACAGGCCAGGACAGGAGCCTGACTGCTTTATTCCCCCACCTGCCTATTAATTTTAAAGATGATATGTTGACGCAATTCTGGCCGGTGGACGAAGACTATATCAGCACGATGGGTATCAGGCTGGTCGCGGGCCGTAATTTCTCCAGCCAGATGGCAACGGATTCATCAGCTATCATTGTAAATGAAGCCTTTGCAAAGCGCCTTGCGGTGAAAGACCCATTAGGTAAAATTGTGTACCGCGATACTTATGGCGTGCAGCCTTATCACATTATCGGCGTGATGAAGGATTTTAACTTTAGCTCCTTACATGACAAAATAGGTAACGCAGTTTTATATAATGCGGAAAATAGAGGGGCGATCAGCGTTAAGGTGAGCACCGCCAACTTGCCCAATTTACTGTCGCAGGTAGAAAGCAAGTGGAAAAGCCTGGCGCCCAACCAGCCTTTTACGTATTCGTTTATGGACCAGGATTTTGATGCCACTTACCGTTCTGAACAGCGGATCGGCACGCTGTTTATAGCCTTCAGCACGCTGGCTATTTTGATCGCCTGCCTGGGATTGTTTGGTTTGGCCGCCTACGCTGCTGAACAGCGCAATAAGGAAATAGGCATCCGCAAAGTGTTAGGTGCCAGCGTATCAGGTATTGTTAGTATGCTGTCGACGGATTTTATAAAACTGGTGTTTATCGCTATCGTTATTGCTTCGCCTATAGCCTGGTTTGCCATGAACAAATGGCTGCAGGATTTTGCCTACCGCATCAATATATCCTGGTGGATAATCGCCGTAGCAGGGCTAACGGCCATATTCATTGCATTTATCACCATCAGTATTCAATCCATCAAGGCGGCCACCAGCAACCCGGTGGATAGTTTGAGAAGTGAATGAAATCTTAAAGAGCCAAATGGTCGTTTCCTTTTCAGCTAAAGTTGGCTAGGAAACACCATGATTTGCTGGACGACACCGATATGCTGATCGCGGTCGGATAACCGGAGCTGAAGTTCGGCAATAAGATACTCAATTGTTCCTACCGCATCTTCATGGCGGTTAATAATGAAGATCAGTTAATAGTGGCACCTCCCGGTGAGTGGGGGGTGCTTTCCAGGCTCTTCTTTTGGAGCTCATAACCATAGAATTAAAACACTAAGCTATACACAATTATAAACCTAACATTGACGCCCATCGGGTTACTTTACTATTTATCTGGAACGTGTTCCTATGTCTGTTAACAATGCTTTTCCTCAAAATCCGCATACCATCAAAATTGTCGAAGACCCGCTAAAAGAGAAAATGCATAGAAAATACCTTGCAACATAATTGTTACAATTGGTGGTTGTTTTATAGCAAAAGTTCGTTCTTGCCTATAAACCAGCATTTTGAGCGACATTAAAAGATGTGAAAAAGCGACATTAAAAGATGTTCATCATGTCACTCATGAGCTTATGATGCACCACTTTTTGTAGCTTTTGGCACTACACTTATAGTGACGTAGAAGCGTACAATTGCTGTTCGTTTCCGACACAACTCAAGGAATGAATATTATGTAACGTATTAATATGCCGCCTATTAAAAAAATGGCATTAAATTCGCCCGGTTTGTTAAAAACGCCTCAGATCATGATTCGGAACTATTTTAAAACAACCTGCCACGGCTTGCTTCATCTTTTCGCAGGGCTCAGTGCGGACATCGCCGCATTACGACACACATATTATAACAAAATGATGAAACAATTGACTTTGTTACTTTTTTGCGTGCTTATTTTTAGCCTGCCAAAGCTCAAACCATTGACACGTTAGTAGACGTCGGGGGGCATAAGCTGCACTTCAATGTCATTAATGGTATTGGGACACCGATACTCTTTGAAGCAGGCAATGGCGATGAGGGTAGTATTTGGCAACCCATATTAAATGATATTTATAAAGCAACCGGCGCAACGCTGATCACTTATGACCGGGCAGGGCTCGGGAAAAGTGGATTTGATCCTAATAGAATCGGTCTTTTGAATGAAATAAAAGACCTGGAACTGGCATTGAATAAATTGGGCTACGCTAAGAAGATATTTATTGTCTGCCATTCCTTTGGCGGTTTTTATGCTGCTTTATTTACCTACCGGAATATAAATAAAGTAAAGGGTGTTGTTGCCATAGACATTGTAACGCCTTGTTTTTTTACGAAAGACTGGACCGAGGGCTTCATAAAGACACTTTCAAAAGACGAACTGGAATCGATTAAAAAAGATAAGCCAGGTTGGTATTATTCGATCATGAACTTACCGGTAAATTCGGTTTACATGCAGGATAAGTTTTTTACTTCTAAAACGCCCCTAACAATGATCCGCGCCGAAAATATCATGGACATTATACATGAGAATGAAAAGGAGCAATGGATCGATTGCTGTAAGGCAATAGGCAGCATGCCGAACCATAGCTATGTGGTTGCGAAAAATGCCGACCACCACGTTTGGCAGAAAAACCCACAGGTCGTTATAGACGAAGTTTCGAAATTATACAAACAAGTTGAGGGCGAATAAGTTCGCAAACAGCCCATGTGCTTTTTTATAGAAGTTTTGCTGTTTCCAACTTTGCCGAAGGTAGTTCCTTTAAGGGTTATATGGTTAACTATAAAATGATTTGCGAGTATCCTCGCTCCCGGAAACGGTGAGCGGGAAAAGCGCTGAATTCTAAAAAACAAGTTTTCTCTGCGTTCTCTTGGAAAGAGCCAGCGTGCTATCTACAGTTAAGGCCGGTTTGAGCGACATTAAACCATGTGAAAAGGCGACATCAAAAGATGTTTTTCACAATTATTTCATTAAATTTACTTTTCCAATAGTACTATTCACTGCTATAAACGACAACCTCCAAATTTTAAGCAGCTATGAGCCGGATTGACATGGGTGAACTTTTTGACCGTTATTTAAAAGGTGAGACTTCGCCTGGCGAAACCGAAAAGGTTGAAGCCTGGCTGGAGCACTACGAACACCCGGCGTCGGAATGGGAGCAATTGGATAAGCCCGCCCGGGAGCAGTGGCTCAACGAGGTATTTGAAGCGGTAAAGACTGATGTCGATCCGGGCGCAAGGATTGTTAAGCTACGGCCGCGGATTGTTTATTTACGCATAGCAATAGCAAGTGCTGCAGCGGCAATCCTGCTCTTATTCGCCGGGCTTTACTTGCTGCGCACCGAACCGCCTAAACTGATGGCATTAAGTGCTGCCGCCAATCAAAAGAACCAGGTTGTGCTTGCCGATGGCAGCAAGATTTGGGTGAACTCACTATCGACCCTTAAATATCCGAAAGCATTTGATGGTAAAACAAGGGAGGTCTACCTGTCGGGCGAAGCGTATTTTGATATTAAGCATGATGCCGCAAGGCCATTTATTATCCATACCGGCAGCGTGATCACTACGGTGTTAGGCACTGCATTTGATATAAAAGAGGACAAATTGCTGCACACGGTTGTGGTTACCGTAACCCGGGGCAAGGTGAGCGTGGCGAACGGAAGCCAACTGCTGGCTATCATTACGCCGAATCAGCAAGTAAGCTTTAATACTGCAAGCCAAACGAAGACGCAG
Organism: Bacteroidota bacterium; assembly: GCA_013286235.1. Lineage (GTDB taxonomy): Bacteria > Bacteroidota > Bacteroidia > Sphingobacteriales > Sphingobacteriaceae > Mucilaginibacter. The sequence continues at coordinate 36,269 of JABDGE010000034.1, forward strand.
GCAACAGTGGATGCAACGAAAGTGATTGCCTGGCAGAGCGGGTATATTCATTTTAACGACATTACTTTTGCCGACGCCGCTACCCAACTGCAGCAACGATTTAATGTTAAGATCAGCTTTGCGAACGATAAGGTTAAAAACTGTCGCTTTACCGGATCGGCTATGAAAGAAGAAAAGCTGGATGAGATA
>JABDGE010000035.1:0-20070 GCA_013286235.1 Bacteroidota bacterium
CAACCATTTTTATGCAGGTTTGAGCGCTTCCGTTGATGTGGCCACGCAACAGGACAGCCTTTATAATATCGATAACAGCCTGATCAGGGCTAATCCATACATTAAATTCCAGGGTGATAGTTATAAAATAGACGTTGGCGTAAACATCGTCGACCAATTCGGTTACACTTCGGCCTTTTACATTTTTCCGGCAGCAAAGGCCGAATTACAGGTTATTCCGCAATATGTAAGGTTATTTGTCGAAGCAAAGGGCGATGTAAACCGCTCCTCGCTGCTTGATTTTTCTAACATTAATCCCTACCTGGGGCAGGATGTTCCGATCAAAAACTCAATCGACCGTTTGGATATTGCCGCCGGCCTGAAGGGTACCATTGTTCCCGGCCTTGCCTTCAAAGCAACTTTCTACCGCGATGAGATATCCGACATGCCGCTGTTTGTAAGCGATTTCGACCTGGCAAAAGGATATAACCGGTTTACGGTGATCTATGACGATGGGAAATCCCGTGTAAACGGCCTGACCACCGAACTTGACTACAAAGCATCGGACGATTTCGACATTTTCGGGCGTGCTGAATTTAAACAATACCAGATGGCTACTGTTGCCCAACCCTGGAACCTGCCGTCCTTTAAGCTCACTGGCGGCACAACTATTCATATCAGCAACCAGGTAAATGTTACAGGGATTATGTTTGTGCGTGGCTCGGCGCTGGATCCATATTCGATAGCGGGCACCGACGGAAAATCCACCACTATCGGCTCATTTGTCGATTTAAGCGGTGAAGTGGAATACAAGGCTACAAAAAGACTGTCGGTATTTGTACATGTAAACAACCTGCTCGACGGAACAAATGCAAGCTGGCTATACTATCCTGATTACGGATTTAATATATTTGGCGGCGTTGGGTTTAAGTTTTAGGACGCTGGGCCATGTGCGCCGCTGCTTTTTCCCATGGAGATTCCGGTAGGGCAAGCCATGGGCTTTTGATATTTTATAATAAACTGTACTTTTAACAAGGATGAATTTAGCCGATTACTTAAGCGAACTTTTAGGACAACAGGACGAAGTAAGCGTGCCGGGACTTGGCTACTTTATGCGTACGCGTATTAATGCATTTTACAATGATGCGGAGGGCCGGTTTTATCCGCCTTATCACCAGGTAACGTTTGTTCCACAGCCAAAGGACGATGATACATTTGCCAAATATGTTGCCGACAAAAAGAATATATCGCTGGCATCATCGCAATATTTTGTAGAGAAATTCATCACCAAATTAAGGGAAGAGGCGGCCAAAGGCAAGTATTTATTCGCCGACCTGGGTTCATTCCAGGGTGAACCGGACCACCTTGTTTTTAAACCAAACGACCGGATCCCGGCAGATCCGGAATTTTATGGCTATACGCCTGTCGAAGTTTTTAAAGTTGGGCAGCCCCTATCGGTCGATTCGAGGCAGCCGGTGTTTGAACACGTGAAAAATGGCACTCAGCCGGTCCAGGCCGGCCCGGCAGCCGTCGCTGTTCCGCCGCACGCTGTACAGCAACCCGACTATTTTGACGAAGACGCCGAGCCGAAAAAGCGTCTAAGCATTTGGACGATCGTTATTATCGCATTGGTAGTTTTAGCTGTGGGCGTTTTTGCCTTGTTCGAGCTCAAGCCGGCAGTGTTTGACAGCATAGTTGACGAATATCATAAACTGACAGACAAAAAGGATACCGTTCAGGCTGTTATCCGGCACGAGGTAAAACAGGCAAAGAAGGATACGGCAAAGAAGATGCCGGTAACCGCCGATACATCCGCAAAACCCGCTATCACGCCATTAAAGCAGGATACGGTGCCAAAACCGGCGTCCATCCGCTATGAGGCGGTAGCTGAAGAAGCCAGTCATGAAAAGGTGGCCGAGGCCGATGTTAAAAGACTAAAATCCCTCGGCTTCGATGCCTACATCCTTCCCTATATCCCTGGTACCGGCCTGTTAAAAAAAATTTCCGTCGGCCAGTATCCAACGAAGGAGGCAGCAGATTCCGTGATCAATGCCCTGGTAAAGTCGAGGGTGATTAAATTCCACCACGTGCCCGTAGAAATAAAATCAAATCCACAATAAATCCGACAATGACATTACTATTTCAAATAACCGACACAGCCCATAAATTAGCCGATACCATAAAAAACGCTGCCCAGGCAGCCGGCGCTCCAAAGGACGAAATCCGTTTTGGCGACCTGCTGGTAAAAGGCGGCTGGGTAATGGTCCCTATTGGTGTCTTGGCTATTTTAGGCCTTGTTATATTTTTTGAACGTTATTTTACAGTCCGCAAAGCTTCAAAAGACGATTCAAACCTGATGATACAAGTGCGCGCCAGCATTCTCTCCGGCAACCTGGAGTCGGCAAAAGCCATCTGTCGCAACAGCAATACGCCTCTTGGCCGCATGCTGCAAAAAGGCTTGCTTCGGATAGGACGGCCCATAAAAGACATTGAAGGCGCCATAGAAAACGTGGGCAAGTTGGAAGTATCGAAACTGGAAAAAAATATTGGTATTTTAGGCATTGTGGCCGGCATTGCACCTATGTTTGGATTCTTAGGAACCATCATAGGGGTTATTAAAATATTCTATGACATATCAGCGACGGGGGACCTGAGTATTGCAACCATATCAGGTGGCCTGTACGTCAAAATGATCACTTCGGCCGCAGGCTTGATGGTGGGAATATTGGCTTATGTAGGTTATCATATTTTAAATATTATGGTTGAAAGAGTGATATTAAGGCTGGAAACCGATGCCATTGAATTTATCGACCTGTTAGAAGAGCCGAGCAAATGAACCTAAGAAAGAGACAACGAGGTGTAGCGGCCGAGGTGCACACATCGGCGATGAACGACATTATGTTTTTCCTGCTGTTGTTTTTCCTGATAGCAGCAACCCTCACTAACCCTAACGTAATAAAGCTGCTGCTGCCGAAGTCGTCGACAGCCAAACCCATATCCAAAAAAACGCTGACGGTAACCATAAGCGAGGACCTACAATACACGGTTGACAACAAACCCATACAGATAGCCGACCTGCCGGGTATTTTGACAAACTATAAAAAATTGTCTCCCGACCTGACGATCATTTTACATGTTGATAAAACAGTTGCCATCCAGGACATTGTGGAAGTGATGGATATTGCGAACAAATTAAGTATTAAGCTTGTTTTAGCAACGGTAGCGAAGTAGAAGAATAAGCTAAAATTGATCCCGCACGTGCGGGATCGTTCATCGCCAAAAGGGAGCATGAGCCCGAGAGAAATGAATTACGAGGAAGAAAATAATTATCCAAAAGCATTTTTAGCAACCGGTATTATCCTCGCCGTGTTGCTGACGTTGTGCTATATCATTATTTTTCAAAATCCGCCGCCTATTGATGAAGGCACAGGAGGTATAGTGGTGAATTACGGCACGACGGATGCAGGTATGGGCAAAGACATCAACAGCGTTGAGGAGCCGTCGGTATCGCCAAAAGCTAACCTTACCCAACCAACCAAAGTAACCCCGGCCCAACCCACCGAGCAAAAAAGCGCGGTAAGCACCAGCGACGAAAAAGTGGTAACCCAGGACAATGAAGACGCGCCCGAAGTTGCCGCGAATGCAAAAAAGACAAGTCACCAGGTGGCAACCACCCCTGCTAAACCTGTAAAGAAAGAAGTGGTGAACCAGGCAGCTTTGTATAGAGGACCTTCAAAAACAGGCGATGGCGGCGGCGACGGCACAACCAATACGCCCGGCAACCAGGGAAGCAAAAATGGCTCTCCCTTAGCAAGCAACTATGGCGATGGCGGCAGCGGGAACGGCGTGAGCGGCACCCAATGGAGCTTTGTTGAGATGCCTGATGTGAAAAATCCAAACCGGATGCAGGGAACAGTAGTGATAGACGTCACGATAGATCCAAACGGAAATATAATCGAGGCCCATTCCGACCACAAAACACGCATGGGCGACCTCGAGCTTATCAACCAATGCATTAGTAAAGTAAAAAGCTCAAAGCTCACCTCAACTTCCCCTGCCTCCGGAAACCAAAAGGGCCAGGTTACCATCAAGTTTGATGTGGATTGATGCACACCGGAGCATTGTCCAAAGTTTTATATCAAAATCAACTCTTCGCTTGCGGTAGAGAGGGTCACCGAGCGAAGTCCCGCACGTGCGGGAGGGTGAGTCAACGTAGCGCGTCAACTACCGCCAATGCAACCGTTAACCTATATAACCTTGGCTCTTACGATGCCCCACTCAAATCGCCGGCCTCCAGTTGAATTATTGCTTTAATTAAATAAACATTCCTCTAACTTTGCCGCGTTTCCGTGGTGATCTGTTCGAAAGGGCGATGAACCATGATCGATCAACCATGAACTACCAGCAAACCATCGACTACCTCTACAGCCAACTGCCGCTGTTCACCCGCATCGGCCAGGCCGCTTATAAAGCTGATCTGAATAACACCATCGAACTCTGTAAGCGCCTTGGCGATCCGCAAAATAAATTCAAATCCATTCACGTGGCCGGCACCAATGGCAAAGGTTCAACCTCGCATATGCTGGCGGCTATTCTGCAAACTGCGGGCTACAAAACCGGTCTTTATACCTCGCCCCACCTGAAGGATTTCAGGGAGCGCACCCGCATCAACGGGCAAATGATCAGTGAACAGGAGGTGATCGATTTTGTGGCGGCACATCAGTCCGACTTTGAGGACATACGTCCTTCGTTTTTTGAGATGACTGTGGGCCTGGCGTTTGACCTGTTTGCCCGCAAGGAAATGGATATTGCCATTATCGAGGTCGGTTTGGGCGGCCGGCTCGATTCAACCAATATCATCACGCCCCTCCTATCCATCATTACCAACATCGGCTGGGACCATATGAATATATTGGGCGATACACTGCAGCTCATAGCGGCGGAGAAGGCTGGGATTATCAAACCCGGAGTCCCCGCAGTGATAGGTGAGTACCAGCCCGAGGTTGCCGAAATTTTCATCGAAAAGGCGAAGCAGGAGAACAGTCCTATCTCGTTCGCTTCAGAGCTTTTACAAGACGTTGCGGTCAAACAACCGTCTACCAATGAATTCCTCGAAGTTGAGCTGAAACCAATCGACCATGAAGGCCAGACTTTAAAGTTCGAACTTGACCTCACGGGCTCCTACCAGGTAAAAAACGTTAAAGCGGTGGTGTGCGCGATTGAGCAACTGCGCCTGCTGGGCTTTAAAATCAGGGACGAGGATATAAAGATCGCCTTATCCAAAGTGGGTTTGTTAACCGGCCTGCACGGCCGCTGGGAAACCTTAAGCAAACACCCGCTTACCATCTGCGATACCGGCCACAACCCGGAAGGTATCCGCGAGGTGCTTAAAAACATTGCCGGGGTAGCGTATGAGCAATTACATTTTGTCATCGGCGTGGTAAACGACAAGGACATCACCAAAATACTCGATATGCTACCAACAGATGCTGTTTACTACTTCTGCAAACCCGATATTCCACGTGGGTTGGAAGCTGAAAGCTTAAAGCTGAAAGCTGAAAGCTTTGGTTTGACGGGCGAAGTTTATCCATCGGTAAAGCAAGCCTTTTTAACAGCCCGGCAAAACGCGCTCGAAAATGACCTGGTTTTTGTTGGTGGCAGTACGTTTGTAGTAGCCGAAGTGGTTTAGCAGGACGGCCCCGCTCTTCTCAATCGCCTTAATAATATAAAACCGGCAAATTCCAGTCCTATCCCCAGTCTAATTAACATGCCGCGTAAAAAGTCCGGGAACTTTAAGTGTTCCACAAATAAACTTGGCAGTGTCGCCATCATCAGGCCACCGGCTATCATCAGCCTTATTATAAGCCTCGGAGGTTGTATAAATTTCATATTTCTTCAATTTGTTTTGATAATGTTTGTAACCTGTCTATGGTATCGCTTAATTTTTTTGCTTCTTTTTTAAATCTCCGGGGCCTCACCACAAAAATCAGGATGGTTATATAAACTAAGGCGAGTCCATAAGTCAGCAGGAGTGTAACCAGGTTGTTATGGACCATCTCGTACAGGTACAATAGCAAGCCTGTCGACGAAAGTGTCAGCCCGGCAACCTGCGTCTTTTTATAAAAATAAATTTGATTGAGCCGCGTCTGTTCCAGGAATTCGATAAACTCCTTGTTACTGCAATCGTCGAGCCGGTAAAACCGCTTTAGTGAACGAACGTTGGTAAATATCATCACGCCACAAGCAGCAATCAACAACCCCGTACCCAGGTAGGTAGTCAACATTTTAGGGTGAGCAAAAAACATGGCAAAGCCCATCACTGCCGCCGACAGAAAAGCCATGCCGATGATCCTGAATTTCTTAGACAATTTTTTATTGCGAAACTGCTTTACCATGCGCAATATCTCAGCTGACCCTGGTAAATTCCCTGTATCAGCTGTTTGCCAAAGCTGTTTTAAGTCATTCAAATTGTCCATGCGCTTTCAATTTAATGGCAAGTTTTTCTTTTATCCGGTGAATTCTCACCCTGGTATTGCCGTTGCTCAAGCCTATGATTGCGGCTATCTCCGCTTGCGGCAAGTCTTCGAGCACCAATGAAATGATGATCCTGTCTATTTCTTCCAGCGTGGCTATACATTGGTATAAGATCGCCAGTTTTTCGTGCTGTGATTCCTCGTGCGGGGCCGGCAGGTTTACAGGCAATTCCGTCTTCGGCATCTTTTTAGCGACCTCGAGCGCCCGCAGGCATTTATTGGTAGCTATCCTGAATATCCAGGTGCTGATGTGCGATTGGTTTTTGAAGGTCGACAGGCTTTGCCAGGCCGATATAAAAGTTTCCTGGGTAAGATCGCGGGCCTGCTCATCGTCGTTGACATAGCCCATGCACACCCGGTATATCTTAGGCGAATACTTTAAATAAATTTCTTCAAACTCCATTCAAAAGCTGTTTTGCAGGCCGCATTTTTCCCAATTTGCCGCGTTAGATACGAACATAAATATAATGTTACATCGTTTCATCCTGTTTTGTTAAACAGGGCTAACCAGGTGTTTATTGGGTCGGCGGCGACAGGTGGCTCCTATGGAGCCTTAAAATCGCTTTGATCTATGTCTATAAACAGGCGACTCCTCCGGGAAATGTCATTAAGTAAACGGAGCACTGGCGGTAATTGACGCGCTCCGTTTACTCTCCCGAATCCCGACCTCTGGTTGGGACTTCGCTCGTTCTGCCCTCTCTTCCGCGGGGCGGAAAAGAGGGTGAAGATCAATAATTTCCTAACTTAATGGTATTGCCTTTCCGCGTCAAGTCTTAGAGCAAAGCACAAGATACTCGTTCTGAGTAGTTGTTATGGATGGAAGCTTAACCCACTAAAAAATTATCGAATCAAAACCCCAGAGGGGTTCCCTGTTTATAGAAAAAGAAATAAGACGATTGGGCTCCATAGGAGTCTCCTACGCCGCCAGCCATCGCCGACCGGGCTATGTAACGACTTTGTTCCGCGAATCGATCCCGGTAATTTATTCCTTTCAAATTTCTTTTAAAACCCTAATTTTAGCAGCAAACAAACCATCCAAAAACCCATGAATTACCAACCCTCGGCAGATCGATACAAAAACATGCAATACCGCCGCTGCGGCAAAAGCGGCATCAAATTACCTGCGGTTTCGCTGGGCCTGTGGCACAATTTCGGCCATGTGGACGTGGCCGAAAACTTCCGCAAAATATTGCACCTGGCCTTTGATAGCGGCATCACCCATTTCGACTTAGCTAATAATTACGGACCGCCGCCGGGCTCTGCCGAAGAAAACTTTGGCCGCCTGTTACACGAAGATTTTCATGGCTACCGTGATGAACTCATCATATCCACCAAAGCCGGCTATTATATGTGGGAAGGTCCCTACGGCGAATGGGGTTCCAAAAAATACCTTGTGTCCAGCCTGGATCAAAGCCTCAAACGCATGCGGCTGGAATATGTCGACATTTTTTATCACCATCGCCCTGATCCGGATACCCCGCTCGAGGAAACCATGAGCGCGCTTGATTTGATCGTACGCCAGGGGAAGGCGCTATACGCCGGTATCTCCAATTATCCCGCCGATGAAGCCGATAAGGCCATCGCAATTTTAAAGCGGCTGGGTACCCCCTGCCTCATCCATCAGCCCAAATACTCCATGTTTGAACGCTGGGTTGAAGGCGGCTTATTGGACGTGCTGGAAAAGGATGGCGTAGGCTGTATCCCGTTTTCGCCGCTGGCGCAGGGGCTGCTCACCAATAAATACCTCCATGGCATTCCCGAAGATTCAAGGGCTGCAAAATCAACCGGCTTTTTACAGGAAAACCAGGTTACCGAAGGGCGCGTTCACCAGGCCAAACAACTGAACAAAATAGCCGAACACCGCGGCCAAACGCTTGCGCAAATGGCATTGGCATGGCTGCTGAAAGATCAAAGGGTCACATCGGTACTAATCGGCGCCAGCCGCCCAGAACAATTGGCCGACTCCTTAAAATGTTTGGATAACATTGAGTTCTCGCCGGAAGAACTGGCTAAGATTGAAGATATACTAAAATAATTTTTGTCATCTCAAAAGCTTTTGTCATCTCGACGTCAGGAGAGATCTCCTATACGCCAGGCTAACGAACTTTACATAGGGGTTAGCGCATCGTTAAGACAGTTGAAACGATCGGTTTAAAAAAATGGACACTATCGACTGGGGAATAATCGGTTGCGGCGATGTAACCGAGCGAAAAAGCGGGCCGGCATTCAACAAAGTGCCGGGCAGCAGGCTTTTAGCCGTAATGCGCCGCGATGCGGAAAAGGCGGCCGACTATGCCGCCCGGCATGGCGTGCCGCACTGGTACGACGATGCATTCGCGCTGATGAACGAGCCAGATTTAAATGCAATCTACATCGCCACGCCCCCCGATTCTCATGCCGGTTACGCCGTGGCGGCCCTTGAAAGGGGTTTTAATGTTTATGTAGAGAAACCGGTTACCCGAACAGCCATCGAGGCTCGCCGGATCGCGGAAGCCTTGCAGCGGCACCCTAATCAAAAGCTAACCGTTGCGCATTACCGTCGTGCTTTACCCATGTTTTTGAAAGTTAAAGAATTGCTGGACAATAACCTGGTTGGCGAGGTCCGCACGGTACAGATCAGGATGTGGCAAAGCCGCAAGCCTCCACTTATAGCCAATACCGCTGTCAACTGGCGTGTGATGCCTGAAATTTCCGGCGGGGGCTATTTCCACGACCTTGCCCCCCACCAAATCGACCTGATGCTGTTTTATTTCGGCGAGCCGGAACGTTACCATGGTTATTCGCTCAACCAGTCGGGCGCCACCCCTGCCGACGACCATGTATGCGGCGAGATATGGTTTAAAAACAACATCATCGTCAACGGTTCCTGGTGTTTCAATGTCGCCGAAAACCAAACCACCGATACTTGTGAGATCATCGGCACCAAAGGCAAAATCACCTTCCCATTTTTTGGTAACTTCATCAGCTATAAAACTGATCACGACGAACAAACGCTAAACTTTACCCATCCGGAACATATCCAGCAGCCGATGATCGAAAAAATAGTGGCTTATTTTAACGGACAGGGGCCTAATCCCTGTTCGATTGAGGAAGCTATCGTATTGATGGATGTGATGGATGCGTTTACCGCGAATAAATAAAAATATTTCTTCAGTCAGTCAGTAATTAAACGCAAATTCTGAATATGAAAACGAACATTATAAAATTTTCAATTGGAGTGCTGATGATCGTATCTCTATATTTTATTATCCCCTCGGATAAAGATGGCTTTTGTAAGTATCAAAAAGAGTTTAACAAAAAAGAATTTTTAGGATTGATCGTAAGAAAGTTTTATGATCACGCTCAACACTCAGTACCATTGATTATTTTGAGGAACTTAAAAAACAAGTCAGTCGACACGATTGATTTTGCAGGCGACACATCGAGTGTTTTTACTAACCTTACAGAATCTGATACGATTTACAAAAAAGCTAACTCAAATGCCATCTTGCTGAAAGTTAATGGAAATTTAAAAAAGGTCGGAAATGTGGATTTCGATTGTAAGGATAAATAACAAAATCGCCATCGTAGCCCCCATTGGTCGAAATATAGCAAAGCGTAATTGAATTATTGAAGGTGTTCGTGTACTGTCAGTTTTTCAACGTCCGTTAACGGCATTTCCCCTACTTCATCCAAAAATTGATAAATCGCTTTCAAAGCAGTAACTTTATAAAAACAAAGCTATGCTAAGAATAGACAGAATTACTTCAGACCCCACAATTATGACTGGAAAAGCTTGTATAAGGGGAATGCGGATAACCGTTTCGCTAGTTCTGAACCTGATCGCGAATGGAATGAGCAAAGCAGACATCCTGGCCGAGTATCCTGCATTGGAACCAGAAGATATAGATCAGTGTCTGAACTATGCAGCTTACCTGGCCGAGGAGGAACTTTACACCATCCACAAAGTTTCCTGAATTGCGTTTTCTTTTGGACATGGGTATTGCGCAAAGCGTGTCAGTGTGGCTTAGGTCGCTTGGGCACGACGCCATTCATTTGAATGACGAGGGCTTATTCAAATTGGCGGATAATTTTATTCTTGAAAAAGCCATCGAAGAGGATAGGATAATTGTAACCACCGACATGGATTTTGGTCAATTACTATCGTTGAATGAAGCATTGTCTGCATCAGTTATCCAATTCAGAACTTCAACGTTTACGCCGATCGATATAGGTACCAAACTAGAACTATTCTTTGAAAAGTTTCCAATTCAGCCGAACGAAAAAAAGTTCATATTAACCTTTGAAGACAATAGATTGAGGTATAGAAAACTCCCGTTCAAGTAGTCCTCGCTCTCTCGTAGAAGTTACTTGCGCGAAACTTTCACCAGAATCTCATTTTCGGACTTCCGGACTTTCTGTCCCGATAGCTACCGGGATTCGGACTTCCCACTCAAAAACTTATCCCCAATCTCACTGCCGATTTGATATTACTACCGCTGTTAAACGAGGTACCATACATCAACCTGAAATTAAGGTATTGCACGCCAACACCCAGCTCTGCGTAGTTCTTCAACTCCGGTGTGCTCAGGTAATTGATATCTACTATTTCCTGCAGCTTTAATTTACGGATAAGCGGGACCTTATTGAGGATAAAACCGGAAAAGTTTTGTTCGATATGCCCTTCAACATATTCGGTGCGGGTGCTGAAACCATAATAGTTCAGCAGCAGGAAGCTGTCGATCCCGCTTTTATAAAACAATACTTCGTTGCCTGCAAATTGCTGATAGTCCGTGTAAAAAAGACTGTTGCTGTTGATGAATTTACCGGCGCCCACGTAAAAAGATGTATTGCCAAATATCCCATCGGGGATGTTCGTTTTGGAAACATCTACTGAAACAAGGTCATAATCCACATCCGAACCCAGCACACCGCTGATGCCTTTTACATAATTGAAGCCTACTGTTGGGTATGGCGATGGTAGGTAATACCGCCCATTAGGGAAGGTTTCGTATTTGTCGCTGAAATCGTAGGTAGTCCGGAAGGTAAACTTAAAACTTTGGTTTTCGGGAAACAACGGCACATTTTGGCCTGGCAGCAAAGGATTATTGCTGGTATAGCTGTGGTTGCCCGGGTCGAAAAAGCTGTACGCCGATGTATTGGGCAGCCATTTACGATCAGCCCATTCCAATCCTGCAGTTGCCAGCCAGCCGCCGGTTATGCGCCGGTGCAGCGATGCCGACAGGTATTGCTTTTGATAGAGCTTTTGGTAGTTCTCCCGTTCAAACAGGCTGTAAAGCGAATTTACAAACGGAGAGATCGGATCGGTACCGTTCAGATCGGTGATCTCCGAACCACCTTTAATATTCAAATCAAAACTACCTATGGGCGCATTCAGCCCCGCGCTGCCGGTAAATATATGATCGCTGAAACCGTAGCCTGCCCTGGCGTCAACCTCCAGGAAGCGGCGGTTCACCGAATCGATCCGCCTCCTGAACGATGCGCCATAACTGAGCGCGAATCCCTGCACAGTATTGAATTTTATCGAAGTTAGCAAAGGGTCCAGGTAGTAAAACTCGTGGTTGTACCGGTCACTATGCCGGTAGCCTCCCAACAGCAGTGCCGAGGGCTTAAACTTATTGTTCACACTGTCGAGCGAATCAAGATAGGGTTTGGATTCGCGCTTACGGGCAAGGACGGCTTTTTTCTGGTAGTCGGTTTTTTCTTCTTCCGTCAGCGGGATCGGCCTTTCGTTCTCCCAGTAGATCGAGTCTTTTTTGTTTGATCCCTGGTTGATCCGGAGGACCTCCTTAAATTCCTTTTTGGTGAAGCTGGGTTCGAGGTCGTAATCCTTAAACACAGAGATAAAATAACCGCCTATCTTAAACCCGAACAAACCCGCGGTAAACTCAAATTTTACTGACGATGGCAGCCATACCTTTTGGTCCACCGGGATAAACTGCTCATTTACGCGCAGGGTATCCACAAAATTGATATTCTGTTTTTTGGTGATGAACAAATCGAGCCCGTAAAGGCGCCAGTCGTCCTCATTGATATAAATATATCCCTGGAAACAGGCGTCATAGCTGCGCCTCGGGATTACCATGATCTTGTCGATCGTTTCGCCGTTTTCTGTCGAAAAGCCAATGTATTTATATCGGTAATAAAACAGCGCATTGTCGGCTACGGGCGAAACAACGGGCCGGTTACTAAGGCCGCCCCAATCCTGGTTATTCTCGTAAAAATTCACCTTGATGTCCGATGCCCGGTTATAACTGAAAGCCCGGTTGCTACCCGAAACTTTTGACGAGATCATCTCTTCGTGCACATCATCAGGCTTCCGGAAGCTGTATTTCGATTCGGATTCCGAAAGGTAGACGATGCCCCTGCGGTTGGAGTCGAGGCCGTTCTCGCGGGCAGCCTTTTGAATGTCGAAGCCCATAAATTTTTTTGGCGCAGCAAGCAGCTTTTGCAGGCCTTTGATATATACTTCGCAGGTATAGGTATTTACCTCGTTTAAATGCGCCTTGCGGCGTTTTATGGTTTTGCGGATGATGGCATAAGCCGGGTCTTCTCCTCCGCCGCTTACCGTTACATCCTTTAACTGGTAGGTTTCTATCGCAAGGACAACATTAATCACTTTAGTGGCCAAAACCTCAATATGCCGGCTTTCCTGTTTATATCCTACAGCCTTGTATTGCACGTCATAAACGCCGGGCTTCAGCTGCAAAATATATTGGCCGTCGCTATTGGCCGATGTGCCTTTAGTGGTGTTTTTGATATAGATGCTGGCGAACGCGACCGGTTTCCCGTTAGCATCGGTTACCGCTCCGCTGATCGATACCTGTGCAAAAGCCAGACTACAAAAGAATAAGGATATAGTGAAAAGTAAGGTGAATTTCATCAAAGCAGCTGTTTATGCTAAGATGAAACATATTTACCAAAAGTTACAGGCCGGTTTTGTTAATTATTGTTAAGGCTGATTACGAAGCAAGCCAACACTCGACCAACTGCTACTGCTACCGTCTCTGCCACTGGACACCCTAATCTCTAATCTCTAATCAACTAACCTCTATCCCCCAATCATCTCCAGCAACTGGTCATCATTAATGATAGGTATATTCAGCTTTTGTGCCTTTTCGAGTTTAGCAGGACCCATATTTTCCCCCGCTACCAGGTAGTTGAGCTTGGCCGAAATACTGCTGACTATTTTGCCGCCGTTCTGTTCTATAATATCCTTCAATTCGTCCCTTGAGTATTTTTCAAATACGCCCGAAATAATAAAGGTCTGCCCGGCAAGTGTATTACTGGCTAACGTTACTTCTTTTTCTTCGGAAGCAAATTGCAGGCCCTGTGCCATCAGCTTAGCAATCTCGGCTTTATGCCCCTCGTTGGCAAAATACTCCATTATGCTCAGTGCAATACGTTCGCCTATCTCTTCAGCCGTGGTCAGTTCCTCCAATGATGCACTGGCGAGGCTGTCGATATTTTTAAAATGAACGGCCAGCTTTTTAGCCACCGTGGCGCCTACATACCTGATGCCTAAACCAAATAACACTTTATCAAAAGGCATCTCCTTTGATTTTTCAATGCCATCCAGCATATTGGTTATCGACTTTTCACCAAAGCGGTCCATTTTTTTCAAATCGTCCGAATGGTCTTTTAAGCTGTATATGTCGCTGATATGGCTGATAAATCCCTTTTGGTAAAGTGTTTCAATAGTCTCATCTCCAAGCCCGTCTATATTCATCGCCTTGCGATCGATAAAATGCTGCATTTTGCCAACGATCTGCGGCGGACAACCTTCGTCGTTTAAGCAATAAAAAGCAGCCTCGCCTTCCTTACGTTCAAGCAGGGTGCCACATGCAGGGCAATGAGTAATATAGCTAATGGCTGCCGCTCCTGTTTTCCGTTTGTCGAGGTTTACACCTGTTATTTTGGGGATGATCTCGCCTCCTTTCTCCACGTAAACCCAGTCGCCTTCGTGCAATTTCAGCCGTACTTCAATCTCATCGGCATTATGCAGGGTGGCCCTTTTTACTGTCGTGCCGGCCAGGAATACCGGTCTTAAATTGGCTACAGGTGTAACTGCCCCGGTCCGGCCTACCTGGTAGCTAACGCTGAGGAGCTCGGTTTCGGCCTGTTCGGCTTTGAATTTATAGGCAATGGCCCATCGCGGCGATTTGGCAGTAAAACCAAGCTCTTCCTGTTGGCCCAGGCTGTTCACTTTAATTACGATGCCGTCAATATCATAGCTCAAATCAAACCGGCGCTTATCCCATTCCTTAATGAATGCAAATACACCGTTAATATCGCTGCAAAGCCTGCTGTGTTCGTTTACATGAAAGCCCCAGCTTTTCACAGCCTCCAGGCTTTCCCAGTGGGTCTTGAACAAAGACCTGTCTGTATATAAAAAGTACAGGAAACAATCCAGCGGCCGTTTGGCAACCTCTGCCGAGTCCTGCATCTTGATGGTGCCAGACGCGAAGTTTCGTGGATTAGCATAGGGAAGCTCGCCATTTTCTATGCGTTCGGTATTGAGCCGTTCAAAGGCTTTCAGGTGCATAAATACCTCGCCTCTTATTTCAAAGTGATCCGGATAGCTGCCCGTGTGCAGTCGTTTAGGAATGGTGTTGATCGTCCGGACATTCATGGTAACATCATCCCCCTGAATGCCGTCGCCGCGGGTTACGGCGCGCACCAACTTACCGTCTTCGTAAGTAAGGCTCATCGAGAGCCCGTCGAACTTCAGCTCACACACGTATTCAAAGCTGTCGCCGATGGCTTTCTTTATCCGCTGGTCAAAATCAAGTAATTCCTGTTCGTTATAGGTGTTTCCCAGCGAAAGCATGGGCCACTTATGCTTTATGGTTATAAATTCTTTGGTGATGTAGCCGTCTACTTTTTGTGTGATGGAATCAGGATCAGCAAACTCGGGAAACTCCTTTTCAAGCCGGCCGAGTTCTTCCAGTTTTTTATCAAAGTCAAAATCGCTGATGGTGGGCATAGCCAATACATAGTAGCTATAACTGTGCTGTTTAAGCTCAGCGCCAAGGGATGCTATCCGGTTCTTTGCTTCTGAAGGTGACATGGAGCGAAAGTACAAAATTAGTTTATTTGTTAATTTACCAGCTGGCACAATCGGTCAAAATCGGCCAAGCTAATGGGAAAATCTGGCATCCGTAAATCTGGCTGTAAAACTTACTCAAACATCGATTTCCCTGACAACCACACCGCCAGAAATTTTCACCAATATTCCATAAAATTCGAAAAAAAATTTAAACTGTATGCGATTTGGTTTGTCTTACATTAAATTCAAAATAAATCACTATGAAGAAGATCACAAGAATTCTGATGTTGTTCCTGGCATTGAGCACATTTGCAGTTGCCAGAAGCGCTGCCCAGGAAGTAGTTGTCGGGGCGCGGCTGTACAACCACCCCGCTGATGTAAGGCCGCCACGGCCATCGCCCCGTCATTTTTGGGTAGCCGGCGAATGGGCGCCAAACGGCGGCACCTATGTTTGGCATGCAGGATACTGGGCATTGCCCCCCCGTCCCGGAGGCATGTGGATCAGGGGCCACTGGCGTCGCCGTCCGGGTGGTTGGGCCTGGATTCCGGGCCACTGGGCTTAATCGGGTTTAATATTTGTAAAAAGCGGCTGTTCTAAACGGCCGCTTTTTTATTGATCAGTTGTCGTTGTCTTTGTGGTAAATGTCATTGGGATGATCATCCCACCTGGAATTTTTGGGGTATCCAATATTTGTATATTCCCCGATATCCATTGCTTTTCTTTAATGTCGCTTATCCACCCTGTAACTTTATTCACTTTAATATCGGTCAAAGTGGTTCCGCTAAGTTCGTATTTCATCTGTAAACCATTTATTTCTAAAGGCTTTGCGGTCGTGTCTGAAGACATAGTGCCATCGCCATAAACCTCATAAACAGCTGCCGTTTCTTCAAACAGCCGGTAAATGGTTTGTAGTTTCATCGGGTATGGCGCCCTTAACTCAATACTTACCGTCCATTGTTCATTTTTCGAGACAGGCTTGTCCGGAAATACCTCCAGGCCTTGCTCCAAAATACCCCCGATGGCATTTTCACCAAATGAATGCTCAAATTGGCTCGTTAGCTGCCCGCTTTTAGTAGAATCGCGTATGGGGTAGCTATTAACAGCTGCTGTTATCACTTCGTTGATGTGTTTTATCGATTTGACCTTGCCCTTCGCACTCATCGCCAATTCAAATGGCTTGTTGATCATTTTTAACAATATTAATGAGGGAGTGTCCAACTTTCCGGACGTTACGGTGTTCATTTTGATCGTTGTATCCGCCATGCTGATGCGCATATCAATTGATTGGTAACTGACGTCCATCAGGTAAACAGCGTCCTGAATGGCTGTCACTTTGAACGCCAAACGCAGGGTAACTGACACATTGACCCTGTTTTCGCTACCATTTACCCCTTGTACGTTGGTAGAAGTGGTAGAACTGGTCAGATAATATGTTTCACCGATGGTCAAATGCAGGGAAGGCCGGGCTTTTTGCGCAAAACTGTAAGTAAATAAAATAGCGAAGCCGAATGTTAGCGTGAATTTCATATTGATTGATCGTATCTGCAGTAAATATATTGATGTAAACGGCTGAAAACTGAAAATATTTGCAGCTTAGGCTGGTGCTGAACGCTCCGGTGGAGGCTATAAACAACCTGGAATCCTTGATTGCGGCTACCAAAAACAGAAATAGCCAGGCTCTCAACCCTGGCTATAACTCAAACTAGCATTATCATTAAATATTCACTCAAGGACTATTACGCAAAAACTGTATAAAGTGTTACAAAAAAAATGCTCAAGCAGCAACGCCTGAGCAATAAATACTTATTACTAGAATTTCAACCGGAAAAAACTAAAAGCATTAAAACATGCTTTTACGCTTGATCATCGAAATACTTGTTTTGATGATGAAAAAAATGGGGATTATCTGTATGCTAATACCGACCCACATTAAAGTACTCATGTTGTTAAGATTTTAATTAATAATTTATCACAAAAATCGTACCTGAAAACAAATTACCGAGGTAGAAAGCTTGTAACTTTTAATTGTCTATTCAATTAGTAGTTTAAAATTTGGATAATTAAAGTTACTGTAAAATAATTTGAAAAACAATAAAAAATTTCATAAATATTTTCAGGTCAAATTTTTGGTAAATTTTCCTGGTTGTTAAATATTTTCCTAAGATTAGAACATGCTTTTGGGGCTAAAGGCATTATTGGTGGATATTTCTTACTAATCAATATTATTTAATTACAAATAAATATTAAATAGCCGGTTTTCAAGCTGAGTACTGGTTGCCTTTTTAGTGTTAAAACCTGGTTTGACGTAGGAAAGTTGCCTATGATCCGCTCGGCGCCACAACTTCCTTTGCCAGCATAGCCTCTTTGATATACATCACCGGTGCACTGCCGTAGCTCAGGAATTTTTCGTTAAAGTCCTTCAGTTTATACTTATCGCCCATCTTCTTCTTATAGGCTTCGCGCAGGTCGATGATCTCTTTATAACCTGTGAAATAACTATCCAACTGTACGCTGGTTTCCCTAACCCTTTTCCATTTTCCATCTGCCTCGGCCTGTTGCTGAAAGGCTTCGTGCATAAGTAATTTTAGTGCATCCTGCTTGGACATATTCTGACAATGAACGCCATAATCCAATATAGCATTGCAAACCGACCGTAAGTGCCATTTATACCACATCAACCGCATCTCAGGCTCGTCGTTGTCGTATCCGGCATCCAGCATCATTTCTTCACTGTATACAGCCCATCCTTCAATCATCGTCGTATTCCCAAAAACCGATTTGATCAGGCTCGGGGCTTTGTTGGCATCAACCAGCTGCACATAGTGGCCGGGGATGGCTTCGTGCATGCACAATATTTGTAAGGTATAATCATTGTACTCGCGTAAATAGCTTTCAGCCTTCTCAGGCGGCCAGCCATTCAGGCTGCCTACATTAAAATACGAGTTGCCGTCCTTATCATACGGCCCGGGTGAGCTCATCGAAGCACCCGCCACCCCTGCCATATAGCCAGGTTCTTTCCTAACCACCAGCGGTTTTGACGGATCGAGTGTTAAAAGGTCCTTTGCTTTTACAAATGCAGTAAGTTTTGGAAGTGTATTTTCGATTGTCGATTGAAATTTATCGGGCTCAGCGTGCTTCGCCGAAAGGGTATCTATCACCATCGCTATCATATCGAGCGAGTCAGAGGGCATCGGTTTTGTCCCGAAATACTTTGGCCAAAGTTTTTTACTGATCGTCGCCATAGCGTGATGTATATCCTTTTTGCGTTCAACAGCAGCATTATAGATCTGCTGAGGCGACGATTCCGACTGAATATCATACTTAAATTTATCGGCATAAAGATCTTTCCCCAGGCGAAAACTGCGGGGGTGATCATTTTTTAAATTTTTCAACCATTCCGCAAAAGCCTGCACCGCGTCGGCCGTTGTCTTGGCCCTGTCGAGCATCTGTTTTTGCTCTGGTTGCGGGATAGTGGATTTTTTAAGCGAATCCTCAAAATCCTTTTCAAATACGCTTAAACCTCCCAGATGCTGGTCAATGGCCAGTTCAGTCAAATCGCTTACAGGATCTTTTATTTGTTTCTCTGCTTCTTTGTAATACGCCGGCACATTGGCCATTTTTTCGTAAAAATTGCGAAGGCGTTTGGCCAGGGGGGCGTAGTGCTCATTTAAAATATAAGCAAATGTACCTGTCACGTTATACGACGAGGGGTCCCATTGGTAGGCCTTTAGCTGCTGGATGCTCCATTCAATCGATTCCAATTCGTTTTCCATCATGTGATAGTCTATCTTGTTGGCATCGTTCAAAGTGGTTACTTCAAAGCGGCTTAATGAGTCGAGCTGTACCTTGGCATACGTAAGCAGCTTATCGCGGCTTTGATCGTTAGGAATCAGCAGTAGACTATCGTATTTATGAAATCCTTCTGAAGTCGCCCAGTCCGGGCTTAGCTTCCATAATCCGTTAAGGAAATTACTTTCATAAGCGATAAACGAGCCATCGTCCTTGCCGCCCTGCGGACCCACCGCGCTATCCTTCTTACACCCGACAAAAAGGAGTATTGTAATTATGGCAGTAGAAATATATTTTTTTATCACCTTATGTTCAGTTTATATGTTGGATGGCATAAACTTAAAACATTTAACGCAAAAAAATCAAAACGATTAAAAAAGCCATTGTAAAAATTCAAGCGATGTTGTCTGCAGGGCGTCCAAATAATCGATATTTTTGGCAACTTTTGGAGCAGTTTTTTGTTCAGTAAAAATAAAATAGCCCGATGCATGGACAACAAGGATAAACTAATTATCAGCGAATTAACCAAATTACTGCTGGGCGGCACTGCCCACATATCTTTAAGTGATGCGTTAAAGGGACTAAAGCCGGGCCTGCGCGGGGTAAAACCCGAAAAAATGCCTTACAGCATATGGCAATTGGTTGAACACATCCGGATTGCACAATGGGACATGCTCCTTTTTTGTAAAGACACGGAACATAAATCTCCCAATTGGCCG
>JABDGE010000035.1:20080-21401 GCA_013286235.1 Bacteroidota bacterium
TGGCCCAAAGAGGCCGCACCTGCAAGCAACGATATTTGGGAAGGTTCGCTTGCTCAAATAAGCAGCGACCTCGACGAATTTATTGAACTGATGGAGCACAGCGACATTTATCAAAAGCTGCCGCATGGGAACGGGCAAACTATACTACTTGAGGCCCTTCAAATGGCCGACCACAACGCCTATCACGTTGGCGAGATTGTAGCAATCAGGCGGGTGCTGGGGGATTGGAAATAGCCGGAAGCCAAAAGCTGAAAGCCGAAAGCCAAAAGCTGAAAGCCGAAAGCTAAAAGAAAATCAAAGCCGAAGGTAAAAAGGCGAATAGCGAATTTCACGCTTTTCGATTCCACACTAAACGTTCCGCCGCTACTTCAGCTTATTTATGAACTCAACTATCCCAGGCACCAGTGTTGGACTGAGCGGAAGGTCAGGTTTATCGTAGGTAGCTAAATTTTGGTCCTCATCGGCCGGGGCGTCTTTCAGGATGTGGTTCATTCTTTTTATAATCAAAAGGTTAGCGTCTGATTTTGCTTTTTTTAGTTTTTCGCCATTGCTCTCAGGCACACTCAAATCGGTGGCGCCCTGGATTAGTAATACCGGCACTTTTATACTCTTAATCCCTCGCAATGGGGATATCCTGCACCACGACATTAAAAAGGGCTGAATGCTTGGGCGGGCTATGTAATATATGGCCGGGTCAACATTATCGATGGTTTTGCCTTTCCGAAGGCTGTCCATAACTGCTTTAAACTCATCCTGCTGGTATTGCGGCTTATTCTTCATGCCATCTAATAACACCTTGTCAGCCTGCTCACCCGAACCTTCTGCTGATATATACCCTTTTATAGGCTGATCCTGCGACGCCATCATACACACCAGCGCACCCTCGCCATGGCCAAACAATATGATCTTTGAAAAACGCTGATCATCGTTCAGCATAATGATCAAGCTAACGGCATCATCGCTGTAGTCGTCAATCCGCAATTCCTTTTCCTTTTCCTGGCTCACGCTTTCACCTACCAGCCGTTTATCGTACCTAACCGACGCAATGCCATTTTTTGCCAAACCTACGGCAAGCAGTTTATACGTGTTACCGTTAATGCCCGCCTTTTCATTATTGCCGTTCCGGTCTGTTGGACCGGCATCACCCACAATAATCACCAGCGGCACTTTGCCTTCAGCTTTGGCAGGCATAGCCAGCGTACCGGCAATTTGCCCGGATAGTGTTTTCAACAATATGGGGCTTTCCAACACATCGGGATCTCCGCTTGCATTTACCGGAGGGTTTAGTTTAACGGTTGCCGGGCTGGTAGGTGAAAGCGTG
>JABDGE010000035.1:21411-35179 GCA_013286235.1 Bacteroidota bacterium
CTGGGGCTAACCGCAGCGCTTTCCTTGACCGCTGTACTTTCCTTTACAACCGGGCTGTTTGTAGTGGAGCTTTCAATATAAGGACTTAAAAACACGCCGTTCAGTTTGTTCTGCGGACTCAGAGAAAGATTTAACAAAAATGTATTTGATTTGAATATAGCTTTATACACGGCAAGAGATCCGTCGAATTTTACAAATTCTGTTTTTTGCAAATCCCCGAATTGCGATCTCAGCTGCGCCGTAGTCGGTTCAAACTTTTCAAGCGGCAGCGTGCTTCTCAAGTCCGGACTGAACATGTTAAAGATACTGTCGATCTGGCCACCATTGTAAAACTGCTTAAACTTAGTTACCGCAACATTATAGTTGGCTGGCTCGGCCTGGGCGTATGTTTTGTGAATAAGTAGTGCGATAAACAAAAGCAGGGCTATCCTTTTCATTGGGGTATAATCAGCGGCTTCGAAATTAATAAAAAATCGGGCAGCTTTTCTGAATTGCCATTAAATAGGCTAATTATTGCCAGGGAGCGTACTGTCGCAATATTGTTTTTTGGTTTTAATTCTTAACGAAGGCTATTTTAAATATATTTTTGCAGCTTATTCATCTGCGTGCCTATACCGCATGAAACCACCGATCCCGGGTTATTTAATATACCCGGACCGCTTTTCCTCCATGCGTATGGACGAACCAAAATGATCCGCGCATTTTGACTTTTTATAAAAAGTAAGAAAACGCCCACCTCCAATTTGAAAATCGCGGTTTTTACTGAATATATAACCAATTAATTTTAAGTATTTTATATCTTAGTCCAGGTCATTATTTTGCAGTCCGCCATGAAAGCATTTGCAAGCACCTTCGCTGTTCTGTTCCTATCGATCGCCGTGTTATTTTCTCAGCCGGCGGGAGAACATGCTCGCGATCAGCAAATGTTTGATTCCTTGTTTCATAAAGTCATTATTTATTACCGCGCGGGACAAATTGATAGCATGCCCCACATCAACAGGCAGCTGCTGGAGCTGGGGCAAAAAATTTCGGCAGACAGCGACATGTTCATGGCCTATAATGCCATTTCAAATTACTTTTACGCAAGGTCGGATTTTGGACAAAGCATTGAATACATGCAAAAAGCCGCCGACAGGGCCGAACATGGTTACCGCAAACGCCTCGATATGGTTTACGGGAATATCGGTATTCATTACGATGCCCTTGACAATACCCAACTATCATTATATTATCTGCGCAAAGCACAACAATATGCTGACCTGGACATAAGGGGAGATGGAAGAATAAGCGACTACTCGCACCTGGCGGTGGTTTATTGCAAGTTCAATCAGCCTGATTCAGCATTAAAATACATTGAGCTTGCCGATCGGCTCAACCGGAAACATAAATATGCTTATGATTTTAACCAGGAAAATATCCTGCAGGCATATGCCCAGGTTTATGATTTTTTGAATGAGCCGGAGCTCGTTAGCTATTACTGTTTGAAAGGGATTAACTTTTGCGATTCGTTAAAGCTGTCCAACCTTAATATTTTGAGGGTTTACAGCCATTATCTTTATGTGCATGGCCAAAATATAAAGGCAAAAAAATATGCCCTTTTAGCGTACAGCAGTGGCAAAACCAGGGGCAGTAAAAAAGCCATCATTGAGGCTACCGATCTGCTTTATCATATCTTAACAAAACAGGAAATGGCCGATAGCGCTTTTTACTATCTAAGAATAAACCATCTGTACAAGGATAGCCTGCTGCAAGAGGAAAAGACCGGACAGCTGCAGCTGATAATAGTTAATCAGCAAATTAAGGAAACTGAAGAAAAAGCTAAAGCCATACAGGACGAAGAACAGCGGCGCAATAATATTCAGTATGCACTTATCGGTATTGGCCTGGTTTTATTTTTGATTATATTCCTGCTGCTTAGCCGCACCATCGTCGTTAGTACGCGTTTGATAGAAATTGTTGGAGTTATAGGCCTGCTCATTTTGTTTGAATTTATTTACCTGGTGCTGCACCCTTTTCTTGCAAGCCTTACCAACAATTCGCCCTTGCTGATGCTGTTGATCCTTGTATTGATAGCCACAGTGATAGTACCGCTGCATCACAGGCTCGAAGCCAGGATCACTCATAAACTGGTGGAAAAAAACAAGGCGATTCGCCTTGCGGCTGCCAAACGGACCATCGAAAAACTGGAGGGAGGGAAATGAGTGGGAAAAGTCGGGAGGTCCGGAAGTCCGGAAGTCCGGAAGATAGTCTGAAGTCTAAAGTCGAAAGCCCTAAGTCGGAAGAAAGAAGTCTGAATTTCGAAGGAGAAAAAACTTCCGCAATTGACACTCCGCGTTCCGAAATAATAATCAAATCCGACATCGAACATCCGATCCCGATAGCTATCGGGACCGAAATTAAACCACTCACCATTCACGATTCACCACTCACCACCATGGAAGTCCACCACCACCCTGAAGTAGAAAAAAAAGGATTTAAAGAATATGTACTTGAAGGCCTCATGATATTTTTAGCCGTTACCATGGGCTTTTTTGCCGAAAGCTACAGAGAGCATATCAATGAACGATCAAAAGAACGTGATTACGTGATCAACATTAAAAAGGACATGGTCGCCGATACCGTGAATTTAAACATTTGGATACCGTCGCTTTACAACAAGATCCTAAATTTTGATACACTGATAACCTGTATTGAATCACCTGCGCCCGTAAAAAACGGCAGTGAGATGTACTATCTTGCCAGGATATCGACCAGGAACGGCATATTTGAACCAAATGACAATACTATCCTGGAAATGAAAAGTTCGGGCAACCTACGGCTTATTCAAAATCGGGAGTTAGTTAATGGCCTGATGGATTTTGAAAGAAATTTGGGGCAATACACCAACCTTTTGGATATTGAAGGAAAAGAGAATGTATTATGTTATCCTTTGCTCGGCGAACTTTTTGACGCGGGGGTATTTGATAAGATGGTGTTCGTGAAAACGAAAGGCCTTACCGAAAAAGAATATGCGTCGGGCTCAACAAATAATACAGTCAGGCCGACGGGCAACCCGCAATTGCTTTCGCACGACAAAGAAAAGATCAACCTGTTGGTCTACTATCTTCATCAGCGTAAATCAAGCTTTATGGGCGAAATGCGGCGACTTTATGTGCAAAAGGAATTAGTTGTAAAATTGATTAACATGATCAATAAAGAATACGGCCTGGAAAATGAGTAGGGGAAGAAGTCGGAAAGTCCGGATCCCGATAGCTATCGGGACCGAAAGTCCGGAAGATGGGCTGAAAGCAGAAAGTCCAAAGCGGAAAGTTAGTCCGATGTCCGAAGCCGCGAGTCCGGAGTCAGAAGCAGGCGTATCCGACTTCGAAAATAAATCCGACTTCGAAAATCCGAAACCCGAAATCAAAAATAATTCCGACTCCGATAGCTATCGAAACGATATTCCGATCCCGATAGCTATCGGGACCGAATTAATTCAACCGCAATCAGAAAACCCAAAACTGCCAACTGAAACCATGGAAGTCCACCACCACCCCGACGTAGAAAAAAAAGGCCTTAAAGAATATATACTGGAAGGTTTAATGATATTTTTAGCAGTTATGATGGGCTTCTTTGCGGAAAATATTAGAGAGGGCATCACCGAAACCCACGTTGAAAAACAATATGCCAAAGCGCTGTACACCGAGTTAACTGATGATTCGACTGTTGCCGCCACTATACTTCACTCACGTATTGAAAAAGAAAAAGACCTGGATTACCTGCGCGGTTACTTTAAAGACAGTTCCCTTACATCTCTTCCGCGGAAGTTTTATCCCGTATACACAAAGGGCTTCTTCATTATCAACAGGTATGCTTTTGAACCTAAGGACGGTATTCTCAGCCAGTTGCGCAGCTCCGGGTCATTGCGGTATTTCAAGAGTGTGGCCCTGCAAAAGCTGCTGGGCGATCTCAGCGTGTCTATCAATAATATGCGGTACCGGAACGAGCAGGAATACCAGGTTTTTGCAAGCCCGCTAAAGCCTTTCCTTTTAGCGCATTTCGATTTTGGCTGGCTCGATGAGTTACGGAGTGATGGAACTGACCCGAATGTGCTCAATGTACTTGATGCTTACCTGAGCGGTACCCAGACCATTAAGGGCAACATATTAAATGTTTCGTCTTTTAACAAGGAGGAAACATGCAATATGGTGTCTTTTTATAAGCAATTGATTATATCAACCAACAAACTGCAACTGCACAATTACATCGCCACGAACAGTAAAATACTTCAGGTTTTAAGAAATACGTACGACTTAAAAAATGAATGAGGGCGGAAGAAGTCGGAAAACCGGAAAGTCCGGGAGGCAGAAGGTTAGTCAGAAAGTCTGGAAGTCCGGAAGTCCGGAAGACAGCTTGAAGTCGAAAGGTGCAAGTCTTAAGACAGAAGATGATATTTCCGACAGTGGACATCCGACATCCAAACTCAAAGATTCCGAAATCGACATTCCGAAATCCGAATCAGCTACATCCGAAATTGAAAATCCGACATCCGAAATCAAAAATAATTCCGAATTAACTAAATCCGAAATCGTAAATCGTAAATCCACCATGGAAGTCCACCACCACCCCGACGTAGAGAAAAAAGGCGTTAAAGAATATATCCTTGAAGGCTTAATGATATTTTTAGCCGTAATGATGGGCTTTTTTGCGGAAAGCCTGAGGGAAACTATAACGGAACATAGCAGGGCAAAGGAATATGCGGTTACGCTATACAGCGACCTTAAACTGGATACTGCCGAATTGAACGGATATTTAACCTATTTTAAGTTTGCTACTGCCAACACCGACACGCTGATGCAACTGCTGTCGACCACTGATCCTAAACAGATCCCATCGGGCGAGTTGTACTGGTTCGGCTTATTTGGCGGGGCATACCACATTTTTACACCGCATGATGCCACGCTAATAGAAATGAAAAACTCAGGCTCGCTAAGATTTTTTGGCGATAAGGTGATAAACCGCAGACTGGCGCTCTACGACCAGGAATGCCAGAGCATGAAAACGAGCGAAGATAAAGAAGCCGGTATCTACGCCGAAACCCGCATGGCCAGGGCGCGTATATTTGAATTTAAGTACAATGAGCTGGCAAATGATATTTATCACGGTATGCACGGAACAGGCGCAAATGGAAATGCAGATCCTTATGGTTTGAAAGTAGCGTCAAAGCTAACAAAGATCGATTCGTTTAAAAAAACTAACCCACCGCTGTTGTCTTATGATAAAACTTTGTTTAACGAATATGTAGAGATGGTGCGCTCTCGATTTTTATACCTGAAGGTGCAATCAGCAGATACCTTGCAGCATCGGGCATCGGAACTGATCGATCTGCTGAAAAAGAAATATGACCTGCAGGATGAATAGCTGTCTAAGGCGTACGCTATTTATCTTTGTTTGATGGTTGAGCCGGCCAGCACCAAGCCAATGCCGCTCAAACCTATCGGAACAAATAAATTGGTCCAATTCGGTTCTGCATGGCTATCCCTTATCACATCGGGCAGGTGCATGAGGCAAATGAATAAAAAGAACATCAAACTCAATAACAATGACGACAATCGCACCAACCGCTGTATAAATATGCTGATTGCCGCCGTAAAAAAGCAGGTCATTACAAAATAAGCCCAAAACGTTTTCCAGGGGATCCAGGAAGGTATAATAGAAACCACAAATACCTCTGACACGTAGTGCAGCACGCCAAATGCGAATAGGCCAAGTGCGAAAAGGTATTCGCCGGCAGCAAATAGCAAACGACCGCGGTTTTGTGTTTGATGGGATTTTAAAATACTGCCGGCCAGCATCAATGCGCCACCCAAAAATAAAGCAGTTTCGGCAGCGCTTGTTCTCTCGCCAGGCATATTTTCACCCATCACCAGCATCGGCACGTGCCGGATAAGCAGAAAGGCCAGGAATATGAATGCGGTTAACAAAGCCCCGGCCAGCGCTTGTTTTTTTGTTAGCATCAGCACCCCGGCGATGATCAATAAAGAGCCATTAACGTAGGCCGGCAAAACACCTCCCATAAAAGTGGCCGGTACCGGGAAATCAAACAAGAAATGTCGGCTTGTAAAATGCAGCGCGCCCATACCAATGAGCGCTATGGCAAACATTGTCGCCCCGGTTTTAAATAAAAGGTCAGATCTCATGTTATTTGGAAATTGGTAAATACAAAACGTAATTCAGCGATAGAGGGCCGCTAAAAGAGGGCTTTTCTTCGCAATTGTGCTATTATAATTTCCGGGACACGGGAAATAAAAACGATTAACGAGGCACTTACCAACATGCACTGCTACAGAGGGGGCTTCCATAACTGCGCTGAATTGCCTGTGCCATAAAGGTAAAAATAATTGTCAAACAAAAAAACTAAGGACCAAAAGCTTGCGTGCTAAAACTTTTTTTGCCAATCGGCATTTCTTGTGTATGCCGCTGCTCACACAAATCGCCTGGTTATTTTTACTGGCTATACCTATTGCCTGCATTTCGTGGACAGTTACTCACGAAGAAGTTTTCAGGGAGCCCAGGGAATATTGCCTGAAACGTTGTCACAACGGCAAAACCATCGCCGGGCGTAAGTTTTTTTACCTTTTTACCTGCGAATATTGTTTTAGTCATTACATTACAGTAATCATGCTGTTTATCACACGCTTTCAGTTGCTGTACATGGATTGGCGCGGGTACCTTATCGCCGGTTTTTCACTGGTATTTATTGCCAATGTTTATATGAGCTTGTTTGCTTTGATAAGGATCGATTTGAAAAAGGTTAGGATAGAGACGGAAATCGATGAAAATACAAAATAAGCCCGGGTCGCCTTTTTAAAATAAACAATCACCCGGTGAATTTGACTAAGCTTTAATTTCCCTTTTCTGTTAAATATTGTATCATTGCCTTAAATTATTGTTCTGAATAATAATATTAATTGCCAGTTAGTGTTCAATCCCGATCCAAACATCCAGGCTGACGTTGAAGCCATCCACCGGATTCCAATTATATCCAACCTGCTGGAAGTAATCTGCCGCACAACAGGCATGGGCTTTGCAGCGGTTGCGCGGGTAACCGACGAAAAGTGGGTGGCGTGCAGCGTACGCGATGAAATCCAGTTCGGCCTTCAACCGGGCGGAGAATTAAAACTGGAAACGACTATCTGCCACGAGATAAGGCAAAGTGGTGTTGAAGTAGTGATCGATAATGTAGCTAACGACGCTTGTTTTGCCAATCACCATACCCCGGCGATGTATGGTTTCCAGAGCTATATTTCCATACCTATTATCCGGAAAGACGGCAAGTTTTTCGGTACGCTTTGCGCCATCGACCCCAGGCCCGCAAAGCTGAAAACGCCCGAAACGATAGGCATGTTCAAGCTATTTGCCGAGCTGATCTCCTTTCATCTGAACGCTGATGAACAGCTTTCCTTTGCCGAAAACAAACTGAGGGAGGAACGCGAGATCTCGGTACTTCGGGAGCAGTTTATTGCCATTTTAGGCCACGACCTGCGCAACCCGATAGGAGCTGTTATGAACAGCGCTCAATTGCTGAAGCGCTTGCCTTTAGAAGACCGGGCCATGCGGGTTGCCAACATAATTTATGATAGTTCATACCGCATGCGGGGCCTGGTTGAAAACATCATGGATTTTGCGCTCGGCCGCATGGGCGGGGGCATAAATTTGAAGTTTAGCACCGACTATCATTTGGAAGATATTCTAAACCACGCTATAACCGAGCTAAAAATCCTGCATCCCGACCGTCAGATAGACAAAGTGTTTACCCTGGCAGCCCCGGTAAATTGCGATGGAAGACGAATCGCCCAGCTTTTTTCGAACCTCCTCGGCAATGCATTAAAGCACGGAAAAGCCGATGCCCCGGTCATAATAAAAGCTGAAAGTGATGAGAACACTTTTACCTTGTCGGTTTCCAATAAAGGAAAAAAGATTCCGGCTGCGGCAATGGATCGGCTTTTTCAGCCGTTTTCGCGGGGTGAAGTAAAAGCCGGACAGGAAGGCCTGGGGCTTGGCCTGTATATAGCGGCCGAAATTGCCAAAGCACATTCCGGCACGCTTGAGGTTCAGTCCACAGATGAACAAACTGTGTTTACTTTAAGAATGCCCGCGTAAGGCATTAAACGCTTTCCACTAACTGGGCAAACAAACTATCCAGTGTTGTTCCGGCATCATCGCAAAAGCCGGGATGTACTTTCGAAGTTTGCAGAACAGTGCTGCGGGTCGCCGTAAGCCAGCGAAAGCGCGAAGCCATATCCAGCTTTCCAATCGGCCCCGAATCCTTATCGGCAAGACAAATATGCTCAAAGGCGCAAACATGCTCCTTTATTTCTTCAAGGTCTATTGTGTTTGAAAAAGCCCTTAAACGGGGTTCATCAAGCAAATACTTCGCCTGCAAAAATTTAAGCTTCGCGCAATACAGGATTACCCCGATGTTCAGGAACTCTTCGCGCTCCACCCTCGGCACCACGCGGATAACGGCGTATTCAAATAAGTGTTTCTGCTGCATGCCGGGCTTCTTTTACAAAAATTTCAGAGTGTTGTATACGGGTCATTAAAAATTCGAAGTAAGCATCCCGGTGCTCCTCAGGCGACCCGAAGGCAGACTCATCCATCAACCATACATCGGGCACCAAACCAACTATCGCCCGCACAAGACCTTCCGTTAGTATCGCCCTAAATTGGGCATCAACTGCATCCAGCTCCGTGGCGTTTGGCAAAAGGGCGTGATCCTTCACCTGCACAAACGGCCGCCTGGCCTGCTCGCGCCAGTTTTGCCAGGAATGATGAAAATATAGCGATGCACCGTGGTCGATCAGCCATAGCTCTTTGTGCCAGCTAAGCATATTTGTATTTCTTGGCGTCCGGTCGACGTTCATCAGCAGGCAATCCAGCCAAACAATTTGCGATGCCAGCCGATTGCTAACGGAATTAATACCCGGGTCGAACGTTATTGCGCCCGACAGGTAGTGCAGCGCCAGGTTCAGTCCTACGCTGGCCTTTAGCAGATCTTGTATCTCCTCGTCAGGCTCGGTTCGTCCGAATGCTTCATCGAGGTTTGCAAAAACAATTTCGGGAACCTTAAAACACAGCGCCCTCGCAATTTCGCCGCCGATAAGTTCAGCGATAAGCGCCTTTGCCCCCTGCCCTGCGCCGCGAAATTTTAGCACATACAAAAAGCCGTCGTCAGCCTCGGCAATAGCCGGCAGCGAACCGCCCTCACGCAGCGGCGTTACATACCGGGTAACGTTCACTGTTCGTATTTGGGGAGGACTAAAATTCATTAAATCGTTGGTTACGGTTGGCATTTCAACAGCAGCAAATTTAAGCGATAAACAAAGGAATGATAAACTTTTAACTTAATGAACATTAAATCGCAATCAAATAGCGCCCGAACCGCCGGCCAGGATTGCATTTGCTCACTTAATTTACTGTTAGGTTACCTTATTCGTATCGGCGATACCAACGTTTGCATATACTATAACAAAGTTGGTATAAATAGTTACCGTAACCCGGATTTTAATTTAGCCGTTAAATTATTGTTTTTATATTGTAGGCGGATTAATTAAAGGTAAATTTAGACTAAAATTCTACAAGTTATTGATGAGGTTTTTTTTAGGATGCTTAATTTCGGCTTCCCTGGTATGTTTCTTTCTTTGCGACCTCCACGCCCAGGTATCTTCCACGGTAATAACAGGTACAGTATTAACAGAAAACGGCGATGGGGCCGATGGATCGACGGTTCTCCTGTTGAAATACAAGGACTCTTCCATCGTAAATTCGACCACAGCAGCCCGGAATGGGAGTTTTCGCATGGCGGACGTTCAACCCGGCAGCTATTTGTTACTGCTAAGTAAAGCTGGTTACAGTAAACAGTATGCAGGGCCTTTCAATGTTACTCCCGGTGACGTATATGCCATTCCGAACCTCATATTAAAAGCATCTGTGAAGCAGCTTAATGAAGTATCGGTAACCGGCAGCCGGCCCGAAATCGAAGCCGAGCCGGGCAAGGTAATTCTTAATGTTCAGAATAGTATCCTGGCCCAGGGAAACTCCGCTTTTGACATATTGAAACAGTCTCCCGGGGTAAGGGTGGATAATAGCGGTAACATCAGCATCATCGGCCGGGAAGACGCGCTGATAACCATAGACGATAAGCCTACCAACCTGACGGGTGAGGATTTGGTTTCGGTATTACGCGGAATACAGGCCAATATGATCGACCGGATCGAGTTGATCACAAGCGGCTCGGCCAAATACGATGCCGCAACGGGCGGAATAATCAATATCGTGCTTAAAAAAGGATTGAACACAGGGTTTAATGCTTCCGCAACCGGTGTTGCGGGATACGGTAAATATTATAAAAGCAGTGTTGGCCTGGTGCTTAATGACCGGACGGAGAATTTCAACATATTTGGCAATTACAACTATACCGACAACAAAAACTTCCACACCATCAATACCGACCGGGAAATTGACTTTGAAAACGTTTTAAGCGATTACCAAACCAACTATCAAAGCATTCAGCAAAACCACGTGAACACTTTCGGGCTGGGTACCGATTTTTATTTATCGAAAAGCCAAACCATAGGTTTTTTTGTAAACGGGTCCATCACCAACGACAATTTTGCGAAAAGCAATAACCTCAATATCTACAATCAATCGGTTTTCGACTCCACTATTGTGGCTAACTCCTCCCTTAACCGGCACATCAGCCGGGTCAATTATAACCTGAACTACCGCGGGAAGCTCGACACCATGGGTAAAACGTTGTCGGCCGACGTAAACTACATCACTTACGACCGCAGCTCGGCCGAATACATCACCAATGACTTTTACGATGCTGCGGGCGATCAGTACCGCAATCCGCTGCTGTTACAGGATTTAACGCCATCAAACATCAAAGTGTGGATATCAAAATTAGATTTTTCCGATCCGCTTTCAAAAACGGCCAAATTTGAGGCGGGGTTGAAATTCAGCGATGCCATGAGCAGCAACGACATTGAATTTGGGCCTTTGGTGGACGGGCTGTATATCGACGACCCTGGCTACCCCAATCATTTCAATTACAATGAAATGGTAAATGCCGCCTATGCCGACTATCAAAACCAGTACGACAAGTTTAATCTCACCGCGGGCCTAAGAGCCGAACAAACAATAGCAAAGGGCACCTCGAATATTGCCGGGCAAATTGTTAACAGCAACTACACCGATCTTTTCCCGCAGGCGCTGCTCGTTTATAGATACTCCGACAAAACAGATTTTTCGTTAAGCTACAATCGCGGAATTACCCGGCCCGGTTACGAAGAGATCAACCCCTTCTTGTATTATATCGATCTTTACGATTACCGGGCGGGCAACCCCGCCCTGAAACCGGAATATTCCAATAATATAGAGCTGTCGTACAGTCACGACAAAAGCTTTACTGTTACGCTGTACAGCACCATCATTAGCCAATCCTATGAATTCCGGTACTTTGAACAGAACGATACGTCTAAAATAAACATCAACACACCCAAAAATTTTGGCGACATCTATAATTATGGAATCCGCGTCCTGCTCCCGGTGACCTTCACAAGGTGGTGGACTGCGGATTTTAAAGCTGATATTGCCTACCAGCGCTATGTAGCCTATCCTGAAAACGGCAATCTTAACAAAGGCACGCAGGATGTGATCCTTTCGGGCACACAGCGTTTTACCATCAGTCCGACTGTTGCGGCGGAGCTATTTGCGAATTATGAGTCGCCAAGCTTTTATGGCATCAGCCAGTTTAAATCAAACTATTATGTTGACGCCGGGATAAGTAAACAGTTGTTTCAAAAAAGAGGGACACTCAGGCTCAGCGCGACTGATATATTTAACACCAAACGCGACCGCTATTCGACCAACTACGAAAACCTGGATATGTACACGGTAGACAAAGTTGAGAGCCAAATTGTAAAGCTGACATTTACGTATCGGGTCGGCAAAACTTCGTTAAAAGCCACGGTACATCACCCGGGTTATGACGAAGAACAGAAAAGGCTGAATAATAGTAACGAGAATTAGTTGTTAAGTCAAAGGTCGGCTCTGTCCCTTTCTGGCTCCGGACTTAGGACTTTTGACTAAAGACTTTTGACTTAAAACTACCCGGCATGACCGCTGAGCGCGCTGAAAAAAATGATGCTTAACACCAGCAGGCTGATACCCAGGTACAGGTAATCCTTTTCGAGGACAAAACCGATGGCGGAGAATATCACTCTTAAGATGGGCGTAGCTATCAAAAGGACGATACCTAACTGGATGATGGCCTGGCCCTTGAAACTCAATATGCCATACATAATACCCGATGGGTTCCTGACAAAATCAGGGATGCCTTTGAAAGTCCGGTAATCTGCTACTGTATGCCCATGCCTCACCAGGAAAAGAACGCCACCGATAAATACGACGCTTACCGACACGATGGTACCTGCCCTGAGCACCTGGCCAAGCAATAGCTGCATGTCTTTATCTTTGAAGCTTTTCATCCGGAGAGAGTTGGTATTTTCTTTTCTATACGATGCGTTTAAATGGTGCCGTTTATGCCATGATAAATCATCTGCACGGCTAAAATGGTGATCACCCCGGCAAATACATACCTCAGCCATTTTGAAGAAGTGGAGTGCACCAATATTTTTGATCCTGCAAATGCGCCCGCGAGGACGCCGATAACCACCGGCATGGATAAGCCGGGGCTGATGTACCCGCGCTGCAAATAAACAACAGCGCTTGCGGCAGCGGTTACGCCGATCATGAAATTGCTGGTGGTTGTTGATACTTTAAATGGGATGCGCATGATCGAGTCCATGGCTATCACTTTCAGGGCGCCGGAGCCTATCCCCAGCAATCCCGAAATAAGGCCTGCAAAGATCATCATCAGAAAGCCCCAGCCAACTTTGGTTACGTTGTAGGCGACGGTGCCGCCGTTGACCGGGTAGCTGCTGTTGAGCCGTAGCTTTTCAGCAAACAGGCTTTTTTCCCGTGCTATTTTTTCTTTCTTTTCCCTGAACGAAAGCAACGCCGAAACAATTAGAATACAGCCAAATAAAACAGCGAGATAGTTCGTTTGGATATAAACTGCTACGATGGCTCCGCAAAGCGCCCCCGCGGTAGTGGCGATCTCCAGGAACATGCCGATGCGTAAATTGGTTATCCCCTCTTTTACAAAGGCGGCGGCGGAGCCTGAAGATGTTGCGATAACAGAAACCAACGAAGCACCGATGGCGTAGTGTATATCCACGTTCAGCACCAAAGTCAAAAGCGGAATGATAACAAACCCGCCACCCAGGCCTGTTAGCGATCCCAATAGCCCCGCCAGGCAGGAACCGATTAGGATAATAATGGTAAAAATTAATGTGGTCACAATCAATAGTTGCCTTGCGGGCAAAGCTAATAATAAGTTTTTTTTTTGAATAGTTTAATGTTCGTCTATGGATTTAGTTGAGTTTGAGAATCCGAAACCTGGCAACTCTCCATAAACGGTTCGACCGCTTCTGACTCCGTTAGGAGTCGCCTGTTTATAGCACAACCATTGTTTTATTTAGGGCTCCAGCGGAGCCTCCTGTTATCAGCTATTCAAGTCAGGCGTTATCAATAGATTCCGTTCACGTTAACTAACTCTCGCACCATATCGTATTTTGTAACTATTCAGCAGCCAAGTTAGCGATTAAAGAGAGGGCATAAAAGACATCGTTGCCAGATTTAATCGTTGTGTCAATTACGG
>JABDGE010000036.1:0-676 GCA_013286235.1 Bacteroidota bacterium
AAGCACGTCAGCGATAACAGAAAAGACTTCATCCTGTTTAAAACGGGTATCCTGCTGAAGGAAGCGGGCAACGACCCGATTAAGAAAGCAGAAGTGATAAGGGATATTGTTGAGAGCATCGCAAAGATCCCCGACTCCATTAAAGCCTCTGTTTTTATCAAGGAGTGCAGCTATTTGATGGAGATAGACGAGCGCGCGCTGATCTCGGAGTTAAACAAGATCCGGATCGCGAAAGCCAAAAAAGATTCCCAGCAAATTTCGAGACCGGCGACGCCGGCGGAAGAGATATTGCCCGACGAACCCGAAATCCGGTCAAAAAGAGATGATTCCAGCCAGGAGCGCGAGATCATCCGCCTTTTACTGCTATACGGCAACCGGATGATCGATTGGGATGGCATCGCCAATACCTATATCGGCCCCTTTATTATTGCTGAGCTTAGCGATGTTGAGTTTGAAAATGAAACCTGCAAAAAGTTTGTCGAGATTTACCGGAAGGAGCTGGAAAACGGCGTATTGCCCGATGAGCAGCATTTTATCCACCAGGCTGATAAAGACATTGTGGACCTGACGGTTACACTCATCGCCACAAAATACACCTTAAGCGACAACTGGTACGAAATGCACAAAATACTCGTGCCCGACGAGCAGGTAAATATGCGGGCAACGATATTGGGCG
>JABDGE010000036.1:686-32224 GCA_013286235.1 Bacteroidota bacterium
TTCACCTTAAAAAGCAAAAAGTGGCAAAAATATTAGATGGCCTGCGGACAGAACTGCAAAAAACGCAGGAAGATACAGAACAGGAAATATTGCTGAGCCAGTATATGCAGATGAAAAAAGTTGAAAAAACCATTTCGGACTACCTGGGTTCAGTAATATTAAAATAATGGCAAAGCACCTGGATCTCGGCCGCAAAGGTGAAGCGCTCGCCAAAGCACACCTGGAACAAGCCGGTTACGAAATTATGGACGAAAACTGGACGCACGGCCGCCTGGAGGTAGACCTGATCGCCTATAAAAATGGAACGATTATTTTTACCGAGGTAAAAACCCGTACCGGCAGGGGTTTTGGCGAGCCCGAAGATTTTGTGGATACGCGCAAACAAAAGTTGCTGGCGGATGCCGCGGATGAATATCTTTACCTGATGAATCACCAGGGCGAAGTCCGCTTTGATATCATAGCAGTTTTATTTGATCAAAAAAACAACCACGTACTAAAACATATCGAAGATGCGTTTTGGCCTACAGCCGACTAAACACTACATGAAACAAAAATTTAGCTTTTTAACCCTTACTGCCGGCTTACTGATCTGTGGCTGCCATTCGTCCAATAACCAACCGGAAAATAATGTCACCGTAAGCCCCGAAGCGGGCACAACCTATAAATCCGGCGATGCGGTTGCTGTAAAAGCACATTATTCGCCAGGAACAAAACCCGACTCTATCGTTTACCTCGTTGACTCGGCCAGGATTGGCTCAACAAAGGATTCATCGGGTGTTACGCTCAAGACGGATACCCTGCATCTCGGCCCCCGCATTATAACAGCCAAAGTTTACAATAATGGCAAAAGCCAGGATGGAACAACCAATATCGTGTTATTGCCCGCGAAGGCGCCGGTCAATTATACGTTTAAAGTTATCAATACCTTCCCGCACGATACCAGCTGTTTTACGGAAGGATTGGTTTACCAGGACGGATTCCTTTACGAGAGCGGTGGCGGTTACCTGAAGCCACCGCAGGGGCAGGAGGTGACTAACAGGTCGAGCCTGCGAAAAGTAGAGCTGAACACCGGGAAGGTTGTCCAAAAGGTGATGCTGGATTCTGCCGTATTCGGCGAAGGTATTTCCATTGTGGGCGATAAGATCCTGCAGCTTACTTACCACGAGAAAATAGGCTACGTTTATGATAAGACCACCTTTAAGCAACTTTCCACCTTCCAGGACCCATTTGCCGTGGAGGGATGGGGCATGTGTTTTGATGGCACAAAGCTTTATATGGACGATAGCACCAACCGCCTGTGGTTCCTCGACAAAAACACGTATAAAGTGATCGGCTTCGTGGATGTCTACGACGACAAGGGGCCGGTAAACAGCATCAATGAACTCGAGTACATCGACGGGAAGATTTACGCCAACGTCTGGCAGACAAACAACATCATTGTCATCGACCCAAAGAACGGGGCGGTTATTGAGAAAATTGATTTGACCAGTCTTTACCCCGAAGATAAAAGAGCACCAGGTACGGACGTATTAAATGGAATTGCCTATGACGGCGCCGGAAAACGGATATTCATCACCGGAAAAAAATGGCCGCATTTGTACCAGGTGGAGTTTAACCCAGCCCCCCCAGCCCCCGCTAACTAGCGGGGGAGCTATTTGCATTCGGCTTTTTGGGCGCTTAGAATACCGGCAATCAAAATTCATTATTCGACATTAACCCGCCATCTGTTTTGTTTTAAGCTAATGCTATTACGCCAAAGGGGAATTTATTTATGCCTCTCCTACTCCCCCGCCAGCTGGCGGGGGCTGGGGGTGGGCTATCGCCAGCCTTTATATTGATTGATCAATCCATTTGTTGATGAATCATGGCTGGTTACTTCGCCGTCATCCTTCAATTCAGGCAGGATTTTACCCGCAAGCTGCTTGCCCAACTCAACACCCCATTGATCAAAGCTGTAAATGTTCCAGATAATGCCCTGCACAAATATCTTGTGCTCATATAAAGCGATCAATGAGCCGAGGCTGCGCGGGGTGATTTCTTTTAGCAGGATAGAATTGGTGGGCCGGTTACCATCGAACATTTTAAATGGCGCCAGTTTTTCGATCCCCTCCGCTGTTTTGCCCGATGTTTTTAACTCGGCAACCACCTCGTCATGGGATTTGCCGTTCATCAAAGCCTCTGTTTGCGCAAAGAAATTTGACAATAGCATTTTATGATGCTCACCAAGCGGGTTGTGCGATATGGCCGGTGCTATAAAATCGCAGGGGATGAGCTTGGTGCCCTGGTGGATCAGCTGGTAAAAAGCATGCTGCCCGTTGGTGCCCGGTTCGCCCCATATGATCGGGCCCGTGGAGTAATCTACGGGGTTACCGTTTCGATCGACGTGCTTGCCGTTGCTCTCCATATCGCCTTGCTGGAAATAGGCTGCAAAGCGATGCATGTACTGATCATAGGGCAAAATGGCGTTCGTCTCGGAGTCAAAAAAGTTATTGTACCAAATGCCAACCAGCGCCAGTGCAACCGGGAGGCTCTGCTCAAATTCGGTGGTACGGAAATGTTCGTCCATGGCATGTGCGCCGGCTAATAATTCCGTAAAGTTTTCGTATCCCACGCTCAGGACAATGGATAAACCGATGGCGCTCCATAGGGAATACCGTCCGCCAACCCAATCCCAAAACTCGAACATGTTTTTGGTGTCGATGCCAAATTTTTCTACGCCCTCTGTGTTGGTCGATAGTGCCGCGAAATGCTTCGCCACGTCAGCTTCCTTGCCGCCGCCCTTCAGGAACCAGTCCCGGGCGCTATGGGCATTGGTCATTGTTTCCTGCGTTGTGAAAGTTTTTGAAGCGATGAGGAACAGCGTTGTTTCCGGGCTCAGGCCCTTTAAGTTTTCTACGAGGTGGGTTGCATCCACGTTGGACACGAAGTGCATTTCCAGGTGATTTTTATAAGGCCGCAACGCTTCGGTCACCATCACCGGGCCAAGGTCTGATCCGCCGATGCCTATGTTCACCACATCAGTTATCGCCTTGCCGGTAAAACCCTTCCAGGAGCCCGAAATAATGGCTTCGCTAAAATTCTTCATTTGCCCAAGCACCCGGTTTACATCGGGCATTACATCCTTGCCGTCGACATAAATCGGGGTATTGCTACGGTTGCGCAAGGCAACATGCAGCACCGGTCGGCCTTCCGTCGCATTGATCTTTTCGCCGGAAAACATCGCTTCGATTGCCTTATTTACCGAACACTCGCGCGCCAGCTGTATCAATAAAGCTATAGTGCGCTCGTCGATGCGGTTTTTCGAGTAATCCAGCAAAATATTTTCAAATTTCAGCGAAAACTTTTCAAAGCGCTCATTGTCAGTTTTGAAGAGTTCTTTCAAACTTTTAGCCGACATCCCGGCGTAATGATCGGCGAGGTA
Source organism: Bacteroidota bacterium (assembly GCA_013286235.1). Classification (GTDB taxonomy): domain Bacteria; phylum Bacteroidota; class Bacteroidia; order Sphingobacteriales; family Sphingobacteriaceae; genus Mucilaginibacter. Next base: position 4,108 of record JABDGE010000036.1, read on the forward strand.
TTTATAGGCCTGAGTGGTGGTAAAATCAATGTTTGGCAGCATAATTGACAGATGTTTTGGACAAAATTAGCATTTAATATTTACGTCAATATTAATTGTTAAATATTGACTTGTTAGTGTTATTTCAACACACCACCCTTATTGTTTGTTTTACACTATCTAAATTGTCATTTTTTTAACAAATTTTAGAAATTGTTCTTAATATGAGAATAAATTATTAGTATATTTGCTTTCATGACAAACAAACATGCTTTTTGTCATCAATTTGTTAATACACTCTGCCAAAATTAGATCATATGTTTGAAAAACTGTTTTTGCTTGTTAAAAATAACGCCGGGACGGCTGTTATTGACAACCCGGCGATCCCGGCAAAGTATCATGATGCAGTAATTAACGAGGCATCAAGTTCCATCATCGAAGTTTTGAAAGGCCAGATGGAGATGGGAAAAATGAAAGACCTGGTTAGTTTTTTCCGGTTCTCAAGCGCCCATAATTCATCACTGGTGGCAAGCATTGTAAATAAGTTTGCCAACAAACTGAATAATTTTTATGGCATCGAGCCTGCAGCTGCGTTAAGCACCGCCAAATCTTTAATAACCCCGGTGATGGCTCAAATGGTTAAAGAGTCGAAAAACGAAAAAAATAAAGATTTCGGCTTGAGCAACCTGCTGTCAAAATTAACAGGCGGCCAACGGGATATGAGCGGACTGGTAAACCAGATGATGATAGCATAAGCTATAAATTTTAAAATATCGGAAGGGTTGCAATTGATCTGCAGCCCTTTCTTGTTAAATTTAGGCCTATTGCACTAAACAAACACCCAAACTCCCCAACTATTTTCTTTTCAACAATTTAGCCATCTGATCTGTATTTTTCTTGGTCTTGGCTCTTGCTTCTCAACCTTTCGCCTTTCACCTTTTACCTTTCGCCTTTCACCGCTAAATAAATATCTTTGCGCCATGACAAAAGAGCAAGTCCAGGATTTAAGGGAACGGGTAGCTTCCCTGAGGAGGTTTCTTTGACATCGACAAGAAACTCGATGCACTGCAAAAAGAACAGGAAATAACTGTAAGCCCCGGTTTTTGGGACCAGCCCAAAGAAGCCGAAAAGGTATTAGCTTCCATCAAAACAAAAAAAGTTTGGACAGATATATTTCAAAAGGTAGTAGCCCTGGTTGAGGACACGGGCGTACTTTTTGAATTCTACCAAAGCGGCGACGCCACCGAAACAGAGATGCGGGAGCAGTTTGAGGCTGCGCTGAAGGCGATTGAGGAGCTGGAATTTAAAAACATGCTGTCGGCCGAGGAAGACCAATTCAACGCGGTATTACAGATCACTGCCGGCGCGGGGGGAACCGAAAGCTGCGACTGGGCTGGCATGCTGATGCGCATGTACATTATGTGGGGCGAAAAGAACGGCTTTAAAGTTTCGGAGCAGGATTTCCAGGAAGGTGACGTTGCCGGCGTAAAGACCGTAACGCTGCAGCTGGAGGGCGATTTCGCCTATGGCTATTTAAAAGGTGAAAACGGGGTGCACCGCCTGGTGCGGATATCGCCGTTTGACGCGAATGCCAAACGCCATACTTCGTTTGCTTCAGTATATGTGTACCCGCTGGTTGATGATACGATTGAAATTGACGTGAACCCGGCAGATATAGAATTTGAAACCTTTCGCTCCGGCGGCGCGGGCGGGCAAAATGTAAACAAGGTAGAAACCGCTGTTCGTTTATACCATAAGCCTTCGGGAATCATTATCAAGAACCAGGAGTCGCGCTCTCAATTACAAAACAAGGACAATGCAATCCGGTTATTAAAATCTCAGCTGTATGAAATTGAGATGCGCAAACGCAGGGAAACCTCGAACGCGATTGAGGGCAATAAAAAGAAAATAGAGTGGGGCTCGCAAATCCGGAACTACGTGCTTCACCCCTATAAACTGGTTAAGGACCTGCGCACGGATTACGAAACCTCGAATGCCCAGGCGGTGCTGGACGGTGACCTGAACGATTTTCTGAAGGCCTACCTGATGGAGTTTGGTGGGAATAAAGAATAGGCCAGCCACATCAGATCTCCGCAGCATCTTCCGGACCCGATTGCTATTGGGATTCGAACTTTCGGCTTTTCGGATTTTCCGACTTTCGGACTTTCGGACTTTCCGACTTCCGGACTAATCCCTATATTTAGCAACCAATTGTGCCCCATGAAAAAAATTTTTTTGTTACTTACAGTTATGCTTGCATCCGTATGGGTAACCAAAGCCCAACAGCAACCGATTCCTTTATATCCTAACAGTGTGCCCAACAGTAAGCCGACGCCTGCCAGCTACGTTGAAAAGAACGACCGTAGTGGCGGCGACGAATGGGTAACCGGGGTAAGCATACCCACGCTAACGCCATTTATTCCCGAAAAGCCGAACGGAACGGCCATCATCATTTATCCGGGTGGCGGTTATGGCGGCTTGTCTATGGCGAAGGAAGGATACCGGGTTGCCCGGGCCTTTAACGAATTCGGTGTTACGGCTTTCGTGGTAAAGTATCGCCTGCCGAGCGATTCTATTATGATTGATAAAACGATCGGCCCGCTACAGGATGCCCAGCGGGCTGTTTATATCGTAAGGAAAAATGCCGCGACATGGAACATCGATCCTCACAAGATCGGCATCATCGGTTTTTCGGCCGGAGGCCACCTGGCCTCAACCGAAGGAACGCATTTTGACAAAGTTGTTATCGACGATAAGGACGGCATCAGCGTCCGCCCCGATTTTATGGTGCTGTTGTACCCGGTAGTCACTTTTGGCCCGCTGGCGCATGTGGGCTCACGCGAAAACCTGATCGGCAAAAATCCGGATCAAGCATTGGTCGATCTTTACAGTAACGAAAAACAGGTAACGGCCAACACGCCGCCTACTTTTTTGGTTCACAGCACGGATGATGATGTAGTGCCTGTTCAAAACAGCATTATGTTTTATGATGCCTTATTGGCTAACAAGGTAAAAGCGGAGATGCATATTTTCGAGGCAGGCGGCCATGGCTTCGGCCTGAACAATCCAAAAAGCAAGGACAAATGGATCGACTGGTGCCGCAACTGGATGGATGCGAATGGCTGGTTATAACTGGTTTATGGTGTTTTACATCAAAAAAAATGAGTGATCTGCCTCAATCCAACGATATTATTTTTTACAACACGCATGCAGGTGGTGTAAAAATCGAGGTGATCTTTAATGAAGAGACATTTTGGCTTACGCAAAAACGCATGGCCGAGCTTTTCGGGGCAGAAGTGCCGGCTATAAGTAAACACCTGGCCAATATTTACGACACCCATGAATTGAAAAAGGAGGAAATTGTTTCCATTTTGGAAACAGTTCAACGGGATGCTTAACTAAGAAACATGATCAAAGTATTTAAGGTTTCGCAAAATGGATAGCTCCCGGCCTCCTGTTCCAGCAGAAATTAAACGACAATTACGCCAAGAATCGGCGTTTGGTTGTGCTAAATGTGGTTATCCTATTTTCGACTATCATCATATCATACCTTGGGCTATAGAAGAACACTTTAGACCTGAAGATATGGTCATTCTATGCCCAAACCATCATCGGGAAGCTGATTTAATGCCAGAAGTTGAGCAACGAACTTATAAGACCAACCCTTATAATGTGGCTCATGGGTATGTAGAAGGGCAGCTTAAAATCACACAAAAAGAGTTGGCGATAAAAGCCGGCCCGATTGAATTCGTCAGCGAAGGAAATCTAATTTGTGTAAATGACGAACCTATAATAACGTTAAGCGCAAATTTAAAAGGGACCCTTAACGTTTCCCTTCGGCTTTTTGATGAAAACGACACTCTCTGCCTTTTAATTGAAGATAATGAATGGATATACGGTGACATTAAGGTATGGGACATACAATTTAAACACAATAAACTATCCATTCTAAAAAAAAGCAGAAACATCGCTATCGTGATTGATGCGTCTGCCAAATTTGTTTCTCTCAAAGGAACATTTTGGAGAAACAAGAAGAAAATAGTGATAACGGATTCGGAGTTTTTAATTTATGATACATTAATGAATGTGGACCCGGTGGGTGGCTTTAAAGACATTTGTTTGGTAAGTCTATTGATAAATCTAATGATGAATGATAAGGGATTATTCGAAATAAAGCCCGCCAAGTCTGGTGTCGACGGTGGTTTTGTATCAGACCCGGACAAAGAAATAAGGCTACAAAAAGGAATTGATTTTCTTGTAGATTTAAAAAAACGAAACGCATAAATAACCACAAGCGGGCAAAACTAAAACATCGCAAAGGTCCCAGAAGGGAGCCAGAAATAAGGAGAAAACTTGGCGACTTACTCTATTATCCGCAACAACTCATTCAATTCCGCCACTTTGTCAGGGGCGCCCAAATGCTCATAAGCGCTCACCAGGTTGCGTATTACCCGTTTGATGATGTCGGTATTGGAACAAGGCTCGTAAAATTGTTTGTCGAACTTTAAATTCAGCTGTTTTAAAAACATATCCACGTCCCTTCGGCCAAAAATAAAACCTTTGTTAAAGGCATTGATATAGAATAGGATCCCACCCTCAAATTCACTTTGCATCGTTTCGTCTAAGTAGGCGAGAATAAAATGTTGCGGCAGGTTAACGCCGTAAACCGGGATATCCAGTTTTTGGGCGATGATAGAATAGATGATAGCCAGCGAGATCTGGTTCCCTCTTTTGGTTTCTAATACCTGGCTGATATAGCTGTTTTGCGGGTCCTGGTGGTTAGTGGTGTTTCCGCTAAACCCATAAATGCTGTAAAACACGTGGTTGATCAGCTTGATCTGCTCGGCCGGGCTGGCCTCGTTCATCATTTGTATCCATATGTCGCGTTTGATGGCTTCCACCTGGTTGATCACCTTTTGTTCGTCCAGGTCGGGGTATTGGTAGCGGTTGATGATGAGCACCCCCTGTAGCAGGTCGAAAGCGCCGCCCTGGTGCCATAGCTGCAGGTCTTTTTTAACGATGTTGAACTGTATCTCATGTACCAGGTTAGCGATTCGTTCCTGCTGTATGGGATCAAATGCTTCTTCCCAGGCCGACTCTAAATATTCCACCGCTTCAGGGCCCAGCGAAAGCAGCTTTCCGTGCACATGCGCGTATATTTCCCCGTCCGGGTCGTCCAGCAAACGTATCAACGACTTTACTTCGTTTGGATTTATCATGCTTCCTTCTTTATCACTAAGCCTTACTGGTCTGTCAATTTACTTTTTCCTCTGTGTTCTCTGTGCGTTCTCCGCGCTCTCCGTGGTTAAAATTAAATTCATTTGCTAAGAGCTATTTTAGCCGAAACACTAACCCTTTATTTAAGGCTACTGCTAAAATAATAAACCTTATCTATATTTTTACCGTCATGTTAAATTTTAGGTTCGCCAAAGACTACCTGCTGCACCGTTTTAAAGCGAAAACGAGGCATGGCGTGCACTCACCATTTGTTTACCGGCTAATAGATAAGGTAATTTACGATTTTGAACCGAAAAAAGTATATGCCGGCATCGAAGCCCTGCGAAAACAACTGTTAAATGACAAAAGGAGTATCCAGGTGATTGACCTTGGGGCAGGCTCCAAAGTAAATAACGATCAAACCAAAAAGGTCAGTGATATAGCCCGGAACGCCCTCAAGCCCCCACGCCTTGCGCAGTTGCTGTACCGCCTGGCGGCCGATTTAAAGCCGCGCAGCATCATCGAATTAGGCACCTGCCTGGGTATAACCACCATCTATCTTCAAAACGCTTCGCCGGCAGCGAAAGTTTATTCATTGGAAGGTTCGCCCGAAATAGCGGCTGTCGCTGATGAAATATTTAAAAAAGCCGGGTTAAATGGTATAAGTGAAATAGTGGGCAATTTTGACGATACCCTGCCGGATGTGATAAAAGAATCAGACCAACTCGATTTTGTATTTGTTGACGGCAACCACCAACGGGACGCAACTTTAAAATACCTCGAGTGGTGCTTACCCAAAGTACATGACGATACGGTGCTGATCTTTGACGATATTTATTGGAGCGAGGGCATGAAAGAAGCCTGGAGCGATATCAAAACAGACCCGCGGGTAACAGTTACAATTGATCTGTTTTGGATAGGGCTGGTGTTTTTTAAGCAGGGACGGGCGAAAGAGGATTTTATGGTGAAGATTTAGCTTTCAATAGTTAAACCCCAACCATCATTAAACATAATGAAAAAACACCATAAGGTAATCGCGATAATAATAGCTGGATTGTGCGCTTTAGCTGTGATTGGAAGGGTGTTTTATATGGTTATATGTATTAGTTGTACATCCCCGCCAATTGAGACCTATAAATTTCATGGAACCGTTGAGGACCTCGATTCCTCACTTCAAAAATTCGCCAACGCTAATCCCACATTAACATATAAATTTTCCCGTCGCGACAGTACGGCCAAGGAAGATAATGGCTCGCGGGATCTTGAAATTGAATTAAAAAAAGACACCTCCATCATTAGTTATGGTCTTGTATGTGAGGAAAACGATAACACTACCGAAATAAAACTCGTCAGCGCTTTTAGCAGGTACAATACTTACGGCGGCTATATAAAAGAAGCTCCAGGTGTTAAAGAGCTTGTAGAATATTTTGAAAAAGGCTTTGTATCGCCATTGAAAAAAGAGGAGCACGTCGAAATAAAGCCGGAATAATTCGACTAATACTTCGGGTAGCCTACAAAATATTGAAAATAATTTGTAAATTAATGGGTCTCGGTGTTAAATGAAAAGAGAACAATTTTACTCCTTCGTGTCCTCCGCGCGTTCTTGGTGGTTGAATTTTAAAAGGGTAGGTGTTATAAAGATTTTTGATATTTGGTAAAAACAATGATGATTAAAGACAGGCAGTATTTCGACCAGTACAAGTCAACAATCGATGACTTAAACCCGCTTGTCCAAAACTTCGATTTTCAACAACATGGCGGTGACTTAAGCTACCAAACACAGGCCTCTGCAGTTTATTCGTCAAACATCGAAGGCAACACCATCGACCTGAATTCATTCATGAATTACAGGCAATTCCAAACCGGGGCAAAACCTAAAAAGGAACTGCGGGAAATCGAAGACCTGATCTCGGCATACGGCTTCGCCCAGGAAAATGTACTAACAGAAAAAAATCTGTTGAAGGCCCACAAAATATTATCAAAACAATTCCTGATAGCCAGCCTAACGGGGAAATACCGCAACGATAAAGTCGGAGTATTCGGGCAATCGGGACTGGTTTACCTGGCTGTGAAAGCGGAATATGTTGGGGAGGTTATGCGGTCTTTTTTTAAGGAAATTTCAGCGCTGTTAACTGCGTCACTTAGCCTGGAAGAAGTTTTTTATTTCGCTTCGCTGATCCATCTGCGTTTTGCACACATTCATCCCTTTGCCGATGGAAACGGCCGAGCGGCGCGTTTATTGGAAAAGTGGTTCCTGGCACAAAAACTCGGTAAACTATTTTGGACCCTCCCCTCCGAAAAATATTATAAAGACCACCAGGCTGATTATTATAACAACATCAATTTAGGCGTAAACTTTTACGAACTGGATTATAACAAGTGCTTGCCTTTTTTGGTGATGTTGCCGGGGTGCCTAATATAGCTTACTAATAGATTGTAGAGACTCTTCGATAAGAATCCCAGACAAAAAAATCGGTGAAACTAAGCGTAGCGACCTCATGAACGCCGCTGAAAAACAAACAACAGGTGAATAATCACAGAAAAAATCAGTGAAATCGGTGCCCTAAAAATTTCCCCGTATACGAATCCTTCTCCGTGATCAAATCCTCGGGCACGCCTTCAAATATCACCTTACCGCCGTTATCCCCGCCTTCGGGGCCGATGTCGATCACCCAGTCGGCGCATTTGATCACGTCCATATTGTGCTCTATCACAATGATGGTATTCCCCTGGTCGAGCAGGGCGTCGAATGATTTGAGCAGTTTTTTGATGTCGGCAAAGTGCAGGCCGGTGGTAGGTTCGTCGAAGATGAAGAGCGTTTTGTTGGCGTTATTCCCTTTCACCAGGAAGGACGCCAGCTTGATGCGCTGCGCTTCCCCGCCGGACAGGGTATTGGACGATTGCCCCAACTGTACATAACCCAGGCCCACATCCATCAATGGTTTTATCCTGTTCACGATCTTGGGTTCTTTTGCAAAGAATTCTATCGCTTCCTCAATGGTCATGCTCAGTACATCGGCCACGTTTGTGTCCTTGTAGGTAACATCCAGTATGTGTTGCTTAAAGCGCTTTCCGCCGCAGGTTTCGCAGGTTAGGAAAATATCGGCCATAAACTGCATCTCGATCTTAACCTCGCCTTCGCCCTGGCAAACATCGCAGCGGCCGCCTTCCACGTTAAATGAAAATGCCGACGGCTTTAACCCGGCTGCTTTTGCCCGGGGCTGGCCGGCATACAGGTTGCGTATTTCGTCCCAGGCCTTCACATAGGTGACTGGGTTGGAACGTGAGGACCGGCCGATGGGGTTTTGATCCACCAGTTCCACCTGTTCCACTTTTTGGTAATCGCCCTCGATGCTGTCATATGCGCCGGTTTGTTCGCCGTTATAATTGCCCAATACCTTTTGCAAAGCAGGCGCCAGGATGCGTTTGACCAGGCTGGTTTTACCGGAGCCCGACACCCCGGTCACCACGGTTAGCACACCGAGCGGGAACTTGGCGCTTACGTGCTTAAGGTTATTTTCGCGGGCGCCTTTGATCTCCACAAAATCGTTCCATTTGCGGCGGGACTTTGGAATGGCAATTTCCTCTTTGCCGCTCAGATAACGCCCGGTGAGGCTTTTATCGTCCTTCAATATTTCATCATAGGTGCCTGTAAACACCAGGTGCCCGCCATGTGTACCTGCCTCGGGGCCGATATCGATGATATGATCGGCGGCTTTCATAATTTCTTCCTCGTGCTCTACCACCAAGACGGTGTTGCCCACATCGCGCAGTGACTTTAAAACGCTGATCAGTCGTTGGGTGTCGCGCGGGTGCAGACCAATGCTTGGCTCGTCCAGCACGTAAATAGAGCCTACCAGGCTGCTGCCCAGCGAGGTAGCCAGGTTGATCCGCTGCGACTCCCCGCCCGAAAGCGTATTCGATAAGCGGTTAAGCGTTAAATAACTCAAGCCGACATCATTTAAAAACGAAAGTCGGTTAGTGATCTCGGTCAGCAAACGTTTGCCCACCTTCGCGTCGGTTTCGTTCAGTTGTATCCCCCTAAAAAATTCCAGCGCCTTATCCAGCGCCATCAATACAATGTCGGTTATGGATTTGCCATTGATCTTTACATACGAAGCATCCTGCCTTAAGCGGCTGCCTTTACATTCCGGGCAAGTGGTTTTTCCGCGGTAGCGGCTCAGCATCACCCGGTATTGTATTTTATAGGTTTGCTCTTCCAGTTCCTTAAAAAAAGCATCCAAGCCCCTAAAGTACTGGTTGCCAGTCCATAAAAGCCTTTGCTGTGCATCGCTTAAATGATTGTACTGCCGGTGTATAGGGAAGTCGAACTTCAGGGCATTTTTCACCAGCAGGTCGTTCCATTCGCGCATTTTTTCTCCGCGCCAGGGCGCGATGGCGCCTTCGTAAATGCTCTTGCTTTTGTCGGGAATGACCAAATCTTCGTCAATCCCGATCACTTTGCCATAACCCTCGCAGCGTTTGCAGGCGCCATATGGATTGTTAAAGCTGAAAAAGTTCGGGCTGGGCTCTTCAAAACGGATGCCGTCCAACTCAAAGCGGTCGCAAAAAAAGTGCTCCTGCTCCTCACTTTCCTCCGGCAGTTTATAACGCACGTAGCAATCTCCTTTCCCTTCAAAAAAAGCGGTTTGTACCGAATCACCTAAACGGCTGATGGTTTCATCCTCATTGTTTTTAGAAATGCGGTCAATGACAATCCTTACCGGGAAGATGTGAGATGCTGAAGTTGAGATGTGAGATGTGAGATGTGAGTCCCGATAGCTATCGGGATGAGATTCTTTGGTTTCCTCCTCGTTTCCAGCTTTCTGCTTTTCGCTTTCGGCTTTCGGCTTTGTGCTTTCGCCTTTCGCCTTTCGCCTTTCACCTTTCTCCTTTCTCCCCTCCGCTTCAATTTCCTCAACAAGCCAGGAGCCATCGTCGATAATGCTCATATCCTCGAGCAAGTCCTCGATTCGGGAAAGCTTTCCTTTAAACTCCACGCGCACGAATCCTTTCTGCATCAGCACGGCAAGCTCCTCTTTTAAACTGCGGTTATTGTGCGGGTGCAAGGGGCAAAGAATGGTAACCTGGGTATCATCAGGCAGAGCCATCACAAAGTTGATAACGTCCGTAACGTTATCTTTTTTCACTATCCCGCCGGATACGGGCGAGTACGTTTTGCCAATTCTTGAAAAAAGCAGTTTCAGGTAGTCATATATCTCTGTTGACGTCCCGACCGTGGATCGTGGGTTCGAGGTGATCACTTTTTGCTCAATGGCTATTGCAGGCGCTATACCTTTTATATAATCCACATCGGGCTTATTCATCCGGCCCAAAAATTGCCGGGCATAAGCCGAAAGGCTTTCCACGTAGCGTCGCTGCCCCTCGGCATACAGGGTATCAAAAGCAAGAGATGATTTGCCCGAACCCGACATGCCGGTGATGACCACCAGCCTGTTTTTGGGAATGGAGACATCCATGTTTTTGAGGTTGTGTACCCTCGCGCCCTTTATAATAATGTTATGCTGCGGATCTTTTTCTGCTTCCATTCACTGGTTCATAGTTCATCCCGCACGTGCGGGATAGTTCATGGCCGGAGCCATTAAGTAATGAGCTACTGTAAATTCTTTAAGTGAGGAATGCGTTATTTGACCCGGTTTGGCTATGAACCATCAACCATCAACTATGAGCTATTCCCCAAAACGCAAAAATCCTAAAATATTTAGCAGAAAGCAAATGAGTTTAAGAAATTGTCGATGGTAACTTATCACAATTTCAAGAGTTTGCATTGGCCTGACAATTGCCGGCGGGCAACGGCAACGTAACCGATGTATTATATGGGAATGTGTTAAATAATGTTAAAACCCACAATTGAGCAATTTAACGGGGAAATTATATTTGTTTTTGTACGGATTATTTGTTTTATTTGGGATAACAATTTCTTAACCCCTAAAAAGATAGCGTTATAGATAAAACTCTACTTAAGTAAAATATTCAATTAATTAAGTTTAGTAGTTTTCTCTATGGATTTTCAATTGAAAAGTGACCAGGATCTTATCCATCTTTACGTAGCGGGTGACGAAGGTGGGCTGGTAGAGTTGATCCGCCGTTATCAGTCAAAAATATATACCTCCATTTATTTATTGGTAAAAGACGAATATCTGGCTGAAGATATTTTTCAGGATACCTTTATTAAGGTTATCAATACATTGAAAGCCGGAAAATATAATGAAGAAGGTAAGTTTTTGCCCTGGGTGACACGCATTGCCCATAACCTCGTGATCGACCATTTCCGTCGCGAAAAGCGCGCGCCGATGATCAATAATGGCGACGACTTCGACATTTTTGAGGTATTAGGCAATTACGATGAAAGCATGGAAGACCGCATGGTGCGCGAGCAGACTTATAAAGACCTGAAATCGCTGATCCACTTATTGCCAGCCGAACAAAAAGAAGTGCTCATCATGCGCCATTTCGGCGATATGAGCTTTAAGGAAATTGCCGACATTACCGATGTCAGCATTAACACAGCGCTTGGCCGCATGCGCTACGCACTAAACAACCTGCGCAAAATGATGCAGAGCAAGGAAATGAGTTTGAAAAATTAGTCCGGAAGTCCGGAAGTCCGAAAGTCCGGAAGAAGATTAGCGGAAGCTGTCATAGTTTTTCATCTAAATAGGAAATAGCGTTGGGTTAACGGGCTCATCGCTATTTTTATGTCGAGCGGGCCCAGGATTTGGCCACAAAACATGTCTCACCTGAAACAGTCTTTCGGACTTCCGGACTTTCGGACTTCCCGACTTAAAAAAAATTTCATTTAATTTTCATCTTCATAAAATATTCTCTTTAAGCCTGCGTTGTAGCAATAAACCGATAACAAAAAGCTTATGGATGAAACCTTTACAACAACTTTAAATTTACTGACTAACAACGCCAAAGTGAGCGAGGAATTGATGGAGAATTTGGATGCTGACGAGTTAATGTTTTACCATTCACTTCGCACGGATTTGGAGCTTTTGAAAAAGAACCCTAAGGTTCAAACCGTCCACAACATCCTTAATTATTCCAAAAGTCTGCGTTAGTAGTATCTTAACCTTACTGGTCCACCGGTCATAGTGGTTTTTAAACGATTGATGACTTGGTGGACCTTTCTATTTTTAGTTATTCGTTCTCCCGATAGCTCTCGGGGGTTCACTGGTACAATGTTCATTTATTCAATAGTTCATTGGTGGAATAGTTCAACAGTTCATTTGTTGATTGGTATAAAGTTCGTTAGTTTGGCGGTTAATTGACTTTCGGGCATCGAAAACAGCCGGCCGGAAATATCTACTTTTTTGCGCTTCAATGATAACCGCCAGAAAAGACCAATGAACAAGTGAACAAATGAACAAACGGGAACGCTACGAGCACTTCGTTGAATATTTTTCCAAACATCAGCCGCTGGCCGAAACCGAGCTCCACTATGATAATCCTTTTCAACTGCTGGTGGCCGTTATTCTATCGGCGCAATGCACTGATAAACGAATCAACCAGGTTACTCCGGCGTTATTTGAACGTTTCCCAACTCCGGAATCCCTGGCGGAGGCTTCTGTTGATGAAGTTTTTAGCTATATCCGTAGTGTTAGCTATCCTAATAATAAGGCTAAGCATTTGGTGGGGATGGCTAAAATGCTCGTTGATGTATTCAAAAGTGAAGTACCCGCTACGCAGGATAAGCTGCAAAAACTGCCCGGTGTTGGCCGGAAAACAGCTAATGTAATTGCCTCAGTTGTTTATGAGGCCCAGGCGATTGCCGTTGATACCCATGTCTTCCGTGTTGCTAACCGCATCGGCCTTACTACCAATGCCAAAACACCGCTGGCGGTAGAGCGGCAATTATTAAAATACCTGCCGCCCGATGTGCCACGCATTGCCCACCACTGGTTGATCTTGCACGGACGGTATATTTGTACTGCCCGAAATCCAAAATGTGAGATTTGCCCCATCAGCTGGTTTTGTAAATATTATGAACGAACACATACTGAAGCCGCGCTGCAAAAAGCAGAAGTATTGAAAAATAAAAAGGCGAAAGAGCAGAAGAAAAAGGCAGCGTTAAATAAGATAAGCAAGGAATTAGCCAAGCGAAGCGCAGGCAGCAATAAATAACTGACCGCTTTGCGCGAGCCGATTATGTGAATAGTTTTTATTTTTATTTCAGTAATTTACTGCTAACTTAAACAACTAAATCATTCCTCGGACCAATCAATAATTTTTACTAAAATAATTAGTATTTATCAAAGCTGAATTTTATATTTGCTAATATTATTAAAGAGATGAGCAACGCAGATAAATTAAAGGCATTACAGCTTACATTAGATAAGCTGGAAAAATCCTACGGGAAAGGCACTATCATGAAGCTTGGCGATACCGCCATCGAGCCAACCGAGGTAATTTCGACAGGTTCAATAGGGCTCGATATTGCCCTTGGTGTGGGCGGCTTGCCAAAAGGCCGGGTCATTGAAATATACGGACCGGAATCTTCCGGTAAAACTACCCTGGCCATACACGCCATTGCCGAATCACAAAAAAAGGGCGGCATTGCTGCATTTATTGATGCGGAGCATGCTTTTGATCGTACCTATGCCAAAAGACTCGGCGTTGACGTAGAAAATCTCCTGATATCTCAACCCGATAACGGGGAACAGGCGCTGGAGATAGCCGATAATCTGATCCGTTCCGGCGCCATCGATATATTAGTTATAGACTCCGTTGCAGCGTTAGTACCCAAAGCCGAGATCGAAGGCGAAATGGGCGACTCGAAGATGGGTCTGCAGGCACGCCTTATGTCGCAGGCATTGCGCAAGCTCACCGGCTCTATCAGTAAAACCGGTTGCTGCTGTGTATTTATTAACCAGCTGCGCGATAAGATCGGCGTGATGTTCGGGAACCCTGAAACCACCACCGGCGGTAATGCATTAAAGTTTTATGCTTCGGTACGTTTGGATGTTCGCCGCATCTCGCAGATAAAAGACACCGAAGAAGTATCGGGTAACCGTGTTAAGGTTAAAATTGTAAAAAATAAAGTAGCGCCTCCATTCCGCATAGCCGAGTTCGACATCATGTTCGGGGAAGGTATATCCAAAGCCGGCGAGATCATCGACCTTGGCGTTGAGCATAACATCATCAAAAAAGCAGGATCATGGTTCAGCTATGGGGATACCCGCCTGGGCCAGGGCCGCGATGCGGTAAAACAGCTGATCATGGATAACCCCGAGCTGGCTGACGAACTGGAAGCAAAAATCAAACAAACCGTTACCGGCGATCTTTTAGTGGAATTGTAACAAGAGGCGTACCTTTTATACCAAGATAAACGAAAGCCCCATTGGTGAGGGCTTTTTTTATGGGCATATTTGACGTGTGCCTATAAAAAAGCCCACCGGATTACCGGCAGGCTTATAAATTTCTTTATGCAGACCTTCTATATAGCTTAAGTTATCCGCCAGCTGGAAGACGTCAGTCGCAGCGTCTTTCGGACTTACTGACTTTCGGACTTTCGGACTTCAAGCGCCTTTGTCGTCATCCGGCTCAGGCAGGCTTGCTATACGGTAAGCAACATTTCCATTGGGATCGGTAACTTTTTCGTAATAGATCCCGTCAGGAGATACATAATATCTTTTTCCATTCAACATTACCTTGCGGCAATCGTCGGGCAATTGGTTAACCAGGTCGCCTACCTTAGGTGCGGTTACAGTCGCATTCGGATCGGTTGCATTGTCACCAGTGTTTAAGACACCGTCTCTGCCGGCAACTATATAAATCGTTTTGCCCTGGTCGTTAACGCCCTGTTTATAATAAACGCCGTCAGACTCGTAGTACTGTACGCCGTCAATCTTTATGGCGCTGGCATTTTGCGGTAGCGTGGGCACGGCAGCACCAATTGGCGGGGCTGTTATGGCGTAACCTCCATTATCGTAAGGAGAATAGAAAAGGCCGCCGTAATAATAGTAAAGTGAGGAACCCCAGTAGAACGGATAATAACCAAATGGCAAAAACCCAACATAAAACCCTATGTGCGGATAGCCGTAATAGCCGAAGCCAGGCCTGTAAAACGCACCGGGACGATAACCTACGCCCGCCATATACCCACGCCCTGACCTAAAACTTGAAAAGCCAGCCCCATGTGCACCTGAAAACGCGCTGGACCCGCTACGGCCACCAAAAAAACCGCCGCCGCTGCTGCTGCCGCGAAAACCTCCACTGCCGCCGTGGCCCCCGCTGTGCTGCGCGCTTACTGATGTCGCCATCAGTAGAGAAAGTACTCCGGTTAAAAATAATCCGGATAGATATTTATATGTCTTTTTCATAATTTTTTAGATAAACTATTTAACTGTGATATTATTAACAATCAGGGAATCCCCTTAATTTAACTATTAGACAACGTAATTGTAAATGGTTTAAAATAAAAACCTAAAATTACTGCTATTTACGCGGTTCTTCTGTAACAAATGCAAAGCAAATCTATTCATAATACGTGCCAAACCTGTAATTCGTAACATTAATTTTCTATTAGAAAGCCCGGGAAAATAAGCCTGAACGTACTCCCCTTATCGACAACTGATTCCACCTCTATTTTTACCTGGTGAAAATTGGCAATTGACATTACGATCGGCAATCCTAGCCCAAAACTGTCCTGCTGCAATGATTGCCTTAGCTTTTTAAACCTGTTAAAAATATAGGGCAGGTTGTCGGAACTTATGCCAATACCGGTATCGGCTATACTTACGCTAAAAACACCATTTTGGTGTGCGGCGTTTAAAATTATTTTTCCGTTTTCCCTGTTATATTTTATGGCGTTATTAATCAGGTTAAAAAACAGGTTAAAAAACAGAAATTTATTAACGTTCACTAATTTCCAATCCATCGGTACCACAGCTTCATAGGTAATATTTTTACTTTGCAGCCGGATCGATATCTCGTCGTGAACCTCCTGCAATAACGAATTAAGGGAAACCGTGTCTTCTTTTAAAAACTGTTCATTTTCTATCTGCGATATCAGCAGCAATGTTTTGGTTATGCTTTTTAACCGGTTCAATATGCGCTGCATTTCCAGCATGCGGGCTTTAACTTCATCACCCACATCCTCCCTTACGAAAAGGTTTTCTATTTTGGATTGAAGTATGGATATAGGTGTCATCAATTCATGAGATGCATTGGATATAAACTCCCGCTCTTTCTGAAAAGTGCTTTCAATTGTTTCGATCATTTTATGAATACTGATATCAAGGTATTCAAAGTCGCTCGTGGAGGTTTTTACCTTTTTGTACGGACCGAAATTGGGGAATTTAAGAGCCACCAATTTCGTTTTTATGATTTGTCCTAATGGGCGCAACACATAATTGGAATACAACTGGTCGGCCGCGATAGTTAACAGGATCATGCCGACCAACACAACGAACGCGATATTCTGCAAGGGTACGGTTGTCTCACTGATCGTGTCGACACTTCGCCCGATTTCGAGCAGGTAATTTTTCTTATCCGAAGCGAAATTGTAGCTCAATATCCTGTAGGCTATGGTATCGCCCTCTATCTTTCGTGGTTCGTTTTCTATGGTATCGAGCGCCTCATCAAGGCTATCTTCGTCAAGGCTGTAGAATTCATCCTTGATTGGCGAATAGTAAGTATAAAGATTGCTTTTTAGCCCCGATTGCCTGATCGTCTGAATCACTTTTTCTTTCTGCTTTCGAAGCTTGTTATCGGTAAAATTCTGGTTGATATTTCTGATCAGGACGGGCAACAGCAATACGAAAATGGTGACAATGACCAGTTTGGACAGGGTATTAAAGAGTGTTAGTTTGGTATTAAGCTTCACCTGCTTAAGTATTGATCTTTATTCTGTATCCCAACCCGCGAACGGTTTCGAGCCAATCGGGCGGGGCAAAAACATTCAACTTTTTTCTAATGTTTTTAATATGTGCGTCAATATAGTTTGAATCGTAATCATCGTTGACAACGCTGCCCCAAATATGCTCGCTTAATTGCGAACGCGTCAGCGTACGGTTTTTATGCAACAGCAAGTAGGCAATTAAATCGAACTCCTTTTTCGTAATGGTGCCGATCTCGCCCTGGCCATAACTTATAACACGGTCGGTAAGGTTTACCTCAAAACCTCCGAGGTCCACCAGGTTTTGTTTCAATCCAAATTTGCGGCGTGTAATTGCCTGCATGCGACTTTGCAGCTCCAACAAGGAAAAAGGTTTGGGCAAATAATCGTCGGCGCCAAGATCAAGCCCTTTTATCCGGTCGAAAACTTCTGCCCTGGCGGTTAGTATCAAACAAAGCGCTTCAGGATTATTTTTTTTTGCCTCTTTTAGCAAATCCAGGCCATCATAGTCAGGTAACCCCAGGTCTATTAAAATAAAATCGTACAGGTTAACAGCGATCTTTTCCGAGGCGGTAGCACCGTTAAGGCATACGTCGCATACATAATTATAGCCGGTCAGGAATATTTCCAACTCATCGGCAAGCGCCGCTTCATCCTCTATAATTAAAACATTCATAGGTCATTTAAAAAACAGGTAGTAAAATGTCAGGTTAAAAAACAACTCCTTATGGTTTTTCAATGCTCCTTCAACGTTAAGAGGGATTGAATATTTCCAGGAAGCTTCAAAAGTATAGTGCGGCCTATTGTATGCTATAGGCAATTTGAAACTATAATTGAGTACATTAAACCGGCCGTTGTCGTAACGATCGAACAGCGGAGGAACATCCAGGCCGGGGATATGATTGTTGAAATACAATTCTCCCTGGTTTTCTGTCGAGAATCTTCCAACGAAATTTTGGGTACCCATTATCATACTGACACCCGGGTTGAAGGAAAGGTAATCCTTATCATCAAAAACGCCCCAAGCCGGCTCAATATATTTGGAGACATTCAGCGAGATAAAATAATCATTGGCTTGACCGAAAAGATAATCAAAAGTTCCGCTGGTTTTCACAAAGCTCCAATCATAAGAATTTTTAAAATCGATGTCATTCGAAGATGCGGACATAATTACCGGCGGCGCCTGATTCATAAAGAAGAAATGCGTATAACTAAATGTTCCTGCGAAATTCTTTGAATAATTAAACAAATACCCGGCGCCTCCGTCTATCTCATCCACGATGGGCGTATAGCCAAACACATTCACGGCCGAACCATAAAGAAAAAACCCCGACTTAAAATTATAAATGGCGTCACCGGCCATATAGGGGTATTTTATAGGGCCTGTACGCCCAAAAAATTGCACATCGCTCCCATAATTAACACCCAGGGATACCGATGCCTTCCGTGCAACGGTGTCCGTATCGGCGGTGATGCGTTTACCGGCAATCGATAATGGAATTACCGTTGTCGCTGCGGCATTTAACATGCTACCAGCTATTACCAGGAATATTATAAAAAGGCGCCTCATTTATATTCAAAAAAATGACTGATAAACCGTTAATTTCCATTTCGCCTGGGTATTTCCGGAGGCCGTTCCATTCCTTCAGGTCTTCGTTGCCTCTTTGGCCGCTGCTTGCCTGAATTTTCCGACTCAATTTTCTCCGGCTTCGGTTGCTTTTTTGCTTTTGCTATTTCTTTTATTTTCTTTTTATCGTCCGGCTCCGGTTTTTTCACGGATTTGGTGGTGTCGGATAAAATATCGGACGGTAAAACACCGGCAACGCGGGTTTCCGAATAGACATAAATATGCTTTTTGTTTGTATAGGCAGATAGAAGACATGGTGCAAATATTAAACAAACGCCAATATAAGCAAACCAAGTTATCCCCGGGAAGGATGAATTGTGTAAATTTCTTTTCAAATAGTCGTCAATTAACAATTGCTATTTTCAAACTGCCTTGATTACCCGTGGATGTAATGCAAATTTTGGTGAAAATGCTTTATCATCACAAATGATCACCGGGGCAGAATTTATAATCGGAGCTTAATTCAGGGATATCACTGGCATAATAACAGGCGACATTTTAGCAAGGCGTGTTTGAGCGCTTGCGTAAAATTACCTTTTTTTAATTAATTGGCAATGTGAATGCCCTTAGAAGTATACAAGCGATTTTGATCATCAACAATAACACATGCCATTTGGTTTAATTGATTGACCATATATAAGCCTGCATTTACGCCAATAGCCATTACAGGAGTAGCCATTGAGTCGGACAGCTCGGCGCTTGGGCTTAAAATTGTTACACTTCTTATCCCGCTCACCGGAAAACCTTTTGGGGCTTTAACAACCGGGATACTCTTCTTTGTAATGGAAGCAGTAGATACGCGGGCGTTTACCGAAGTTGCAACAGCCATGTTACTTATATTGATGTCTGCGATGGGTTGTGATCTCTGGGAAGGATCGGCGGTAGCGACCGTCCAGGGTTCATTGTCAGGCCGTAAACCCCATGTAAGAAGATCGCCACCTGAATTTATAACGCCACTATTAACGCCACTCATTTGCAGGATATATTTAGCCCTGTCGGCAGCATAACCCCTGCAATTAGCGCCAAATCCTATCCGCATGCCTTTTTCTTTCAAATAAACCGTCAGCTCTTTTGCATCCAAAACAACACTCCGGTAATTGAGCCGGTCCGAAGCGGTTTTTGACTTGCCATTTTGAGGAATTGCGGACACAGCGTTGTCCTGGCTATCTTTTTCGGGTGTGTGGTAAGTCACGTCGTATGCGCCATGAGTAAGCCCCGATATTTGGATAGAACGGTCAATCAAACGAAATATCTCGGCGTCAGTTTTTACTGCTTTTACCCCTGCGCTCCTGTTAATTTCGTTGATCGAACTGTCATCGCTAAAAGTACTAAGCAACTTTTCGACCCGGTTTATTTCAGCCACGGCGTCATCTATGCGCTCGTCGGCCCATGCAGGGTCCTTGCCTACTACACTAATCTCAAACAAATTGCCCATCAAACGCATGGTCCGCCTGAAAATAACCGATTTTGGCGCTAAAGTTTTTACAGCTAACATAAGCTTGTGTTTTAATTATCACAGACACAAAATCTTGCCGGTGGTTTAAAGCGAAAGTAGCGGAGGTTTATGAAATTAAAATGAAAAGGTGGTTTTGGAACGTCCTAAGTCTTGAGTCGAAAGTCTTAAGTCGAACTGCTTGAATTTAAACTGCTGATAATGACCAATCTTACAAAAGTAGATCGCCGGGATTTGCAAAGTCAATAAATTTTCTTAACAAATGTTAAAAGTACAGTTTTTTGGCGCCTGAAATTCTAATACAGCTCCCAATTTAGGCAACTGTCCCTTCCTTCAGCTTCTCGGCATTTTCAGCAAACTGCAGGGCTTCCATTATCTCCAGCAGGTCGCCGTTCAATACGCCGGGCAGGTTATAAATGGTGAGGCCAATGCGATGTTCGGTTAACCGGCCTTGAGGATAGTTATAGGTACGCACTTTTGCCGACCGGTCGCCGGTGGAAACCATCGTCTTGCGTTTTTTTGAAGTTATCTCCAGGTGTTTTTGCAATTCAACTTCGTATATTCTTGACCGGAGCACCTGCAGGGCCTTGTCATAGTTCTTTAATTGCGATTTCTGGTCCTGGCACTGCGCTACAATTCCGGTAGGAATATGCGTGAGCCTTACGGCAGAATAGGTGGTGTTTACCGACTGTCCACCCGGCCCGGATGCGCAAAACAGGTCTTTACGAATATCGCTTACCTGCAGGTCAATGTCGAATTCATCCACTTCTGGCAAAACCACCACCGTTGCAGCCGAAGTATGCACGCGCCCCTGGGTCTCGGTATCAGGCACCCGTTGTACACGGTGTACCCCCGATTCGTATTTTAAGGTGCCATAGGCATCTTCACCGATCACGTTAAATACAATTTCCTTGTAGCCGCCCGAAGTTCCTTCGGTATAATCAACCAGGTCAGTACGCCAGCCGCGTTTTTCGCAAAAGCGCATATACATACGGTAAAGATCGCCGGCAAATAAGGCCGCTTCATCGCCTCCCGTACCACCCCGTATCTCAACGATGGCATTTTTTGAATCTTCGGGATCCTTTGGTATCAGCATCAAACGGATCGATTCTTCCATTTCATCCTGCTTCGCCAGCAACTCGTCCAGTTCTGCTTTCGCCATTTCGCGGAACTCTTCGTCCTTTTCGGTCGCCAGTATCTCTTTGTTGCTCTCGATATTGCTCATCACATTTTTGTAAATGTGATACTGGTCCACAACTTTGGCAAGGTCTTTATATTCCTTATTCAGCTGGGCAAAACGCTTCATATCAGCCATGGCGTCGGGGCTGCTCAATTCAACTTCAACATCTTTCCAGCGTTGGTATATGGCTTCTAATTTTTCTAACATAGTAATGCCTTTCGTAAAAAGCGCACAAAAATACGCATTTTAAGGCGATTTTTGTTCATCGGGGTGTAAAGAGATATCAGGCTAAACTGACCTCGTCTGAGATGCAAAGTCGGAGACGCCCCGATCTATCGGGGCGTCTCTACAGCAAATTTGATTTAATTTTCTTCTCTTACTTCAAAACCTGCCAATAAATTAACATCGGGATCGATGCTTATAGCGGTAGGTTTTACCGTTGCTGGAAACTGTGCGAACGTATCCTTATTGGCTACCGCGATGGTATGCACCTGGCCGTCTATCGCAATCTCTATCGGAAACTCAAATAATGTGTTTTGTTTTTGAGTGACGTTTAATTCAATAATACCTTTTCCCGGGTCATATTTCCAGGCAATACTTAATTCCGGATGCCCCGGCGTGTATAGCCACTGCTTAAAAAATTGGCCGACATCCTGGCCGCTTGTTTGCTCCATCACGGACTTAAAATCGTCCGTATTGGCGTTGCCTCCGTTGTATTTGGCATAATAAGCCCTTATCCCCTTCCAAAAAAGGGTGTCGCCCAGCTTGCGGCGGAGCATATGAAGCACCCAGCCTCCTTTTTGGTAGCTATTGGCATTCAGCAGCTGCATAAAGTTACTTTTTACCGCAGTATCCACAACGGGGCTTAGTCTTCGCTTTTCGAATTTGAATATAGTTAGCCTATCCGTATTCAGCCTTTTCCGTAAGGTATCCGTGCCATATTTATTTTCCAGGTAAACGTTGGTCATATAGGTGGCAAAGCCTTCGCTAAGCCACAAATGGGCAAAGCTTTTTTCACTTGCTGCATCGCCAAACCATTGATGGGCGATCTCATGCGCCATCAATTCTTCTATCCCTTTGCTGGTTACCGAGTTTTCGAAATAGAAAATGGCACTGGCATTTTCCATTCCCCCAAATATGGTCTTTGACTGCACATTGGCCAGTTTTTCATAAGCGTAAGGCCCGAACATTTTGATATAGAAGGGCAGTATTTCGCGCGCCACGACATAGCTTTTGAAGCCGGCCCCCTTGCTCTCAGGGAAAACATAAGTGTACACCGGTACTTTATCGACATCTCCGGTATGATCAATGGCGAAATCAGCCACACCTATTACCATCACCTTAGTGGGCAAGGGGGCACTTTCCTTCCAGTGTGTCAATTTAAAGCCTCCCGGCAACGTCTTCTCTTCAACCTTTGCCCCGTTTGCCACCACCTGGTAATGGTCGGGCGCCGTTACGATAAAATCAACGGGGGCTTTGTCGGCCGGATAATCCGCGCAGGGCAGCCAGTCGCGGGCGCGATCAGGCCAGTTATCGCCGAAGAAGGTACGATGGCCGAATTCATTGGTCGAGATGATGAGCCCGTCAGCAGGGACGCCCCGGTAGACTACAGTATAGTTGTGAACGGTATTTGCTTTAGCACTGCCATCGATATTCAAAAGATCATCTTCCTGGGAAAAGGAAATGCGTTTGCCTTTTTCGGTTACCGAAGTAACCAGCATGCCCTTGCCCTGCTCATCAGGCTTTGCCAGGTTAAGCTGAAAATTACTTACTGTGTTCAGAAATTTAACGCCGATGGTTGCCTGGCCTCTGATCGTGTCGTTTTGGTCGTTCAGGTTGATGTTAAACGTATAATTTTGCACATCTATATCCGGAAATTGAACCTGCGCACTTGCAGCGAAGCAGAAGAACAGGCAAAAAAATGATAATATTCTATGCATTGTTAAAGGGTCACTTCCACCGGAAGCTTTTGATCATCAGGTTTACGTCCTGTTTTACGAAGTCGAGCACAGGTTGTATGGAGTCGAGCCGGGGCTCGGTATTGAAATATAAAGCACCCCGGATATAGTTTTTTGTGCTGTCGGTCAAATAAAACTGCACCCAGGAAGCGGCATTCCCATCAATGGTGTAGTACACCCCGTAAACCTTCCAGGCGGGATACGAGATTATGCCCTGGTCGATAGATGTGGCCTTAATAGTATGTTTA
This sequence comes from Bacteroidota bacterium, assembly GCA_013286235.1. Lineage (GTDB taxonomy): Bacteria > Bacteroidota > Bacteroidia > Sphingobacteriales > Sphingobacteriaceae > Mucilaginibacter. The sequence goes on from JABDGE010000036.1 coordinate 27,630, forward strand.
AAGCTAAGCTTATGGGCATCCTCCACCAGCTCATCAAATTCCTGGGGCGAGTTGATATGTTCATAGCTTAAATGCAGCGTGCCGTTAAATTGAGGGAATTGCATATTTAACCAGCAGGGTTTTGCATCCGGTTTCTTGTCGGGCTCTATCCGCGCGTAAACAGGGTAAACAAAGGTGAACGGGCAAATGCTGTCATACTGCCGGTAGGCTTTTTTAGGGAAGACAATACGGAAGTACCCGCGCGGTTTTGGCGCATAATCGTTATTGCCTCCGCACGCCATCAAAACCAAAATACTTAAAAACACAAGCGCAGCGCCCTTCACGGCTGTATGTTTTTTTCCGTCCATATTTCCCAGCTCTTTTCAGCTTGCAATATCAGCATTTCGAGGCCATTTTTTATCACGGCGCCATGTTCTTCACCTTTTTGCAGGAAAATTGTTTTTTCAGGGTTATAGATCAGGTCAAAAAGTAAATGATCGCTGGTAAGGTCCTGGTAGGGAATTGGCGGGTACTCTTCGGTTTTAGGCGTCATTCCCAATGGGGTAGTGTTAATGATCAATAAGTTCTGTTTGATGTGCCGGGCCTCAAGGTCTTTGAACAAAATGCTGCCTGCCTGCGGCTTTCGCGTTACTACCTTATAAGTTATTCCCAGGTTCTCCAACACACATTTTATAGCTTGAGCCGAGCCGCCGTCGCCTAAGACCAAAGCATGGTCATGCCGTGGTTTTAACAACGGGCGTAAAGACATTTCGAAGCCATACATGTCGGTATTGAACCCTTCGAGCCGGAAATTATGGCCGGTTATACCCAACTCTCCTGTAAAAGCTGCCTCTACCGGGCTTTCGGCGCTTATGCGGATGCAGTTTACAGCTCCTATTTTTTTTGCATCGTTTTCAATCCAATCCAGGTATTTTAAAACAGTTTGCTTATAGGGAATGGTGACGTTAAGGCCGCACAGGTTGGGATGCTCCTTCAGCAAATGCGGCAATTCGGAAATGTGTTCGATCGGAAAAAGGTGATACTGCGTTTCTTTGATATTGCCCTTTTCAAACTTTTCCATGAAATATTTTTTTGAAAAGGAGTGGGTGAGGGGGTATCCGATGAGGCCGTATTGTTTCATTTATTTAGATGTGAGATTTACGCCGTCGCTAAAGCTATGGCGCACAAAGTGAGATGTGAGATTTTAATCCAGCATGATTTAACTCACAATATTAAAAATAAAATCTCCGCTTCCGTGCGTTCAGAAAGACAAACCGCCTCAAAGTTTCAAAAAGCTTTTCAGTTCACCTTTATTATCAGCATCACAAAGCTTTTTTAACCTGCGCGTAAGGATAACATGATTGCTGCTCTTGTTCATATAGGCTACCAGTTCCTTAGCCGCGTTCAAGGTGACGGTATTGGAGTCTTTTACGGAAGGATACTGCAATACGAAAGAACATAAAGCGGCGTAGTAAACGCTTAGCAGATCCACATCCGAGTCAATATACTTCAAAACTCTATCGTTAGGAGCGACATTAAATTGGGGAGAGCCCTGCATCCACCTGGTCAGAAAAAGCCCTGTCCTAAGCCGGGTGTGGTTATCGTTGTTAAGGGGTATCGACAGCAGATATCGCGAGACCTGCATTACGAGGGAGTCGGCATTGCGGTAATCCTGGTCCGTTTCCATTCGCACCCCATCCACCGGCGGAATATTTTGTGCAAACGCCGCCATGCACATAAAAATCACCGGCAGTGTTAAAAGCGCTTTTTTCATCGGGTATATAAACGAAACGAAATAAGAGATAATATTCCGGAAACGGAAATATACTGCAAGAGGTTGGCACTCCTACAAAAAATGATCAAAAGTATCGCTCCGTATGCCGAGCCGTAATGTCTCCAACGGGATAACTTCTGACGGCGCAATATTACCAAGGTTTACGTTCGCGCCGATGAGCTTGATAAACCAAACCTGCTGCGCTTTTTGGGGCGCTTCCCAGATAATTGTTTCTTCGGGTATCTGGGTGAGGATTTCATCTACCAGCCCCTGCCGCACTTCGCCCGAATCACGGTATATGCCAACGTTGCCGCTTTCACGGGCCTCGGCAATCACTTTCCAGGCGCCAGCCTCAATTTCGGCGTTCATCAGCTTGATCCACTTATAGGGAGCAAATATTTTTTGAACATCCTTCGATCCTACTTCGGATATGACCGTTACCATTTCGCTCAACTTGCGGATGTAATCGCACTTTACTTCGTGCTCAATTTCTATCGAGCCGTCTGATACTTCCACATGCTCCATTTTGTACTTATCCAGTATCCTGCAATAATCGTCGAACTGGTTTCGTACAATAAAGGCTTCGAATAATGTTCCGCCAAAATAAACCGGGATTCCCGCACTGCGATAGATGTCCAACTTCTCCTGCAGCTTTGGCGTAACAAATGAAGTAGCCCATCCCAACTTAACAATATCCGTATGGGTGCCGGCCACTTCAATAAAATCTTCAACCTGCCTTAAACTAAGCCCTTTGTCCATAACCATGGTAATGCCGCTGCTTCGGGGTTTAACAACGCGCTCCGGAAGATTATTCATTTCGTAGTTCATAATGCTGATTAGTTATAGACTATAACTAAAAGTTCTAATGGTGCAAAAATCGGGATAAATGTGCGGATGTGCAAGTAGTGAAATGCAGGTCTGTGGGAATTTTACATTCACAGGCACCCAAATATTTGAAATTGTTAGCCGGGGAGTTTGCCGACGGTATCGGCCGAACAGAAAAAAGTCCGCAGTGTCGTTCCGGTTGAAACAACACTGCGGACTTCTATTATTGTCCTATATAATCTTATTCGTCCGCACACAAAACAAATCCGAAATCCGACATAATACCCCATTTGCACATCTGCACATCTGCATATCTACTTCGTGTACCTGTTAATAATATCCACAATAACCTTATTTTTTTGCAATTGCGGCAGGTAATCAAACAGGATGTAGTGCTTTTCCGGATCGGCGGATAGGGCCATCTCCAGGTTATTCAAGGCTTCGTTATACTCGCCTTTGGCAAACAGGTAAGCAACCATCCGGTAGTAAAGCTCGGCCGATTCCGGGTTGTTTTTTATGGCCTGTGCTATCACCTCTATCGCATCAACCAACCGGTGCTGCTCATATAATATCGAGGAGTAATCCAGCCAGGCATCCGCATCAAGCGGATTAAGCTCAACCACTTTTTCGTAAGCGTGTTCAGCCTCTTCCATATGGCCCAGCTTGTATTCGGCGTCGGCAATGGCAAACCAATAATCGGCGTTGGCTATGTCCAGGTCGAGCGCTTTTTTATAAAAATGGAGCGCCTCGAAATAACGCTCTTCGAAATCAAGCGTAACACCAATTCCAAACCAAGCGTCCGCCAGCTTGGGGTCCATCTTTACCGACTTTTTATAAAATGCCCTTGCATCGTCCATTTGCTCCAGCTTTTCGTAGCATTCGCCTATGGCACAATAAGTATCGGCATTGGGCTGTTCGTATTCAAAAGTGTGGCGATAAACTTCAATCGCGTCGGCATATTTTTCCAGGTTTACCAGGGCATTCCCTTTGTTAAAATAGGCAGAGGCGAAGTTGTCTTTAATTAAAATGGCATAATCGTAAGCGTCAATAGCCTTTTCATAAAGACCGAGCTTGGTAAAGGCATTGCCCAGGTTATACCAGGCAGCATAGCTGTACGGCTCGTTATCGATGTACTGCTCATAAAAAACCACGCTTTCCTGCTGGTTGTCGAGCACATCGTAGCAAAAAGCCAGCTCATACAGGGCATCCTGATTTTCCATGTTCTGTTTCAGGCACAGCTTGAGGTAGGTGATAGAGGTTTCGTAATCGCCCATGTTTTGGTAAACGTAGGCAATGTGCAGCAACACCTCATCGGTCTCTTCGGCCAGGTCAAGCGCCTTTTCATAGTTCGCCAGCGCCTCGCCATAGCGCTCCATGCTTTCGTACATGTTGCCGCGGATAAGATAGATATCCGGGTCGGATGCTTCGAGCATAGCCGCCTTTTCGAGTGCAGCAAACGCTTCGGTAACTTTGTTGGAGATGACTAAAAGCTGTGCTTGTTTAATCAGGAAAACTGCTGCAAAAGGGTGCTGGTTGCAGGCATACTCTGCCACCTGTAAGGCTTTGGGCGGATCGTTTTTTTCGATGTAGTAATCGATTATGTTCTCAAACGCCTGGGCATCAAAAAAGTACTGGTCATGATTGCGAATCATTTCTTCGTACCGTTCTACCGAAAACTTTGGATCTTCGGCAAAACCAAATTCAAATTCTTCTTCCATTCAATTTAGTTTCAGAACATATATGGCAAGGGCCTCTAAAATCGCTCTATTAACCCTAACCCGAGATTAAATTACAAGTATTAAACCTCCATACTACAAATTACTTATCAACATTCAAACATTGTCAACAGCATTAATTACAAAGCCTTGATAATTAATGCGAATGATTTTACCGGCAAGCGATGGGTTGATGACAATTTGCCTCAAAGATTTTTACCTTTGGCAAAAGTAACAATAATGGACTTTAATATTTCAGAAATACTGAATCGTTTACACGTAAACGACATAAATGAGGCTTT
>JABDGE010000036.1:32234-35088 GCA_013286235.1 Bacteroidota bacterium
AGTACCGGAAATACATGGGCAAGCAGCCCGAATGCGGCCACAAAAGACATTTTATCGCCGGTTGACGGAAAAAAGATCGCAACCGTTAAAATAGCCGACGAGCACAACTATAACACTGCCGTTGAACAAGCCGCAAAAGCATTTATAACCTGGAGAACAGTACCGGCGCCAAAAAGGGGCGAAATAGTGCGCCAGGCCGCGGAAGCGCTGCGCGAAAATAAACAAGACCTTGGCAAACTGGTCTCCTACGAGATGGGTAAAAGCCTTCAGGAAGGCTACGGCGAAGTGCAGGAAATGATCGACATCGCCGATTTTGCCGTGGGTTTAAGCCGCCAGCTTTACGGGCTCACCATGCAGTCGGAACGGCCTTTGCACCGCATGTACGAGCAATACCATCCGCTGGGAATCGTGGGTGTTATATCTGCGTTTAATTTCCCGGTTGCGGTTTGGAGCTGGAATGCCATGCTGGCCTGGGTTTGTGGGGATGTTTGCATTTGGAAACCCTCCGAAAAGACGCCCCTCACCGCCATCGCCTGTCAGCACATTGTGCAGGAGGTCCTCAGAAAGAACAATATAGAAGAAGGTGTATCCTGCCTTGTTATCGGGAATAGAAATATTGGCGAATTGATGGCTGGTGATACCAGCATACCTTTAATATCAGCCACCGGTTCCACCCGGATGGGAAAGGCGGTTGGAGCTGCCGTCGGAGCGCGTTTGGGCAGAAGCCTGCTGGAACTTGGTGGCAATAACGCCATCATCATCAGCGAAAATGCCGATCTGGATATGTCCCTCGTAGGCGCCGTTTTTGGCGCAGTTGGAACGGCCGGTCAGCGTTGTACTACCACCAGGCGGCTAATTATACACGAAGGTGTTTATGATCAGTTTAAACAAAAGCTGGTAAACGCCTATCAGCAGGTTAAGATCGGCAACCCGCTTGATGAACATAACCACATGGGGCCGCTGATCGACCAGGACGCCGTAAAGCTGTACCTCGATTCAATCGAAAAATGCGAAGCTGAAGGCGGCAAATTCGTGGTTGAGGGCGGGAGGCTCGAGGGCGAACAATATGCTTCCGGCTGTTATGTAAAACCCTGCATAGCCGAAGTTGAAAATCATTATGCCATCGTTCAGCACGAGACCTTTGCGCCGATCCTCTATCTGATCAAATACAAGACACTGGATGAAGCAATCGCGCTGCAAAACGGTGTACCACAAGGGCTCTCTTCGTCGATCATGACCAATAATCTGCGCGAGGCAGAACAATTTCTCTCGTCCGGCGGTTCTGATTGCGGGATTGCCAATGTGAATATCGGCACTTCAGGGGCGGAGATCGGCGGGGCTTTTGGGGGGGAAAAGGAAACCGGCGGTGGCCGTGAATCAGGCTCCGACGCATGGAAAATTTACATGCGCCGGCAAACCAATACTATTAATTATTCTAAAACGTTACCTCTGGCACAAGGAATTAAATTTGACCTTTAGCCCCACCCGGCCTCCCCTGAAGGGGAGGAGAAAAAGAAGAACTCAAAAAAATGCATAGAATTAAAAATTACCCCCTACGACTACTCCTGATTGGTTCCTTTTTTGTAAGCTTTAACGCCCTCGCGCAGCAATCGCCTCCCAAACAAGCCGACCCGCCGAAGAACTGGCACCAAATGGATCTTAAAACTGACGGCTATTTCGGTGTTAGCCTGAACCAGGCTTACCTGTTTCTGAAAGGCAAGAAAAGCAAAACAGTTGTGGTAACCACGATTGACAGCGGTATCGATACTGCTCAAAAAGATTTACAAAGCATTTTATGGGTTAATCCCAAAGAAATTCCCGCTAACGGAAAAGACGATGAAGGTGATGGTTACGTAGATGATGTACATGGCTGGGATTTTTTGGGCGGTAAGGACGGAAAGGTGGACTACACCGAAACCACGGAGGAGGTACGGCAATATTTTAAGCTGAAAGACAAATACGCTAACCTGACAACAGCGCCGGCCGGGCAGGAAAAAGAATTTGCCTTTTGGCAGAGCGTTAAAGCAGTTTACGACACTACCTATAGCAAAGCCCAGGCGGAAGTAAAGGATTTGACGATGGAAGTAAATGTATTATCGGCCACCAACTATTATATCAAACGCGAACTAAAACTGCAGGCGAACCAGACTTTTGATAAGGCAGACCTCGTCAAAATAAATACCACCAACGATACGATCAATCAAAGCAAAACGGTATGGGAATCGGTGTTTACGCAAATCGACGAAACAACCAATAATGCCAAAGTGCTAAAGGACATTACCGAGTACTATGCCAAGCAAAACAATACCATCAATCCTGATTTAGACGCACGCACGAAAATAGTAGGCGATGACCCGGATGTGAACGACGGTAAACCTTACGGTAACAACATCCTGAAGACGCCCGACTGCTCACACGGTACCGGCGTTGCCGGTCTGATAGGCGCTGTGCGCAACAATGGCTACGGTATTGACGGTATTGCCGACAATGTTCGAATTATGTCGATCAAAGCGGTGCCGAATGGGGACGAATACGACAAGGATATCTCCAATGCGCTCCGCTTCGCAGTTGACCACGGTGCACAGGTGGTGAACATGAGCTTCGGCAAAAAAATATCGCCGCATAAGGATTGGGTTGACGCCGCCTTTGAATATGCGGCTGCTCATGACGTATTGCTGGTAATGGCGGCAGGCAATGATAGCCAGGATATAGATGCCAAACCGGAATTCCCTAATGACCATTACCTGGATGGCACAACCACTGATAACGTGATCAGTGTGGGAGCGTCGGGGCCAAAAGCAGATACCAGCCTGGCGGCTGATTTTACAAACTACGGAAAGAACAATGTCGACGT
>JABDGE010000037.1 GCA_013286235.1 Bacteroidota bacterium
AATACTCAGGCATAGCCGTACTGATGAAACCAGCCTCTCGGGCGACCTGGTACTAAGCCTGCTTTGCGATAGACAAGGCAACATTTGGATTGGCATCATCGACCAGGGAATGAATTTGTATGATGAACAAAAAAACGGGTTTTACAGGTACTACCCCAAGCCGGATAACAATAACAGTTTATCAAACTACACGGTATCGTCAATATTCGAGGATAAACAGGGGGACCTTTGGGTTGGTACCCACCGCGGCGGCGAAAACCTTTTTTCAGCTGACATCGATAAATTCAGGCTCTTCCGGCAGGGCATCGGACCCTCCAGCCTTAGTTATAACGATGTTAAGGCGTTTTTCCAGGACAGGAAAGGAAATATATGGATCGGCACGGATGGCGGCGGCCTTAATTTGTACGACCGCAATAAGGGCGTATTTCGCCGTTACCGTTACGAGGAGAATGATCCGTCGAGCCTCTCGTCCGACGCGGTACAAGCAATAGCCGAAGACGCGCAGGGACATATTTGGGTCGGCACCTGGGGCGGCGGCCTTAATATGATGGACCCGGGCACCGGAAAATTCGTTCATTTTCAAAACGACCCAAAGGACAAAGGTTCCATCAGCTCAAATTTTTTGCAGGCTATGTATCTTGACACCAAGGGGAACTTTTGGGTGGCGACTTATGGCGGGGGCCTCAACCTGTTAAATACCCAATCCCACCGGTTTACGCGTGTCAATGACGCCCCCGACCACTTGACAAACCTGCACGGAAAGGACATTGTATCGATTGGCGAAGATAAGAACAACAATATGTGGTTTGGCACCGACGACAACGGCTTAAACTGCTATAACCTGGAAACCCACAGGTTTTCGCATTATTTCGAGCATACCAGGAAGAGCACCGACTCGAGAGTAATATTTACCGACAGTAAAGGCCAGGTTTGGGTGGGCATGGCGGGCCTTTACCTTTTTAACAGGCAGCAGAATAGTTTCAGCTTGTTTACCAAAGAAGCAGGCCTTGGCACTTTATTTATAAAAGGCATCACCGAAGGAAACAGGCATAACCTGTGGATATCCACATCATCCGGGTTGATAAAGCTAAACCCAAACACTAAAGCTTACCAGGCATTTAACACCTACGATGGTTTACAAGCCATGGAGTTTGAGGCCAATTCCTACTTAAAGACCAGCGATGGTGAAATGTTTTTTGGCGGCATACGCGGGTTTAACAGCTTTTATCCCAATAACATTAAAATCAATCCCTACGTACCGCCCGTTTACCTCACCGATTTTCAGTTATTTAATAAAACCATCCATCCCAATGATAAAAATTCGCCATTAAAGGCAGATATCAGCTTTACCAATAAGATCACTTTAAATTATAAGCAATCATCTGTTTCATTCGGATTTGCGGCACTAAACTACATCATTGCGCGTAACAACCAGTACACTTATAAAATGGATGGGGTGGATGATGATTGGGTACAGGCGGGTTTGGAACGCAAAGCCAATTACACCAGGCTCGATCCGGGCACCTATACTTTCAGGGTGCGCGGCTCTAATAACGACGGGATATGGAACAACAAAGGGGTGACGCTTACCCTTGTCATCACGCCTCCATTTTGGATAACCTGGTGGTTCAGAACATTGATTGTTTTACTGATCATCACAGGGGCGTATAGTTTTTACACTTATCGCATCACAGCCATCCGGAAGCAAAAGATCGAGCTCGAAAGGAAGGTAAAAGATCGCACGAAATTAATTTATGCTCAGTCGCAGGCATTGAAACGTCAGTCGGGCGAACTCCAGGATCTTAACCGGGAGTTGCTTTCCCAATCTGAAAAATTAATCGTCCAATCTGAAAATCTCCAGAACCTGAATGCCAGCCTGCTTGAACAGAAGGAGCACGAAGAGCAGGCGCGCCTGGAAGCAGAGCGGGCAAACCAGGCCAAAAGCATTTTCCTGGCAACGATGAGCCATGAGATCAGGACGCCTATGAACGGCGTTATAGGCATGGCGGCGCTGCTTTCGGAAACACCATTGAACAACGAACAACGCGAATACACGGATACCATTATCGCCAGCGGCGAGAGCCTTTTAACAGTGATCAACGACATTCTTGATTTTTCGAAGATAGAATCAGGAAAAATGGAAATGGAGCATGTTGACTTCAACGTGCGGCATGCAATTGAGGACGTGATGGACATGTTCCTATTAAAGGCTTCTGAAAAAGGGATCGACCTGGTTTACCAGTTGGATGAGGATGTTCCTGCTAACATTATCGGCGATAGCATTCGGTTAAAACAAGTGCTCATCAATTTGATCAGCAATGCGGCTAAATTTACTAAAAGGGGGGAAATATTTGTAAAGGTCGACCTGTTGAAGCACTCTCCCGAAGGTGATGTAGAACTTGGCTTTAGTGTGAGAGACTCCGGCATCGGTATTCCTCAAGACAAGATCGGGCGGCTTTTTAAAGCTTTTTCGCAGGTCGATTCGTCCACTACACGTAATTATGGAGGTACGGGGCTCGGCCTTGCCATTTGTCAGCGACTGGTGAAACTGATGGGGGGCCAAATCGGCGTTAAAAGCGTGTACGGCGAAGGATCTGAATTTAGCTTTTCTATCAAATCGGTGATCAGTGCCAGGGATGTTCCGGCGCCGCCTCCTTGTGACATGACAGCACTGGCTGGTAAAAAAGTGATGATCGTTGATGACAATAAAACCAACCTGCGGATATTGAACCTGCAGCTGAGACAATGGAAATTGGAGCCGGTGATTGCAAATTCAGCGTTGGATGCATTGACCATATTCGAAAACGACAATTCCATCAGCCTTATTATCACCGATCTGGATATGCCCGGAATGGATGGTACGGCATTAGCGAAAGCCTTAAGTAAAAAAGGCAGCATAACGCCCATAATTTTGTTAAGCTCAATTGGCGACGAAAGCAAAGAAAAACACTCAGGCTTGTTTGCCTCGGTACTGGTAAAACCTGCAAAACAGCACCACCTATGCCAGGGCATTTTATCTGCATTAAGCCAGCAGCAGGACGCCCCAACTACGAATAAACCGGCATCGATACTTAACGAGGAAATCGCGAAACACTACCCCCTGGAGATTTTGGTGGCAGAAGATAACCCGATCAATCAAAAATTTGTCGGACGGATTTTGAGCAAACTTGGTTATAGCGGCGATCTGGCCGAGAACGGTGAGCAGGTGCTGGAGAGGATGGCCGAAAAAAAATATGATATCATATTGATGGACATACAAATGCCCGTTATGGATGGGCTCACGGCCACGGCAGCTATCCGGGCGGGCAAGGGTTATCAACCCTATATTGCAGCCATGACGGCCAATGCAATGGAGGAAGACAAGGAAGTTTGCCTGCAATCGGGTATGAACGATTACCTCGCTAAACCGATGAGGCCCGAAGCGTTAATGAGTGTTTTGCAAAGGGCATTTAGCTTTAGACGCTAAAACTCCAGCCATTTGTTCAGCTTCAGGTTGATTTTCATTCCTTCGGTATATTTACCAAACTGGTCGTTCAGCACTCGGATGGCCACACCTTTGTACTCCAGCAGCAGATCTTCATTGGGGCCCTTAAACAAAACCTGCTTTATCGTCCAGTCGTTATTCGTCCAGGTTTTTACAGTTTCAACCCACTCGGGGTAGATAACGATGTGTTCCGCTTTCGTTTTTAAGCCGACTGATTTCGCCTCCTCTTTGGTTAAAACGGTGCAATTGGTGAGCAGGCGCGCGGTATACAAGTGTTTAGGACTTTGGTACATGGTTTTTGGGTCTCCGGATTCCAGTATCGCACCCTCTTTGAGCACGATCAATTCATCCGCCATGGAAAGCACTTCGGCAGGATCATGAGAGACAATGACCACGGTGATACCCAGTTCCTTTACGGCCTGGCGGATATCATGTTGCAACCCCTCCCTGAACGAGGTATCCACCTGGTTAAAGGGCTCATCCAGCAAAAGGATTTCAGGGTTAACTACCAGCGCCCTGGCAATGGCGACCCTTTGTTTTTCGCCCCCGCTTAAATTTACGGCTTGGTTGCCTGCCAGCCCCGCGATTTTGAGCTGCTGCATTATCTTATCCGTTTTTTCCTGTTTCGCTTTCAGGTCGGTATGGGGCAGCATGGCAGCTATATTCTCCCGCACTTTTGCGAAAACATTAAGATCATCCGTTTGCTGGGTCACCATCTTCATGGCTTCGTGGCCGGGGATCAGCTTTTGTTCGGGTCCCCAAACACGCTCGCCTTTAAACTCAATTACCCCCGTGTCGGGCGACAACAGTCCGTATAACAGCTTCAATAACGTGCTTTTACCGCTGCCGCTTTCGCCTATAATAGCAGTTATCTTGCCTTTAGCAATGCTGAGGTTGGTTTCTTTTAGTCCTCCCGCATGTGCGCCGGGGTAGGTTTTGCTTATGGCCGTTGCCCGTAAAAAAGGAGGTGGCGTCATGGACGGTAAATATAGTAACACCAATGGTTGTTTTAACGACCGATTCCAAATCAGCCCGTAAGTTGACTTGCCCTGTGGATTTTTAATCCCCCAGGGTTCAGTGGTCAACGATTCGAAAAAGCTGTAAGTCAGCCTATTTTCATATAGTCAATTATTCCTTTTACGGTAGGCTTAAAAAACTAAATTTGCACCACGTAAATAATTTGGACAGGAAAATCATTATCGGAACCCGCGGCAGCGACCTTGCTTTATGGCAGGCTAATTTTGTTAAAGACAGCCTGGCGGCCCTTAACATACCCGCCGAATTGAAGATCATCAAAACACAGGGCGACCGCATATTGCACCTGAGCCTGGATAAACTCGAGGGTAAGGGATTTTTCACCAAAGAATTGGAAGATGAATTGCTGGCAGGAACAATTGACCTTGCCGTTCATTCGCACAAAGACCTGCCGACCGAAAACCCGCCGGGCCTTATCATTGCGGCGGTATCCGAACGAGAAGACCCGTCGGAACTACTGCTGGTCCTGAAAGATTGCGTGGATGTACATCAAAAATTATCTGTTAAATACGGCGGCATCGTGGGTACCTCGTCAAACCGCCGCAAAGCGCAACTACTGGCCTACCGACCCGATCTTGAAATAAAAGACCTCCGCGGCAATGTACCTACAAGGGTGAAAAAGTTGCGTGACGAAAACTACGATGCCATCATGGTGGCAAAAGCCGGCGTTAGCCGCCTTGGATTGGATTTGAGTGATTTTTTTGTAGAAGACTTAAGCCCCACTGAATTTATCCCGGCGCCGGCCCAGGGCGTATTGGCGATACAGGTACGTGAAAACGACCGGGAGCTGTTTGATGCATTACAGCCATTACATCATCCCGAAGTAGCGGAGACGCTTAGTGTTGAGCGCGGCGTGCTGAAACTGTTTGGAGGGGGTTGCCATTTACCGTTAGGCTGTTATTGCCGCAAACAGGGGGGGAAGTTTCAGGTGTTTACATCGAAAGGAAGCGATGTGGAGGAATATCCGGACAGGCTGTTTGTTGAAGCCGATTCTACTGAGGGCCTCGCGAAGAGAATAATCGGTTACTTTGACAATAGCCGCAAACTGCCGGAGACCGTGTTTATTTCGAGGGAATTACCGGAACATAGTTATTTCAGAAAAGCGCTGGAAAAACATGCGATTCAGATTGAAGCAAGGTCATTGATCAGGACAGCCCCTGTGATCAATAAGGTGGATAATTTTATTTTCAGAAACATTGACTGGGTGTTTTTCAGCAGCAAGAATGCGGTTGAATACTTTTTTCAGTTGGATCCGTTATTACCCAAAAAGACCAAATTTGGCGTGATGGGAAGCGGGTCGGAAGATATGTTAAGGCGCAAGGGTTATTTCGTAGATTTTACCGGGGATAAAATAGACACAACCGAAGTGGCCAGCGCATTTGCGGAGTTAGCAAACGGTACAGTAGTTTTATTTCCTGCGGCAGAAAATTCGATGCGCAGTGTACAAAGCGGGCTATCGGCTGATACGAAGATCGTCGATCTGCCTGTTTACGAGACTATTTTAGAAGAAGACCCAGAACCGAGCGGCGCTGCCGTATTGGTTTTTACAAGCCCATCAAACGTGGAGGCCTATTTTACAAACAACCTGCTGCAACCCGGTCAAAAGGTTATCGCCATTGGAAAATCCACCGGTAAAAAATTGGAAGCCGCCGGTATCGAATATACGTTGCCCTACTCGCCCGATGAAGTTGGGTTGGCGGAGGCTGTGTTCGGGCTAACTTATAATTGATTTTGAAACAATGCAGGGGCAACAGCCTTTCATTGATACCCATAAATTAAACCAAATGCAACAACGACCAAGAAGGAACCGAAAGAACGAAGCGATCCGCCGGATGGTAGAGGAGACACATGTCAGCGCTGCGAATTTGATATTCCCGTTATTCATTGTCGACGGCACCTTTCAAAAAACCGAAGTGGCTTCGATGCCGGGGATATTCCGCTATTCGATTGACAATTTGCTGCGCGAAGTGGAAAGCTGCCTGAAGCTTGGACTTACCTCATTTGATCTGTTTCCGAATATCGACGAATCGCTGAAGGATAAATACGCTACCGAGAGCCACCGCAGTGAAAGCCTGTACCTGCGGGCCATCCGCGAGGTGAAGAAAAACTTCCCGGAAGCCGTTGTGATAACAGACGTGGCTATGGATCCTTACAGCAGCGACGGACACGATGGTATTGTTGAAAATGGCGAAATATTAAACGACGAAACATTGGAGATTTTGGGCAAAATGGCGCTTGCCCATGCACAGTGCGGTGCGGATATTGTTGCCCCGTCGGACATGATGGATGGGCGGGTAGGTTATATCCGGAATGTATTGGACGAGAATAAATTCAACAATGTGTCTATTATGTCGTATTCGGCCAAATATGCCAGTGCGTTTTACGGCCCATTCCGTGATGCATTGAACTCTGCGCCTAAGTTCGGTGATAAAAAAACTTACCAGATGAACCCGGCTAATCAGCGCGAAGCCTTGATAGAAGCAGACCTGGACGAAGCCGAGGGCGCGGATTTTTTGATGGTAAAGCCCGCGCTTCCGTACCTCGATGTAATAAAATTATTAAAGGACAATACGGAATTGCCGATAGCAGCGTACAATGTAAGCGGCGAATACGCAATGGTAAAGGCGGCCATACAAAAAGGCTGGCTTAATGACCAGCGTGCCATTACCGAAATACTCACCGGCATCAGGCGGGCAGGCGCGAGTGCCATTTTAACCTACCACGCGAAAGAAGTGCTGGAGAATAAGTGGCTGTGAATGGTGAGTAGTGAATGGTGAGTGGTGAGTGGGGCAGGCAAAAGGGCTCGGGTTCATAATTAATAAAACAAGAGTATTACAACAACAAGCTTTTAGCTTTACGCTTTCAGCTTCGGACTTAAAAAAAGCTTTCAGCTTTGAAAATATGTTTGATTCGATAAAAAAGAAGTTTAGTGCGGAAGGGGATGAGACGGTTAGTTCTACTGCAAAACCCGACATCAGCAGGGAAAAATCGGCGGAGTTGTACGAGAAAGCGAAGACCTATTTCCCGGGCGGTGTAAATTCGCCGGTGAGGGCCTTCAAGTCGGTTTACGGCACTCCGTTGTTTATCGAGAAAGGCGACGGTTGCCAGTTATGGGATGCCGATGGCAACCAATTCATCGATTTCTGCTGCTCCTGGGGGCCGCTCATATTAGGCCACAACCACCCGAAAGTGCGCGAACAAGTTATTGAGGTAATGAAAAATGGCATGTCGTTCGGAGCGCCTACCGCTTTGGAAAATGAATTGGCCGAACTCATTCTGAAACACAATAAATACATCCAAAAGCTGCGTTTCGTGAGCTCGGGAACCGAAGCGGTAATGTCGGCTATCCGCCTGGCGCGGGGCTACACCAAGCGCGATAAGATATTAAAGTTTGAGGGCTGTTATCATGGTCATTCGGATTCCCTGCTGGTAAAGGCTGGTTCCGGACTGGTTACCTTCGGCGAAACCTCATCTGCAGGCGTCCCCAAAGCATTTGCTGATGAAACGATTGTTGTAGCCTTAAATGATAAAGCCGCGATAAAAACTGCTTTTGAAGATTTTAAGCGCCAGATAGCGGCAATAATTATTGAACCGGTGCCTGCGAACAACGGATTGCTGTTGCAGGAGCGGGAATACCTGCAATTCCTGCGGGATATCTGCACCGAAAACGGCACATTGCTGATATTCGACGAGGTTATTTCAGGGTTCAGGCTGGGTTTTGAAGGTGCTGCCGGTTACTATCAAATAAAACCCGATATACTTACTTACGGCAAGATAATCGGCGGAGGCTTACCAGTGGGCTGTTATGGTTCTTCTGTCGAAATTATGGCGCAGGTATCACCGGATGGGGGCGTTTACCAGGGAGGTACACTATCGGGTAACCCGGTTGCGATGGCTGCCGGAATTGCACAGCTCACTGAACTTTTACGTTCTAATTTCTACCGCGACCTGAACAACAAAACTGCCGAGTTCGTCGAAGCAATACAAAGATTTGCCACCGCCCGTAATTATAAGTTTAAGATATTTTCTATCGGTTCTGTGTTTTGGTTTGCATTCACCGATAAGGAAGCTATTCGCAGGGCGGATGAGATCGACCCCGCCGGCATGGAGAAATTCAAGAAGCTGCACCGGGAATTGTTGAATCGCGGAGTGTACCTGGGCCCTTCGGGATACGAAGTAGGCTTCATTTCGTCGGCCCATACAAAAATTGACTTGGAAAAAGCAAAACGTGCTATATTTGATAGTTTGGAAGTAGTTTTTAACGGCAAGTAATTGGTGTTCATACGATTTCTATCGCGGCAGGGATTTGTAATATTTGAAAAAATAAAATGAGAAGGTCCTTTATTATATTTTATGCGCTGATCATTTATGCGCTTACGGAGCTGGTGTGGTGGGGTTACCTGTTGGTGAAATTAATGCCAAGCAGTCTCGCGATGATAACCGGTGAAGGTTCCATATTTATCCTCGTGTTTTCGATTGGGGCTTTCTGGCTGCACCGCTCCATCAAAAGAGAGCGCAAACTGCAGGAACAAAAGAAAAACTTCCTTTTGTCGGTTACCCATGAGCTTAAATCGCCACTCGCTTCCATCAAGATCCTATTACAAACCATTCAAAAACGCACGCTTACCAAAGAGCAGGCGATGGATTTTATTGGGAAGGCACTCACTGATATTGAACGGCTTGATGATTTGGTGGAAAATATGCTGCTGGCATCCAAGATCGATAACCAGTCGTACACCTTTCCAAAAGACAAATTTAATTTATCTGTATTGGTGGATAGTATTGTGAACCGGCTCCAGCTTACGAAGTGCGACAGCAACCAGCAAGTGATAGATGCCGAAATTGAGCCAAAAATTCAGATAACGGGTGACAAATTTGCATTAACGTCAGTGGTTACCAATTTGATAGAGAATGCGATCAAATATTCCGGCCCCTGCGAAATTGTGAATGTAAAACTATTTTCCAAAGATGGCAGGGTAGTGCTGGAAGTGGCGGATCATGGCGTAGGCATAGCCGATAGCGAGAAATCGCGCATCTTCGATAGGTTTTACCGGGTGGGCAGCGAGGACACGCGGAATACCAAGGGAACAGGTTTGGGTCTGTATATTGTAAAAGAAGTACTCGATAAGCACGAGGCAAGCATAAAAGTGAAAGATAACCGTCCGGTTGGTAGTATATTTGAGGTGGTTTTTCAGTAAACACGAATTTCACTAATTCGAAAGAATGTCACAAATCGGCTTTTATATAAACCAGTCCACAATTCGTGAAATTCGTGCAAATCAAATTCGTGAAATTCGTGTCTAAATTAATTCGTGTCAATATCAATTCGTAACATTATCCAATTTGTGTAATTCGTGTCAATCATGCCGAACAGAAAAAGAATACTATTAGCCGAAGATGAGGAACATCTTTTGGAAGCTATAAAGCTTAACCTTGAGCTGGAGGGTTACAAGGTTTCAACTGCCACCAATGGCAAAAAAGCACTGCAAAAATTTAAAGAGGAGCGTTTTAACCTGGTAATCCTGGATGTGATGATGCCGGAGATAGACGGGTTTGTTGTTGCCGAAACCATCAGGCTGGAAAACTCCGAAGTTCCGATCATGTTTCTCACCGCCAAAAACACCAACGAGGATAAAATTTCGGGCCTGAAAAAAGGAGCTGATGATTACCTCACCAAGCCCTTCAACCTCGAGGAACTTATACTCAGGGTAAACAACCTCGTAAAGCGCAGCCTTAAAGGCGACGACCTTAAAGAGTTCAATAGCTATAAGATCGGCGATAAAACTATCCACTTCAATTCATTTGAACTGGTGAATGAAGACGGGTCGATCACGCCTTTAACCAAAAAGGAAACCATGCTGCTAAAGCTTTTGATCGAGCGCCGCAATGATGCTGTTTCGCGCGAGCAGATACTGGAGACGGTATGGAATTATGATGTTTATCCCTCAACCCGTACCATCGACAATTTTATTCTTACGTTCCGAAAATATTTTGAACCCGATCCGAAAAATCCGGTTTATTTTCATTCGATCCGCGGCGTGGGATATAAATTCACCGATAATCACCATTAATGTTTAGCAACCGTACCCGTTTATTCATCGGCATTATCTTTTTGCTGTCGCTGGTAATACTGGTGGATAAGCAAATGTACGAACTGTCATCCCTGGCACTAATGTTTATCGTGCTGCTCGGCTGGGATTATATCCGGCAAGGGACGCTTGTGGTTGCGGCCCGTTATTTCCATCACAAAGACTATGAAAATGCCGAACGCTCACTGCTGGAAATATTAAGACCAGAATGGCTGAGTAAGAATAGGCGCGGGTATTACGAATTTTTAATGGGGGGGGTTTGCCTGCAAAAACAGGATTTTGACGATGCCGAAAAGCATTACGAGATTGCCGCGCAATATCCGCTTCGCTCGGTAAACGACCACGTAGCCGCATTGGTGCATGTGGCCAACATCAGCATAAGGCTGGGCAATCCCGAAAAAGCCCGGGCCTACCTCGAGCTTACCGAAAAATACCACGAAAAAATAAACGCAAAAATGAGGGATGTTATCAAGCGCCTTCACGACGAATTAAAAAGGCAGCGGACTTAGGGCCGGGGCCGGATACGACTATATGATTGATTCTTTACTGATAAAAGCTGCATTTTCGCAACCTACGGAACGCCCGCCGGTATGGATGATGCGGCAGGCGGGCCGTTTTATGAAGGAATATTGGGATATCAAGAACAAATATTCTTTCCTCGAAATGTGTAAGACGCCGGAGATCGCTGCGGATGTTACCATGCTGCCGGTCGACCTTCTCGGTGTCGACGCGGCGATTTTGTTTTCGGATATTCTTGTTACTGCCGAAGCCATGGGCGGAGACCTGAGCTTCACTCAAGGCGTGGGCCCTAAATTTGCCAACCCGGTACGAAATGAAGCGGATATCGAAAAATTGGAAACGGCGGTTGTTCATAAATTGCAATATGTTGCCGATGCCATAAAAGTTGTGCAGCAACGCTTAGACGGAAGCATCCCGCTGATCGGGTTTGCCGGCGCGCCGTTTACGGTGATGAGCTACCTGATTGAAGGCGGATCGTCCAAAGACTTTAAACTAACTAAACTGTTCATGCACAATGAACCGGAATTGGCGCACCGGCTGTTGGCCAAGATCGCGACGGTTACTGCCGATTATCTTAACCTCCAAATAGCCGCTGGCGTAAATGCCGTCCAGATATTCGACAGTTGGGCACAGGCGCTGGCCTGGGACGATTACAAGGAATTTTCACATCGCTATATCGCTGAGATCATCAGTAAGCTGAACAGGACGGGCATCCCTGTAATTTCGTTTTGCAAAGGCAGCTCGGTTTTTGCGCCGCTAATGGCCGAGGCAAAGCCCGACGTGATCTCGATCGACTGGAACGGGGACTTGCTTGATATCAAAAAACGCTTACCCGCGGGGATCGCCGTCCAGGGCAATCTCGATCCGCACATCTTGTATGCCGATAAAAAGGTAATAAAAGAACGCATTTATCGCCTGTTCGACAGGATGAGTGGCGAGAATGGTTTTATATTTAATTTGGGCCATGGCATTATGCCCGACATACCGTTTGATAATGTGAAGTACGCGGTGGAGATAATAAAAGAATACCGGCACCGCCCCCCGACCCCCTAAAGGGGGAGTAGAAGAGCATAAACCGCCTGCAGGTTGGGATAAAAGGTGGGCGTTATTTAGATAGAGATTCAAAAAGTTCCCCCTTTAGGGGGTTAGGGGGCGAGTTATGTATCCATATATTCTTTCCATACACATCATCTTCGTAGTCTGCTGGTTTGCGGGACTGTTTTACATGGTGCGCCTTTTTATTTACCATACCGAGGCGCAGGAAAAACCCGAACCTGATAAAACAATTCTTTCCACCCAGTTTGAATTGATGGAGCGCAAACTGTGGTATATTATTACGGTTCCATCTATGGTGTTTGTGCTGGCTGCGGGGATAACCATGCTTATTATTGTTCCGGGTTGGCTAAAGCAGCCATGGATGCAGATAAAGCTTTGCTTTGTGGCTGGCTTATTGGCATACCATTTTGTCTGCCGGCACCAGATGAAACAAATGGCCCGGGGAGTCTTTAAATGGACCTCGACGAGGCTGCGCATATGGAATGAAGTAGCAACCCTTTTTCTGTTTGCTATTGTTTTCCTTGCCGTTTTAAAGGATGCCTTAAACTGGATTTACGGCACTTTTGGGTTGATCCTGCTGGCAATTATTCTGATGATTGCGGTGAAAATATATAAACGTATTCGCGCAAAAAGTTAACCGACGTTTTATTAAATAAGCCGATAAGTTTACTGCCCACACCCCGCCACATTCATGCCGTCTTTAAAAACCGATTGAATTGCCTCCATCAACCTGAAGTATGACGCCGGTGACATATTTTGCCGCTTCAGATACCAGGTAAAGTACCGCGCCGGCAACGTCATCCGGCTCGCCCAATTTACCCATCGGCGTGCGCGAAAGCACTTTTTGTTTTCGTTGCGGATCGTTATCCAGTGCTTTTGCCAACATGTCGGTCGCAATAAAGCCGGGCGCTACGCAATTTACCCGTATCCCTTGGGGCGACAGTTCCACTGCCATAGCCCTCGTGATGCCCTCGATTGCCGTTTTAGCGGCCGTGTAAGCGATTACATAAGGAATGCCATATTGGGCCGCCATCGAACTTATGTTGATGATACAGCCATTCTTTTGCTGAAGCACCGCTTTAGCCACTTCGCGGCTGATCACAAATACCGATGTAAGGTTGGTTTGGATGATCTGCTGAAAATCTTCATCGGTAACCTCGGTAAAAGGCTTTTTCTGATTAATCCCGGCATTATTGATCAATATATCTATTTGTCCGAATTCTTCTGTGATGGCGCTGATCAATTGAGGAATTGCTTTCAGGTCAGCCAGGTCAAGGACTTTATAAGTGCAAAGTCCTCCAAGGGTTGCGGCGGCATCTTTCAATTTTTGCTCATTTCTGCCAATCATGACCGTCCGGATATCATTTTCTACCAGTTTTTTTGTAATCGCTAGCCCCAGGCCCGATGCACCTCCGGTAACTATTGCGAGTTTTGTCTTTTTATCCATGTCTGGTGAAGATTTGGGCACTATTTGGCAAATTTAAATTGCCCGATTGGATTATATTTACTTTTACAAGTGTATGAAAAGGCTTTTAAAATTAGCTGCAGGGATATCGTCATTATTAACGATCATATCTATTAGTAGAAGTTATGCACAAGGCAGCCAATCCTATATCAGTACAACATATATAAAAGGCTCTTTTAAGCTTTCAGTGGCAGGTAAACCAGCCCCCATCTATATCAGTGATTCCGATTACCCTGGAGTGATCAGGGCGGCGAAAGATCTTCAAAAAGACATTTTCTCCGTTACCGGGGCACAGCCTTTATTTTCAACCGGGGATATCCCGGAAAAAGCAGGCGCAATTTTAATTGGCACCATTGGGAAAAGCGAGCTGATAGATGACCTCGTAAAGCGAAAAAAGCTCCGGGTGGACGATATTGCCGGTAAATGGGAAACCTATTTAATACAGGTAGTTGAAAATCCATTGCCTGGCGTTAAGGAGGCGCTGGTGATTGCCGGCAGCGATAAACGCGGAACCATTTTCGGCATTTATGATGTATCGGCAAAAATTGGTGTTTCGCCCTGGTACTGGTGGGCAGATGTACCGGTGAAATTGCAAAGAAATCTTTACGTTTTGCCCGGCAGGCATACCGATGGCGAACCGGCAGTGAAATACCGCGGCATTTTTATTAATGACGAAGCGCCGTCTTTTTCAGGCTGGGCGGCAGAGAAATTTGGCGGCATTAATCATAAGGCATATGAAAAGGTTTTTGAGCTGATCCTGCGATTAAAGGGCAATTATCTATGGCCCGCTATGTGGGGGAATGCTTTTAATGACGATGATAAGGCCGACCCGGAACTGGCGGACGAATACGGTATTGTGATGGGCACATCGCATCACGAACAAATGGACAGGGCGCAGCAGGAATGGAAAAGATATGGCAAGGGCGCCTGGAATTATGAAACTAACGGAGCGGCGTTGAGAGACTTTTGGAAAAAAGGCATTGAGCAAATGGGGTCGAAGGAAACCATCGTAACCATTGGAATGCGCGGAGATGGAGATATGCCCATGACCGGGGGAAGCAATATTGATCTGCTTGAAAAGATCGTTGACGATCAGCGTAAAATTATAGCTGATGTTACCGGGAAAGACGCTTCACAAACGCCGCAAATATGGGCCTTATATAAAGAGGTGCAAACCTATTATGATAAGGGCATGCGCGTGCCGGATGATGTCACTTTACTATTATGCGATGATAATTGGGGAAATATCCGGAAGCTGCCAAAACTAACGGACCCGGCGCGTAAGGGCGGCTATGGGATCTATTATCATTTTGATTATGTAGGCGATCCACGGAATTATAAATGGCTAAACACCAACCCGATCTCAAAAACGTGGGAGCAGATGCACCTGGCATATGCCTATGGTGCAAAACAGGTATGGATTGTAAATGTGGGCGACATGAAGCCTATGGAATTCCCGATCAGCTTTTTTATGGATTATGCCTGGGCGCCCGAGAAATGGCCGGCTGACCGGTTAGCGGAATACACGCGTTTATGGGCAAGGCAGCAGTTTGGCAAGTCCTATGAAAACGAGATAGCGGATATACTGACCAAATACACCCTATACAACGCGCGGCGCAAACCTGAACTGCTTGATGAACACACCTACAGTTTAACACATTACCGCGAATTTGAAACCGTAGCCGGTGACTATGACCGTTTAAGGGATAAGGCGCAATTGCTGTATAAAAAGATGCCTGGAGCTTATAAAGATGCTTACTATGAATTGGTATTGCATCCTGCGGAGGCTTGTTCAAATTTGAATGATCTTTATTTCGCGACAGCAAAAAATCATTTATATGCCGCACAGGGAAATGCTGCTGAAAGTGATATGGCTGCGCAGGTTAAAAGATTCTTTGCGAAGGACGCCGAAATATCCAGGTATTACAACAAAACGCTGGCCAATGGCAAGTGGGATCACATGATGGATCAAACCCACATTGGCTATACCTACTGGCAGGAGCCGCCGGTAAACAGAATGCCCGAGGTGAAACAGGTAGACATGCCGGTAGCCGCAGGTATGGGGGTAATGGTTGAAGGCTCGAACGGCTGGTGGCCAAAAGACACATTGAAAGCCTCCCTGCCTGAATTCAATTCTTATGAAAAGAACAGCTACTATGTCGATATTTTCAACCGGGGCCAAACAGCTTATAGCTATAACATTAAAGCGGACAAACCGTGGATCAAATTTACCGCGCCAAATGGAACAGTGAACAAGCAACAGCGTATATGGATCAGTGTCGACTGGGATAAGGCGCCTATTGGGCTTTCAAAAATACCGGTCACCATAGCCGGCGCCGAAAGCACTGTTGTTATAGAAGCGACCGCAAATCACCTGTCAGCCTTGCAGCAAAAACATATGAGCGGATTCATTGAAAGCAGTGGATATATTTCTATCGAAGCAGGTCATTATACGCGTAAAATAAATGGTGTGGGGATTGATTGGATAACCTTGCCTGATTATGGGCGCACCTTCGATGGTGTTACCACATTGCCGGTTACAGCAAGATCCCGACAGCCCGGTGGTAATAGTCCGCACCTTGAATACCGATTGAATTTATCAGATACAGGAGAAGTAAAGATTGAAGCATATATATCACCCACGCTTGATTTCACCAATGCAAAAGGATTGCATTATGCCGTTTCGATGGATGACGAACAGCCGCAAATTGTGAATATTAATGCCGATGAGTCCGACGTTGCCTGGAAGACTGACGTGGCCAATAACATAAAAATCCTAATAACCAGGCATCATATCGGGCAGCCGGGTGTACATATTTTAAAATACTGGATGGTTGATCCTGGGGTAGTTCTGCAAAAAATTGTGATCAATGCCGGTGGTGAACAGCCCAGCTATTTAGGGCCGCCGGAGAGTTATCGGCGGTGATTTTTAATGCGATTCTTCCGTAAATTCCAATTTGTACTTACTTCTTGATAAACCCCATTTTGCTGGTGTCCGTATTGGATAGCGTTGGGTAAATATCGTCTGCTGTATTAGGTTTACCGTCCTTGCTAACGGAAAATAATGAGTATTTGTTCCCAACTTTTCGATACTGGTAAATAATTGATTTCTTATTCCTTTTAAATATCTGTATAGGATCATCGATAGATATAAAGCTATCTTTTGTTTCTATTTGATGTAGACTGTCTGGATATGACCCGTTTTGAAGTTTATAGAATTCGATGCTTTTTACCAGATCATTTAATTGAGTTTGGGCAATGCTTGCGAATCCATCCTCGGTTGCGCCGCTCGTTTCTGTATAATAAATCATTGAGGCATAGATCACAACGGTAATCAGCATGCCGATTACTCCCATGATGACAAATACCCTATCCTTGTAATGTACAATTCTTAGCATAAGGACCAGGAAGCCGACAAAAAATCCCACCACCGGTAATACACATAATATTGCTAACAGGTAGCCAGGCTTAAAAGTAAACGATGGCTTAGATTGACTACCCCTTACCTGGGCTTTGCCGCTCGTGATAAGACTGATAAAATGGGCTGCCTGATCTGCGGACGAAAAACACCGGATGGGTAAAAGACAGTAACCTGTATAACGCGGTTTTATGAACACATAATTTTCGGTTTTCCCTATTTGTTCAATGTCTTCGTGCTTAAGAAAAGTTGCCCTGGTTTCATCCGTTATCTCAATCCCGGAAGCAAAAGGTGTGTAAGTTCGCTTACCATTTGGGAAGGGCAGTTTATCATGGTAGGCTTTAATCTTTCTTCCCGAAAGAAAATAGGGAATTCCAAAGAAGAATGGCAGCAATATTATTCCGTTAACGACCATATTTACCAGATAAGAAGACGTCACTCGAATAAAGCTCGATAAAATGAGGTCGACCCCCAACAAAATAATCAGTTGCTGCAGCCATATTCTTTTGAAAATATAGACGTGATAAAAATCGATGTGATCGCGTTCGGTGATTTCGGTCGTTATTTCCATACAGGTCACAATTGGAACTGGTATTCTCCAATAAACTGGCTATTTGTAAGCCTCTTCTTCAATCTCAATCTTTCCCCACAATTCCCCCAGCCCCTTTTGATTCTCAACAGTGACATATAAGCACAAAGCCAGATTCACCAATTCCGTTTTCGACTTGATACCGGTCAGTTCCTGGGCTTTGGCCAGTAACTGGTCGTCTATATCAATACTCGTTCTCATACTGCTAATATACTCATTCATTGCTCCTTCACCGCAACCAACACGCTCGTCCTTCCTTCTCTCACATCGGGATTAATCCCAACTGTCATTAAAAATGTCCCGCTAAATACACCGCCTGCAATCGTTGATTTCGCGCCCGGGAATAAATTCACTTCGCTTACCGAATAATTTTTATCAGGGTTTAGGCCCTTTAGCCTGATGGGTAGTTTACTGCCCGTTGCATACCGGTTGTTGACCAGGTAACTGAACATGATCGCCGTGCTTTTAGTAGAGTCCACGTACATCAGCGATGCAACGTCATTGCTCCAGGGGTCCTGCAGGCGGTACTGATCGCCATGCCAGATCGGTTCCGAAAATTCCTTATAGGTTTTAACGGCCTGCTGGCAAAAGGTCAATTCATCGGGTTTCAGCTTACCGATCACGATATCGAAACCTAATTTGCCCATCATGGCAACATCCACACGGAATTTGAGCGGTTCCTTGCCCCAATCGGTAACATGGTTTGAGCTGGCCAGGGCCGGGTAGAAATAAGAGTACTCCCACTGGATAAATATCCTTTCGATCGGCTCGGTATTATCGCTGGGCCAGTATTCGGTAAAGTATTTCAGCGCGCCATAATCCACCCTGCCGCCACCGCCGGAACACAGCATCATCGGAGTTTTAGGATATTTGGCGCGCAAACGGTCAAGGACTTTATACAGGCCCAGTACGTAATCCGTATAGAAATTTCCCTGGTGGCGCTCATAAGCTGAATAAGCGTTATAGATTATGGAGTTACAATCCCATTTGATATACGCCAAATCGGAATTTTTGGTGAAAAGGCCGTCCACGACGTTAAACACGAATTCCTGCACTTTCGGGTTGCTGAGGTCGAGCACCAATTGGTTGCGCATATAGTATTCGGGCCGCTGCGGCTGCTTCACCACCCAATCCGGATGCTTTTCGTACAATTCGCTTTTGGGGTTGACCATTTCGGGTTCGACCCAAATACCGAATTTCACGTCATCCTGGCTTGCCTGTTTGGTAAGAAAAGCAATATCATCAGGCAATTTGGCTGTGTTCGGCTGCCAGTCGCCGAGGCCTTCGTGGTCGTTGTTGCGTGGGTATTTATTGCCAAACCATCCATCATCCAGCAAAAAGAGGTCAACGCCCAGGGTCTTCGTATCCTGTAAAATACCGGCAAGCTTTTGCTCATCAAAATTAAAATAAGTCGACTCCCAATTATTCAGCAACGTCAGTCGTGGACCATCTCCGTCCACAATCTTATATTTCCTTGCCCAGGTTTGGAGGTCCCTGCTGGCCTCGCCTTTCCCATTATGGCTTAGCGTATAAACAAATTTAGGGGTCGTAAATTCTACTCCGGGTTTAAGCAGGTAGTCAGCCTGGTAATTGTTGATACCGGCGATCACCCGCAGGCCATTTGTCGGGTCTTCTTCCAGGTCGATCCGGTAATTCCCGCTCCATTCCAGGTTGCCGTAAAGCACTTCCCCATCGTCCTCGGTTGAAGTCCTGTTGAGCGATACCATAAAAACCGGCGGCTGAAAAAGATCTGCCCGTGTGCCTAATTTGGTATCGAGGGTTTTTATACCGTGGTCAAGCTGTTCTTCTTCGGGCCGCATTTCCTGTGCCCACTCACCGTGATAATGCCTTAGCCAGTAGCTGTTTGCCTGCAGGTACAGGTTGGCCGAAGCATATTTCTGTAATACCACGTCGCTCTTTTCATGGTGCCGGATAACGCTCCATTGCTCGGTCACGTCTTCGTTGAAGTAGGTTTGGTAGTTCAGGGTAACCTCAAAATCATAAACCGAATCTTTCAGGTTGACGCTGGTTAAGCTGACGTCGTCGCTGAGCTTTGTTGTAGTGAAATTCACATATTTCAGGTCGAGTGATTTATTGCCATCGGCATGTGTGACAGCGATAGCCGGCTCGAGCAGGTTACGTGCGCCTGCGGGGGTATAGGCATAATTGTAACCGGCCGTAGTTCTGTCGAGCCGGAACGCCTTTTCAACCGAAGCATATTCATTTTTATCGGCCAGCTTTTTTCCGAAGTAAACCGAATACACATACCCCTCGCTGCTAACCTGCAAAACCAGCGCGTTGGTCCGGGTTTCTATTGGTATAACCACCGGCTGCGCGAGGGCGATAACAGGTAAGCCTGCAAATAAAAAGGCACATAAGATTGCACTTAAAAGCTTCCTGGGGATAGCAATATTCATAATTGGTTATAATTTACTTTCCTATAACTTAAGTTATTTTTGCCGAAACTTCAGTTGCAGCTTCTTTCGGTCCCGATAGCTATCGGGATTCGGACTAATTGGTATAAATAATGCCGTCCTTCATCACCAGCTTTACCTGTTTAACCGCTTTTATATCTTCGGAAGGATTGCCTTCAACGGCAACAAGGTCGGCAAGAAATCCCGGCTTTACGTTCCCTAAAGTCTTGAGGCCAAATACCCCGGCGTTTACCGAAGTTGCCGAGCGTAAAACATCAATCGGTTTCATGCCATACTCTGCCATCAGCACCATTTCCCGGGCATTGTCGCCATGGGGAAACACACCTACGTCGCCGCCCATGCAAATGGTAACGCCGGCTTTCATCGCTTCGGTAAAAATGTAGTGCTTGCGTTGCACCCCGGCCGGCTCCGGATCGATCCCTTTTTTCCAGCCATGGTAGCTGGCAATTGCCTCAGTGGCCGCAACGGTCGGGCAAAGCGCGATGCCTTTTTCCTTCATCATAGCAAACAGTTCCGGTGTGCCGCCATCGCCGTGCTCAATGGTATTAACGCCCGCTAATATGGCACGGCGCATTCCTTCTGTCGTCCCCGAATGTACCGCAACAATACGTCCGCTGCTATGGGCCACTTCAACCGCGGTTTTTAATTCCTCCAATGTGAAAGTTGGGGCAGCGGTATTATCCGGGCCCCAGCGGTAATCCACGTAAATTTTTACAACATCGGCGCCATGCCCAATTTGAGAACGAACCGCATGGGTGATTCCGTCGATTCCGTCTGCCTCCTCGCCACCTTTCAGTTCATCCGTTTCGTTCACCAAAACCTTGGGACCGTAACTTCCCGTTGCCACAATGGCGCGGGTTGCCACCAGCATCCTCGGTCCGGGGACTATTCCTTTTTCAATGGCAGTCTTCAAGCCTACATCGTCGTACCCGGCGCCCTCGGTGCCCAAATCGCGTACAGTAGTAAAACCGGCCATCAGGGTTGCTTTCGCATGCGTCACAGCCCTGGCGGTACGCTCTGCGCGGCTCTCTGTTAGAACCTGGTCGTCCCAGCTGGTTTCGTTATAAGGATGCAGGAATAAATGGGAATGCCCTTCGATCATTCCGGGCATCAGGGTTTCGCCTTTTAAGTCGATGGTGGTTACAGAAGAAGGGATGGTTAGCGAAGATGGAACACCAGCGGCTTCAATATGATTACCCTTAACAAGCACCCACCAGCCATCATGCATCTCCCGTCCGTCAAAAACGCGGTCGGGTTTCAATAGCGTATAGTGTTCAGTGTCGGGCTGGGCAAAACCAGCAAGGCAGAAAAGAATCAAAATAAGAACGACCAGACTTTTCTTCATTATAAGGATTTACTTATTTCTTCAACTACAAGGGACGATGGAGAACTAAAATCGAAATTGGCCGCCAATCCCGCTTAATAAGGCGAAACTTCGCAAATTTATTAGCACTGGCGTTTATCGGCGTTTGTAAATTTAAAGCGATAACCGTGATAACGGTCAAAATAATTAAAATTATTTTCGCGGCGATGCAACCATTACCCCATGCTTTCCATCTTACTTGTAAATTATTTTTTTGGAGCACAAGTACAATATTCCTGAGTTAGTACGACGCTGTAAGGCTGGGGAGCGAAAAGCCCAGGAATTGCTGTACAAGCAATTTGCCTCAAAAATGCTGGGGGTATGCTGCCGGTATGCCAAAGACAAAATGGAAGCCGAAGATATGGTGCAGAATGGTTTTATAAAGGTGTTTCAAAAAATTAACGACTTCCGCGGCGAAGGCTCATTTGAAGGATGGATCAGGCGGATAATGGTAAATGCCTCTATAGAGTATTATCGGAAACACAACCGGATGATGCAACTGGCAGACTTAGGAGAGGCGGATTCAGAAGCGTCGGGCAATCCGCTGGCAATCGCAAAGCTGGAGGCTAATGATTTGCTTGTTTTGATCCAGCAGCTTTCGCCGGGCTACAGAATTGTTTTTAACTTGTATGCCATCGACGGGTATTCGCACAAGGAAATTGCGGCGATCGTAGGAATTACCGAAGGGGCATCGAAGTCGCAGTTGTCAAGGGCGCGTAGTATACTAAGGGAACAGGTGACAAAAATGGAAAGGAAAATCTATGGATATGCAGGATAAGGAATTTGATGAGGTGTTCCGCTCAAAGCTGGAAGACTTTGAAAGTGAGCCTGCGGGTCATGTTTGGCCGGCTATCGAACAAGGGCTGAACTCAGGCAATAAAAGAAAGACTTTGCTGCCATGGCTGAGTGCAGCTGCAAGCGTTGTCATAATGGCGACCGCTGCCGGGGTGCTGGTTTTTACGAGGCATGGCTCCGTAACGCACGGTCCGGTAAAAGCCGCTGCATCCCAAACCGCAGGCATTAAAAATACTGGACTGGTTACAGTAAACCCCGTCCACAGCCACGAGTCAGGAACACGGCCTGATGCTTCACGCCGGCAAGACCGGTCTGGATATCAAACGATACCGGGCAGGATAATTGCAAAGAACGCGCCTGCAAACAATATCGATACCATGCCGGCTCGATCCGGGGCTTACAAACAAGGTGATGCCGGGTTGACCGGCAATATAGCGCACCAGCAAATTACAACAAGCAAAGCGGTAGTTCCGGATAAGGATGTCCAATTAACAGCAAGTTCGGTCACGGACCTGGCACTTAAAGCGACGCCGGACCACATAGATAGTCCAGTGACAGCGATGATTAAGACCGACACGGCAAAGGTCAAACAAAGGCATAAGATTCACAGCTTCGGCGACCTGGTGAACCTGGTGGTAGATAAAGTCGACAAAAGCAAAGACAAGCTCATCGTGTTCTCAAAAGATGACGAAGATGACGCACATATAACCAACGTAAACCTTGGTGCTGTAAAAACTAAAAAAGGAGAATAAACAAAAAAATAGCCCGCTCCGGGCGTTAAAATTATCAATACACATGAAAAAAATATTACTTGCAATCCTGATTTCAGGTACTGCCGGGCTTGCCTTAGCGCAAACGGCCGATACGGTAAAAAAATCAACCGATACCACTAAACATGCAGCCGACACTTCTGGCTCATTTACCATCCACTATGGCGGTCATTTTAACGATAAAGACACTTCGCACCACAAGGATAAGAGCTATCCACGCGGGTTTATCGGGATCACTTTTTCGCGGTTCGACCTCGGGCTGGCAAAGCTGGTCGACAACGGAAGCCTTACCCTGCAGCCGCAAAACAAGTTTTTAAATTACCGTGCGTGGAAGACCAGCAATGTGGGTTTCGATGTTTTCCAGATGGGCCTGCGGTTCAGCCAAAACTTCAGGATATATCTTTCCGGGGGCTTCGACTGGACGCTGATCAGGCTGGAAGATAACATAACTATTTTGAAGGATCAGCCCGTGTTGAGCTATAAGCAGGATGACGTCGATTATAGTAAAAATCGCTTCTCATCGAGCTATCTGCGCGTCCCGCTCTCATTTGATTTCAGGACGAACGAGGATAGGCACGGCACACGTTGGCACTTCGTTTTCGGGCCCGACGGCGGTGTGCTGCTGGAGGGTATGGTTAAGCAGATCAGCCAGGAAAACGGCAAGCAAAAGTTTTACAACCCGTATAACTACGCTAACTTTCGCTACGGTGGGTTTATCCGCCTGGGCTACGGGGCATTTGGCGTATTTGCCAAGTATTATGCTAACAACATGTTCCAGAACAGCCCGGAACAGGATGGGTTAAAGAATTTCTCGTTTGGATTAATGGTCGGGTTTTAATTTTGAGATTGCTTGTCAGACTGATTATTCAGACTTTAAAGGAGCTTAATTAAACCTGAAATTCGACGATCTTACTTCAAGCTTAATAATAGATCGTCTGCCAGCCGGCCCTTGAGTTTTCCAGCTTTGATATTTTCGGCATTTTTAAATGCCTTTTTTATTTGTCGGATTTCTTCTAACAAATCAGCATCAACTGCGGAAATATGCCTGGCCTGTACAAAGCAATGCTCTTTGATCAGCTTCATAAACACGTCAGCCTTGCTATCAGCCACGTCAACCAGGAACTTCATAATGGCGAATTTTATACAAAGCTATGATTTTTGATGCGAGAAAGTAAACAGGGGAAAAATACGATCTCAATTATTGATCAATATATCCTTGGCCATGATCATAGGCACACTGATATATTTCTTCTCCATGTAATTGATCACCTTTTCGAGCACGTCGCGGGATTGCTGGTCCATGCCCTGCACTTCTTCGGCAAAAACGGAATTGATTGCGGTATTTCGGATCTCTTTGATCTTTTCAGGAACCTGGCGCATGGCCACTTCGATGCGGCGCTGCTTCAGCTCAACCGTAAAAGCAGCTATATTCTGAGAGATGATCCCTTCGGCATGGGTAAGCTCGTCATAGCGCTCCTGCAGGTTTCTTTTGGCCACCTCGTTCAGCGACTGTACCTCGATATAATTCACCTGGAAATTTTTAAGCACTTCAGGAGCTGTATCATTCGGTACGGCAAGATCGACGATGGTTTTTTTGGTATTTTCGCCGTTGAGCAGGCTGGTATAAACTTCGGTGGTGAGGATGGGTTCGGTAGAGGAGGTGCAGGTGATGATGGCGTCGAAGCCTTTGTTGTATGTTTTTAAAGCATCCAGGCTGTAAGCTTCACCTTTCAGGTCGGCCGCCAGTTCGCGGGCTTTTGAAATTGTCCGGTTAAAGACCGCGAAGTTGGTGAACTTATGTTTTTGCAGGTATTTTGACAGGTTCCGGTTGGTTTCACCCGCCCCGATAATTAGAATTCGGGCATTGGTGGTCAGTTTCAAATCGCGCAATTTCCGGTAGGCCAATGAAACCACCGAAATCGGGTTTTTAGAGATGTTGGTATGCGTGTAAACCTCTTTCGCGGTTTTTACAATGCAATTCATAAACATGCGTAAGCCATCGCCGGTAAGGCCCGCCTCGCGGCAGTTTTCGTAGGCTTTTCGCAGCTGGGCAAGTATCTCTTTTTCGCCAACGATCATACTCTCCAGGGAGCAGGACGTACGCAGTAAATGATCAAGAGCTTCCTGGTCTTCATAGATCGACGCCGCTTCCAGGAAGGCGCAGGTTGATACCGGGCACATATCCATGTCGAGCGAGTGCATAAACTCCCTTGCAAACTGCTTATCAATGGTTTGCGGGGTTATCATTACAAACTCCACGCGGTTGCAGGTGGCGAGATAAAATATTTCGGAAATACCAAACCTGGTTTTAACCTTATGCAATTTATCGGTGAGATTTTCCTGGCAGATCACCAACTTCCCCAGTTCCTTCAGCGCGATCTGTTTATGCGTAAAAGCTATTACCTTTAGATACTTCAACGTAGTTTAAATTTTAACCCAACAAAAGTAACAGGATTCGCTAAACTCAGTGTCAACAGTCTGTCATACCATCGCATTTAGAATGGTTATAAATTACAGGCTGAAACGCATGGCGATACTTAAATTTGTTTGGGCGGGCTAATGTAAAATATTATATCTTTAAAAGTGAAAAAACTTAAAAAAGCAGGCCTTGTACTGCTCATGATCGGCTACCTGGCGGCTGGCGCCAATCATTTCCGGGTTCCCGCTTTTTACGTCCAAATTATCCCGCCTTATTTTCCGCATCCTGAAATTTTGAACATAATAGCCGGTTGCTGCGAGATCGGCTTAGCCATTTTATTGATATTTACCAAAACCCGCGAATTTGCCGCCTGGGGAATTATATTTATGCTCATTGCATTCATCCCGGTACACCTGCAAATGGTGCTCGATTCGCCTTATAAACTCAGCGGATCAATTGTATCGCCCATCATACTATGGATAAGGCTGATCGTATTGCAGCCGCTGCTTATCTGGTGGGCATGGTGGTATACCGATGGTGCATGGGGACGGAAAAATGTTTAATATTATACCGTGAAACTACACCAGGTTTTTAACCGCAAATGATCAGAAAACAATACTTTAATATACCCGGGGCAAAGGGGCGTGGAATGCTGATGGACCTAACTTTTGGCGATGCCGGGAAAAATTCACCCCTGATAATTTTTGCGCATGGTTTTAAAGGGTTTAAAGATTGGGGTTCGCACAACCTCGTGGCGCATTATTTTGCTGAAAACGGTTTCCGGTTTCTGAAATTTAACTTTTCGCATAATGGAACCACCACCGCCCATCCTGCGGAACTGGTCGACCTGATTGCATTCGCCGACAATACCTTTACGATCGAGCTAAATGATCTGACGGCGGTTATCGACTTTGCCTGCGGCGGCTCGGGCATGCCAACAGCTCCCTGGGTTTACCTGATCGGGCACAGCATGGGCGGCGGATTAAGCATCATCAAAGCCGCGGAAGATACGCGGATCAAAAAGCTGGTAACCATGTCGGCTATTTCAAGCTTCAGGGATTTGTGGCCAAAGTCGATTGAAACACAATGGCGGTTACAGGGTATCACCTATATTTTGAACAAGCGTACCGGGCAGGAGTTGCCTTTGAAGATCGGGCTGCTGGAAGATCTCGACAAATGCCCTGCGCGGCTTGATATACTTGCCAACGCCACCCGGGTGAAACAGCCCTGGCTGATCGCCCACGGCGACGCTGACCCGACCGTTCCGGTAAGCAGTGCTGAAGCGTTAAAAGCCGCGCAACCTCATGCAGAACTGTTGGTGGTGCCGGAAGCAGACCATACGTTCGGATCGTCGCATCCGTATACCGGCGCAGCAATGCCGCCCTTATTACTGGAGTTTTGTATGGCTTCGGTCAGATTTTTGAAAAAATAACATAAGCCTCCATTTGAGGGCAAACAATTATCGTAAATGTTGCTTAAGGCACTGGTTGCAGGTGAGCAACTTTGTAACATTTTGTCACCTCATGTTTTCTAACTACCACATAGGGCGGCTATATTTGATTAGTTTTACCATTTATGCGTATATCAGGAGCTCAAAAAAGGGGTGATAAGTTTATGAATACGGTTCCGACTGACGAAGCGGGCCTTTCAAAAATGATTCCTATTTTAAAAGAATACATCAACAACTCAGCTGAAAATACACCTAAAAACCCACTCGGCCCATTTAAAACGGATTCATCGATTTATCAGAAGCCACCGGAAAGTGGCCTCCGCGTTACCTGGATGGGCCATTCGAGCCTCCTCATTGAAATAGACGGCAAAACCATTCTCACCGACCCGGTTTGGAGCGAGCGCGCCTCATTCCTTCCATTTTTGGGGCCGAAGCGGTTTTTTGAACCGCCGCTGGCATTAAAAGACCTGCCTCATCTGGATGCAATTATTATTTCTCACGATCATTACGACCACCTCGACAAAGCGACCATCAAACATTTTGCGGGCAGCACTATTCCCTTTATTTGCACACTGGGCGTCGCCAAATACCTAACCAGCTATGGTATCGTGGCCAACTTTATTACCGAATTGGATTGGGGCGACAGTATAATGGTCGACCAGCAAGGCTGTGTTATAACCGCAGCCCCGGCCAGGCATTTCAGCGGTCGGGGAATCATCAACCGCGACGAGACCCTGTGGGCCTCATTCGTGATAAAAGGAAATAAACACAAGATCTTTTATGGGGCGGATTCAGGCTGGTTCGATGGATTTAAAAAGATCGGCGATATTTATGGCCCTTTCGACCTGACCATGCTGGAGATCGGCGCTTACGGAAAATACTGGCCGGATATTCACATGGGCCCTGATCATGCGTCCGACGCGCACCTTGCCCTCCGGGGCAAACTAATGATGCCTATCCACTGGGGCACCTTTAACCTGGCCCCGCACGCCTGGTACGAACCAATTGAAAGGCTTGCCACATACGCAAAAGAAAAAGATATCAAGCTGTTTGCGCCAACACCCGGCGAACCAACCGAGGTAAAAGAATATGTTTCGGGATGGTGGAAGAAATATTTATAAATGTGCGGTTTGTCGATGTGGCGACGCTGGACAGGATTGATGGATGGATAACGCTTATAACTTCCCGGCTAGCCTTTTAACTTTCACATCTCTGGTGTAAATAGCCTTAGCCGAAATGTCGATCGCACCTGCTTTCGGCCTTCCGTACTTCCGTACTTTCGGACTTCTTCTATATAATATTCAACATCTTCTGCGTCGCCTTAATAGCGCATACCGTTTGATCGGAGTCCAATCCGCGGGTAATGAATTTTTTCTTTTCGGTTTCCCAGGTGATAATAGCTTCGCACAATGCGTCGGAGCTGCTTCCCGGCGCAATGCGTACCGCGTAGTCAACTAACTGGGGCAAACTCCTTTTTTTCTTGGTATAAACCTTAGTCAGGGCGTTCATAAAAGCATCAAACTGACCGTCCCCCTGCGCGTTTTCTTCGAATTTTTCGCCTTCCATGCTTACCGAAATAGTTGCTGATGGACGCAAACCCATGGCATTCATGAGTACATACGACTCCACAATAACCTTCTGCTGGTACAGGCTGCTGTCCAGCACATCCGAAATAATATAAGGCAGGTCTTCTTTGGTCACCACTTCTTTCCGGTCGCCCAGCTCAATCACCCTTTCGGTAACTTTCTTGAGATCTGCATCATTGAGCTTCAGGCCAAGTTCCAAAAGATTTTTTTCGATGTTGGCCTTCCCGGAAGTTTTGCCTAAAGCGTATTCGCGTTTTCGGCCGAAACGCTCCGGCAGCAGGTCGTTAAAATAAAGATTATGTTTGCTGTCGCCGTCGGCATGAACGCCGGCGGTTTGGGTGAAAACGTTGGCTCCGACGATCGGCTTATTGGAGGGTATCCTGATCCCCGAAAATGTTTCCACGAGTTTACTGACCTTGTGAATGGACGATTCTTTCAGCCCGATCTCCACCTCCGGCTCAAAATCGTTCAAAACCGCAACGGTGCTTGCCATGGCTGCGTTTCCCGCGCGCTCACCCATTCCGTTTACCGTTAAGTGTAAACCGTTGGCGCCGGCTTTTACAGCTTGTAATACATTGGCAATGGCCAGGTCATAATCGTTGTGCGCGTGAAAATCAAGATGCAATGCCGGGTAAGCCGACCGGATATCACTCACGAATCGGAAGGTCTCTTCTGGCGTTAAAATGCCGAGGGTATCCGGAAGGAGTATCCGCTTAACCGGCTGTGTCGATAAGAAATCCAATAACTCATAAACATAGGCTGGTGAATGGCGCATACCATTGCTCCAGTCTTCCAGGTAAACATTGGTTTGAATCCCTTTGTTTTGTGCAAGCGTAATCACCTTGCCAATCTCGCAAAAATGTTGCTCGGGTGTTTTTCTAAGCTGGTGGGTTAAATGGTTTAGCGACCCCTTAGTTAACAGGTTTTGTACTTTAACCCCTGATTGTATCATCCAATCGATCGATACCCCATTATCAACAAATGATAATACCTCGATGCGGTCGGTATAGCCATTCTCTTCTGCCCAGCTCAAAATGCTTTTTACCGCCTGGAATTCACCTTCCGAAACACGGGCCGAGGCAATTTCGATCCTGTCGACATTTAGCTCCTCAAGTAAAAGCTGCGTGATCGTAAGTTTCTCCGAAATGGAAAACGACACGCCGGATGTTTGTTCGCCATCCCTGAGCGTGGTGTCCATTATTTCTATTTTTCTTCTGTTCATGAGCCGGGTTTTCTTTGGTTCGGTTGAGTGACGATTTGAGAGTCAGGAGTCTGGAGCCAAGGTTAAAATAAGGTCTTGTTGACCTTTATCTTTTTTCACGACTCCTGAAACTTGCTTCCTGATTCCTTTTAGAGCGGCAGACTCGCAGCAAACTCCTTTATATCGGATTTGATATTTAGCAGGTAATCGATATCGTCAAAACCATTCGTCAAATTATCCTTTTTGTAGGAACTGATATCGAAGCTTTCTTTTTCGCCGGTCGGGAGGATGGTGATAGTCTGCTCAGGCAGGTTTACTTCGATCTCAGTCTTGGGATCACCGATAATCGCAGTAAACATCTTTTCCAAAAACCCGGGACTAACCTGCACTGGCAGCACACCGATATTTAAGCAGTTATTTTTGAAGATATCCGCAAAAAAGCTCGACACCACACAACGGAAGCCATAGTCGTAAACGGCCCAGGCGGCATGTTCGCGTGAGGAGCCGGAACCGAAGTTTTTGCCCCCAACCAGGATTTTTCCGCTGTAAGTAGGGTTGTTCAATACAAAATCCTTTTTGGGCGTATTGTCACTGTTATAGCGCCAGTCGCGGAAAAGGTTATCGCCAAAGCCAACACGTTCTATAGCCTTTAAGAAGCGGGCTGGGATGATCTGGTCGGTATCCACGTTCTCTATCGGAAGCGGCACCGCTGTGCTTGTCAGTATATTAAATTTATCGTAAGCCATTTTTCTTGGGATTTTACCGATTACTTTTTGATTTCACCGATTTTGTTATTTTTGGGATTTCACCGATTTTTTGATGATTTCACCGATTAATGTTTTCTTTCCTAATCTCTGGTCTCTAATCTCCAGTCTCTAACCTAAACCAATTCCTCAATCAGCTCCCTTGGGTCGGTCACCTTTCCGGTAACAGCTGCGGCAGCGGCTACCAGCGGGCTGGCCAGCATGGTGCGCGCACCGGGGCCCTGGCGCCCCTCGAAGTTACGGTTCGAGGTACTTACCGCGTATTTGCCTGCCGGGACTTTGTCGTCATTCATGGCCAAACAGGCCGAACAACCGGGCTGACGAAGGGTAAAGCCTGCTTCAGTCAATATATCCAGCAAACCTTCTTCCCTGATCTGGCTTTCAACAATGTGCGAGCCCGGCACCAGCCAAACGGTAACTCCATCAGCTTTGTGCTTGCCTTTTACCAGGGAAGTAAACGCCCGGAAGTCTTCGATACGACCGTTGGTGCAGCTGCCTACGAAAACGTAATCTACCTTTTTGCCCAGCATGTGGTCGCCTTCATGGAAACCCATGTAGTTTAACGATTTCTCATACGTAGCGGCGCCCCCTTCAACATCTCCAGCATCCGGTATATCGTGCGAAATGCCCATACCCATGCCCGGGTTTGTCCCATAAGTGATCATCGGTTCGATCTTGCTGCCGTCGAAAGTAAATTCCTTATCAAAAACAGCGTCAGCGTCACTCTTTAGCGTTTTATAATATGCCAGTGCTTTATCCCAGGCTGCACCTTTAGGAGTAAATTCGCGGCCCTTTACATAATCAATGGTGGTTTCGTCCGGCGCTATCATTCCACCACGGGCGCCCATCTCAATGCTCATGTTACAAACCGTCATCCGGCCCTCCATGCTCATATTCTCGAAAACTTCGCCGGCGTACTCCACAAAATAACCGGTAGCGCCTGATGTGCTCAACTGCGAAATAATAAACAAAGCAGCATCCTTTGGCACAACGCCTCTGCCCAGCTTACCGTTAAGGGTAATGCGCATCTTTTTTGGCTTTGGCTGCATGATGCACTGCGTTGCCAAAACCATTTCTACTTCGGAAGTGCCGATGCCAAAGGCAATGGCACCGAAGGCGCCGTGGGTGGAGGTGTGTGAATCGCCGCAAACGATCGTAGCGCCGGGTTGGGTAATACCATATTCGGGCCCGATAACGTGTACAATTCCATTTTTTTGGTGACCGAGTCCCCAATAGCTGATACCGTATTCATTGGAGTTTGTTTCTAAAGCGTCCAATTGGTTTGCCGAAAGCGGGTCGGCAACGGGTAAATGCTGGTTGATGGTTGGCGTGTTGTGGTCGGCGGTCGCGAAGGTGCGATCGGGGTATAAAACCTTTATGCCCCTGCTTTTCAACCCTAAAAATGCCACCGGGCTTGTTACTTCATGAACAAGGTGACGATCGATAAACAGCACGTCCGGCCCGCCTTCAATCTTGCGGATCACGTGTGCGTCCCACACCTTATCAAATAATGTATTGCTCATTTTTTAAGTTTATTAGTTTAATGGTTACGACTGACTATATGTGTTTACACCGGTCATCAGCATTAATAGGTCAGTATCTTTAATTCCTTTGTTGGCGTCGGCCATTTCGAGGTATAGTTTATAGGCAACGTCTAAACCGGCTTTATCCAGTTTATACCCCAAACGCTCCAAATGGAATTTTAATGCATGCCTGCCGCTGCGGGCGGTAAGCACAATGCTTGCGCTTGGAAAGCCTACGTCCTCGGGTTTAATGATCTCGTAGTTTTCGCGGTTCTTCAAAAAATCCATCCTGGTGAATGCCCGAGCTGTGGGCAAAAGCGTTTGCGCCCACGATGGCCTTGTTGGCCTGTACCGGCATGTGCATCTGGGTGCGCACCAACTGGCTGATCTCGTAAAAATTACGCGTGTTAATATGGGTATGCAAGCCTAAAACCGGGTGTGTTTTTAGTATCATCACTACTTCTTCCAGTGAGGTATTGCCTGCACGTTCGCCGATGCCGTTGATGGTACCCTCTACCTGGCGACAGCCATTTTGGAGGCCGGCGATGGAGTTTGCGGTAGCCAGCCCCAGATCGTTATGACAATGGGCCGAGATGATCGCTTTATCTATATTCTGTACATTATCTTTTAAAAATTTAATTTTTTCGCCGTACTGATTGGGCAGGCAATAGCCGTTGGTGTCGGGTATATTTACAACTGTGGCGCCGGCGGCAATTACCGCCTCTATCATCTGTGCCAGAAAATTTATATCCGCACGACCGGCATCCTCAGCATAAAATTCGATATCCTCGACCGATTTTTTGGCATATTTAACAGCATCAACGGCACGTTGCAATATCTCTTCGCGCGTACTGTTGAATTTATGTTTGATGTGCTGGTCGGACGCGCCGATGCCGGTGTGGATACGGGGATTTTTTGCGTATTGCAACGATTCGATCGCTACGTCGATATCACCTTTATTGGCACGGGTGAGCGCGCAAATGGTGGGATTGCGTACGACCTTTGAAATTTCAACTACACTTTGAAAATCACCCGGGCTTGATATGGGGAAAC
Organism: Bacteroidota bacterium; assembly: GCA_013286235.1. Taxonomy (GTDB): domain Bacteria; phylum Bacteroidota; class Bacteroidia; order Sphingobacteriales; family Sphingobacteriaceae; genus Mucilaginibacter. The sequence continues at coordinate 33,015 of JABDGE010000037.1, forward strand.
CTGCTTCGATTATATCAACCCCCAGCTCCTCCAGTTCCCTGGCAATCTCGATTTTTTCGGGGGTGGTTAACTGACAGCCCGGTACCTGCTCGCCGTCGCGGAGCGTGGTATCAAAAACATAGACTCGATTCGGATCGTGTATCATATTTTTAGATTTGAGATGTGAATCCCGATAGCTATCGGCATGAGATGTGCGATTTTTTGATCACATCTTTTTACCCACATCGGGTCAATTATTCGAATTTAAATATCCTATATAAGCCATCATTCATATTGATGCATTCTCCCTCATCCGTACATCTGCATATTTGCACATCCGCACATCAAAGAAATTCCAGCACCTTCTCACCCATAGCCGTTGTTCCTAATATCTTGTCCTTTTCGGTTTTGCTGTCTGCAATATCGCCGGTACGGTAACCTGCCTTCAATGTTTTGTCAATAGCCTCAGTTATCTTTCTGGCTTCGTCCTTCAATCCGAAGCTGATCTCCAGCATCAATGCCACTGAAAGGATCGATGCAAGCGGGTTGGCCTTATCCTGCCCGGCAATATCATGCGCCGAGCCATGTATCGGCTCAAAAAAGCCGGTGCCGTCACCGATCGACGCGGATGCCAGCATACCCATCGAACCCGCGATCTGCGATGCCTCGTCGGTCAGAATATCCCCAAACAGGTTGGCTGTAAGCACCACATCGAATTTCTTCGGGTTCTTAACCAGCTGCATTGCGGCGTTATCTACAAACATGTGCTCGGTTTCTACGTCGGGATATTCTTTGGCGATCTCCTGCACCACCTCGCGCCACAAACGCGATGTTTCCAAAACGTTGGCCTTGTCGACCGAACAAAGCCGGTGGCTCCGTAAACGTGCCGCCTCGTACGCTTTGCGGGCAATACGCTCCACCTCGTAGCGATGGTAGATCATCAGGTCCGACCCGGTATTGCGGTCTTCGCTGCGTTTCTTCTCGCCGAAATATACATCGCCGGTCAACTCACGGAAGAACAGGATGTCCGTGCCCTTCAATACTTCAGGTTTTAAGCTCGACGCGTCCAGCAACTCATCAAAAAGCACAATCGGCCGCAGGTTAGCATAAAGTCCCAAAGCCTTGCGTATGCCCAGCAAACCCTGTTCTGGCCTTACTTTAGCCGTGGGGTCGTTATCATATTTGGCGTGACCCACGGCGCCAAACAATATAGCGTCGCTTGCTTTAGCTTTTGTAAGCGTTTCATCCGGCAGCGGGCTGCCGGTGGCTTCAATGGCAACATGGCCCATCAGGGCCTCGTCATAGGTAAACGTATGGCCATAAACAGCGGCGATCTTTTCCAGCACGGCCTTGCCCCAGGTGGTTACTTCAGCACCGATACCATCGCCCGGTATTACTAATATTTTTTTAGATAGTCCCATAGGTCCCCCAACCCCCCGAAAGGGGTGTTTTTAGTCCAATATTCTTGTGTTTATTCA
>JABDGE010000038.1 GCA_013286235.1 Bacteroidota bacterium
CGTATCTTTAATGGCAGCAACAACTTTCGGGATAACCTTCACCTTCACGCTAACAGGCGGTCCCGTGCAGCCACTATCCGAAACAGCGACGACCGTATAGATCCCGTCATTTGCGGGAGTAGCATTGTTGATTACCAGCGGATTTTGGCTGGTTGGCGAAATTCCCGGCCCCGTCCACGTATAGCTGGTGCCGCCCGTTGCTGTGAGTTGCAGCGGGTAGCTTTCGCATATCGTTTGATCAGGAAATGGCGGCACAACCGGGAGAGGGTTTACCGTGACGGTAAGCGGCGTTGAATAGACCCTGCAGCCAACATTGCTGATGCTTGATCCGTTAGCGACACCCAGCCGGTATTGGTAAACATTGGGTTGGGCGTTGGTAAACGGCACCACCAGCGAGTCGGCGGTGGCGCCCGGTATATCTGTCCAGGGGCTGGTGCTGCTGCTGGCCTGCCACTGAAATACCGGCGTATTGTCCCCAACAACCTGTGTTTTTAACACGTAAGTAGCATTTCCGCCCTGGCACAAACGCGTGCTTTTCACGCCCGCCACTGAGGAAAAACCGTCCTGTATGATCGGCCCGCAGGCCCTGAAGGTGATATCATCCATCATAAAATCGTTGCCGTTGCCGCCGGGGGCATTATTGGTCATTACCAGCCTAATGCTGCTAACATCAGCCGGGGTGGTAAAAAAAACGCCGTATTTTACCCACACCGGCCCCTGGTTGTATGTAGTTGGCTGAATGGTGCCCGTTGTATCGGTTGCTAATATTCCGCCCCCGGTAGCGCCTTCAATAGTAAATGTTATATTCGGTTGGCTATAGTTAGCTGTTATCAACGAGATGTAATTCAAATTAAGGATATAGGCTGAAAACTCGTAGGTGGTGTTCGGGCAAAGCCCATTAGCCACGTCTGTAAAAAATATGCTTGGCTCGTATGAGGCGTTAACCAGCATCATATAACCGTTTTTGTTGCCGGTATGGTCGGTTGGTACATTGAACCATGTATAGGGGTGGCAGTTATTGGAATCTACAAGCGCATTCAGAATGGTATATTGTCCATCATTGGGGCAACTGGACGTGACATACTGCATAGTGGTAGTCCCCTGCGGCAGGGGCGGGCCCGGGTTGGCGCCAGCTCCAAAATCTTGGTCTATCACCGGGTCGCCCAGCGCTCCGTTGCAGGTTTGAGCCTGTGCCTCGCATTGCACAAAAAATGCAGTAAAAATAGCCGCAATGAATAACCTCGTAAAAATTGCCCGCATTACTTTCTTCGCCGTATGGTTGATCAAACGGCGTTAATTAAAAATATAGTCGTGCGGGGCTTTACTTAGTACTACGAATATATGAAATTACTGTATCAATAATAATTTATCGCAGCCAGTTTGTTTCTATTTTGGGTTGGATAAAAATTGTATTTTTGATAACCCTCGTTAGTGCCTATGAGACAAATCTACACAGCTACCCCTTCGCAAACAACGAAATATACGGTTCATGTAAGTAATGACGGCTGTACGGATAGCAGCAAATCGGTGACGGTGGTCGTCAATCAGTACCCGCTTGCTGATGCCGGCAAGGAGATATTCTTATTTGAGGGAGAATCTACCCGCCTGGACGGGGCGATCAAGGGTGATAATATTACCAATTATTACTGGACACCAGCGACATTTTTGAGCGACCCCATGTCACTCAATCCGATCGCAACGCCGACCGACAATATCACTTATACGCTGACTGCGATTTCGGCCAGTTGCGGTACATCAACAAGCAGTGTATTTATAAGGGTGTTTGAAAAAATTACGATACCGAACACCTTCTCGCCGAATAATGATGGTATCAACGACGTTTGGGATATCAAATCGTTAAACACCTACCCGGAAAGTGTAACGCAAGTATTTGATCGCTACGGTAGACAGGTGTTTCAAAGTATGGGTTACGGGACACCGTGGAATGGTACCTATAATGGCAGCGTGCTTCCGCAAGGCACTTATTATTATATAATCGATCTTAAAATAGGCACCCCGAAACTATCGGGATGGGTATTGTTAGTGAGGTAGCATATATTTTGCCCGATTTGCATAACAGCTGATTTAATTTATAGCTTTGGTAAATAACTGTTCATTCAACAGCTATTTACCCATGCGACCGGTTGTTCTGAAATTACTTTTTACCCTTATTTTTTTAGCTGTTTTATCAAAAACCATTGCCCAAACTTGCAATGGCAGCCTGGGCGACCCTGTCATTGATCAGAACTTTGGCGCCGGCGCCAACCCCGGGCCGGCATTGGCGCCGGGCATCACCAATATGACCTATACACCGAACAACGACCCGCAGGACGGTTATTACACCATTGCCAATAGCCTTACAGCCGCCAACAACACGCACACCCAAACCTGGTGGGACGTGCCGTCAGACCACACCGGCAATCCGAATGGGTATATGATGATTATTAATGCCGACGTTCAACCCAATATTTTTTTTACCCAGGCTGCCAATGGCCTTTGTCCCGGCACAACCTATTTTTTTTCGGCTTATATTTTTAACCTGATGATACCGGGTCCCATCACCGCAAACTACAGCCACCCGAACATCACATTCTCGGTTGAGACAACCACCGGCCAGGTATTGGCCACCAATAATACTGGCGTGATACCGGCATATAGTAATGGCGGCAAATGGGTGCAGTACGGGTTGTTCTTTACAACGCCCGCCAATATATCGGGTGTAGTGGTAGTGATGACCAACAACGCCCCGGGTGGCAATGGAAACGATTTTGTAATGGACGACGTAACCTTCCAGGCCTGTGGGCCTATTATCGAAGAAGGTTTTTCATCCACCTCGGGCCCAATGACGAAGGGCATTTGCCAGGGAAGCAACGAAGTGTTTACGTTAAAGGGGCAGGTGATTGGTAATGGCACGCCGTCTTACCAGTGGCAATGGAACTATCACGGCGCGGGCTGGAGTGACATCACCGGCATGAACGCGGATTCGCTGAATATCGGTTTTGTGGATGCCGATACGGGAACCTATCAATACCGCCTTGGGGTCGCTAATGGTTCGGGCATAACGGTTGCCCAGTGCCGGGTCTATTCTCCGCCGCTTATCGTTATCGTCAGCGCCTCGCCGGTTGTCCCGGCGATCGCGTCGCAAACACTTTGCGAGGGTGACCCGCTCCGGTTAAATGCGTCAGGAGGATCGAGTTATACCTGAACGGGTCCCGGTATATCCCCTACATCACAAAATCCGCTTATCATCGATAGCGCCACGACGGCAAATTCGGGGACCTTTTCGGTGGTTGCTGTTTCGGACAGCGGATGCGCGGCGGCGCCGGTACTTGCCCGGGTAAACGTTCTACCCAAAATTGTGCCGGTCGTTAGCCCGGATGTTGCGATATGCGCCGGTGAAAACACCCGTTTAAGTGCATCAGGCGGCCTCTACTACAAATGGAACCCCTCCACTGGCCTGGACAATGATACCCTTGCCAGCCCAACCGCTACCCCGGTTCAAACCACCACCTATACCGTTGCTATAAGTAACGGCGCATGCAGCGACAGTAGCAAGTCAATCACTGTTACCGTAAATCAGAACCCCGTCGCCAATGCGGGCAGCGAGATCATATTATTTGAAGGACAATCGGCTCAGCTTCATGGCACGATGGTGGGTAACAACATTACCGGTTTTTCCTGGTCTCCTACGACTTTTTTGACCGACACTTCTTCTTTAACGCCCACTACAACGCCAACAGGCGATGTCACCTATACCCTTACGGTGGTATCGCAAACCTGCGGCACGTCTACCAGCAGTGTCTTTGTAAGAGTTTATAAAAAAATAACCGTGCCCAACACTTTTTCACCGAACAATGACGGAATAAACGATGTTTGGAATATTGATGCGCTGGTTACTTACCCGGAGTCGGTTACACAGGTATTTGATCGTTACGGGCAGCAGGTTTTCCAGAGCACAGGCTATTCAAAGCCCTGGGACGGAAAATATAACGGATCTGCTTTGCCGGCAGGGACGTATTATTACATTATCGATCTTAAAAATAATACGCCGAAAATGTCGGGATGGGTGTTGATTGTAAAATAGTCCGGAAGTCCGGAAGTCAGTAAAGTCCGAATCCCGATAGCTATCGGGACCGAAAGAAGCTGCGACTGACGTCCGCCAGCTGGCGGATAACCTAAGTTATATAGACGATGATAATTTTAAGCCGAATTCACGGCCAAACCATTAAATTTTTTAGTTTTGGACGTTGTAGCGAGATTTTTTAAGCGAGTGTTTTAAATGCGACCAATTGCCCCTAAGTTATTTTTAACGTTGCTTTGTATAGTCTTTTCAATAAGAGCATTCGCGCAAACCTGCAACGGCAGTTTAGGCGACCCTGTGATCGATCAGAACTTTGGCGCAGGCCCAAATCCAGGCCCCACGTTGCCGCCAGGCGTTACCAACATGACCTATACGACGAGTAATTGCCCAAACGATGGGGAATATACCATTTCCAACAGCCTTTCGGGCAGCGGGAATTGCCATCCTGATAGCTGGCATAATGTTACAAGCGACCATACGGGGAACCCGAATGGCTATATGATGATTGTTAATGCGTCATACCAGCCAAGTGTTTTTTTTACGCAGGCCGCTAACGGTTTATGCCCAAATACCACGTACTATTTTTCGGCGTACATATTGAACCTGATAACGTATGCTGCAAGCGGCCCGGGTGTAAGCGAGCCTAACATCACCTTTACCATCCAGACTACAGGCGGAACGGTCCTGGCCACTGATACTACCGGGACTATCCCCCCGACGGTCGCGCCAACCTGGGTGCCGGAAGGTGTCTTTTTTACCGTACCAGCCGGAATAAGCGATGTAGTTGTCGTAATGACCAACAATGCGCCCGGCGGCAACGGCAACGACCTGATACTGGATGATATCACCTTCAGGGCATGCGGGCCAATCATCCAGGAGGGTTTTTCTTCGATTGGCGGATCGAAAAACCTGAGCCTGTGCCAGGGTGCTACCGGTAATTTTACGTTAACTGCACAGGTAGAAGGCGATGGAACGCCGGTTCTGCAATGGCAGGCCAACCCGCATGGGACAGGATGGACCGATATACCGGGCCAAAACGGCAACGCAACGCAAGTTGGGTTCGTCAATGCTGATACCGGTACTTACCAGTACCGCGTAGGGGTGGCAAATGGATCCGGAATAACCGATGCACAATGCAGGGTTTACTCGCCTCCAATGACAGTGGTCGTGAACCCATTACCAATAGTAGCGGCTATACCCTCGCAAACCCTGTGTGAGGGCGCCCCCCTGCAGTTAACGGCGACGGGAGGCGTAAGTTATACATGGACCGGGCCTGGAATATCGCCCACATCACAAAATCCGCTTGTTATTAACAGTGTGTCGCTGGCTAATTCGGGTGCTTTTTCTGTGGTTGCGCTTTCTGACAGCGGCTGTGCCTCAGCGCCGGTACTTGCAGAGGTTACGGTGGTCCCTAAAATTGTTCCGGTAGTGAGCAATAATGTGGCTGTGTGCGCCGGCGAAAGCACACGACTGAGCGCATCAGGGGGGGCATCCTACACATGGACGCCCGCAACGGGGCTTAGCGACAGTTCCATATCCAATCCCATTGCCACCCCGCTTCAAACCACAACTTACACGGTTGCTATGAGTAATGGGCCATGCATAGACAGCACTAAATCGGTGACGGTTACTGTAAACGCAAACCCCATTGCAAATGCCGGCGGCGAAATATTTCTGTTTGAGGGGCAGTCGACTAAATTGCATGGTACTTTTAAGGGCGACAGCATTATCAATTATTATTGGTCGCCGTCGACCTTTCTGAGTGATACAACCTCGCTTACGCCGACAACTACACCGACCGGTGATATCACTTATACGCTAACGGTGGTTTCAAAGGATTGCGGCACATCCACCAGTACAGTTTATGTGCGGGTTTATAAAAGCATCACCATTCCCAATACATTTTCGCCAAACAACGATGGCGTTAACGATGTATGGAATATTGATGCCCTGGTCACCTATCCTGACGCGTCTATCCAGGTATTCGACAGGTACGGGCAGCAAGTTTACCAAAGCACAGGCTACGCCATGCCATGGGATGGAAAGCACAATGGCTCAACAGTGCCCACAGGGACTTACTATTACATCATCGACCTCAAAAACGGGCAGCCGAGACTAACTGGTTGGGTGCTGGTTGTGCGGTAAATAGCCCGGGTGGTCACTTTCCGAAATAGTAGTTTACGCCGATCTGTTTATTTTCATTATAAAGGTCAAAATAGGGTGATTGGGTTGCAGCGTCGGGAGTGTAGTATTCGAAATACACTTCAAGATTTTTATGTATCCGGAAGCCGGCTTTTGCCAGGAAATGGAATGCGGAGCTGGTAAAATAATAACCCTCGACAGGAAAGTTAACTGCGCCTGGCGAAACCTGTGGCTCAAAGACGGCATCGGAATAGGTATTATAAGTGTACGACAATCCCGCCCCGATATAAAACTTAAAATCAGGCGCGTTGTAAATATTAAACAGTACCTGGGGGGTCAGCGCTATACCCGTTTGGTTATAGTAAGCCTTAGCCCCGGTATATGGGCTTACGTCTAATTGATACAAGGTGCTGAACTGGGTAAAATTAGCCGATATATCTGCTTTAAATTCTACTGCTCCATCTGCATTCGGTAAAAAATCAATTCCGAATTTAATCGCCGGCAGATAGGAGGTATGGCCGGGGCCGCCCCCCATGGTATAAGGGGCGTAGGAGTTAGCTGTGGTGCTTGATATGTTTAAGGCCAGGCCTGAATACCATGTTATTTTACTGTGGTGTGCATACTTCTTATCGAACTCTGATTTTGAAATGTTGTTAATGTGACTTACTATCAGTAACAAATCCCCGGAATCATATTCCGATCGCTGCAGCAGCGACGTCAGCTGATCATCAAGCGCATTATATTTGCCGGCAAGTGCGAAAAGCTGTTTTTGGAAACTATTTTCGGTTACCACGCCGTTATTGCCGTCGGCATTAGTGCTCTCGTATATTCTATAAATCAATTCCACGGGAATAAAATCCGGAGTTTCGCCAATGTAGAAGCGGGTTTTTAATCCATCAGTGTAAGTGTACAGCGCTACATTTTTACCTATCTGAAGCACTCTTAATAAAACCGTATCTATCCTGAACGTCGTGTCGCGGGCGCTGACCGTATTTGAAGCACTCCTGGCATCCATGCTGATGGAGCAAACATGCTTTTGGTAAACTGCCAGGCCAGTTATGTTAAACAAGCGCATATCGCTTATTTTAAAGGTTCTTTTATCACGATTTGCAATTGCGGCCTTAAAAGAAATGGACGTTGGATTCGAGCCCCAATCCTGGTAATCAATAAATCCGCGGACGGTGTCGCCTTTTGACGTGACTACATAACCGGGCTTATAATTGCTTTGTGCTAACGAAACCAGGGGTAAAAGGAGGACAATTGCTAATAGCGCATTGAAATGTTTCATCGTGTTTTGATTTAAGTTAGAATTGATTGAGGGGTATTTTTTAAAAATTTAATTATAGCGGCTCGGATACACTGCCTGGCTGATAGTTGCCTTAACCTATGGAAACAGACGGAAATACAATATAAAGAAACAGGTTTAATAAATTTTACTTCATCGATCCAGGTTTCAAACGCTAATATACTTTTTTTGATCAATTTAAAAAGCCTAATTCAGACTAATAATAAATACCACTTTGCCCAATTAGCATTGATTCAATATGTTTACTTTTAAACATGCATCACGAACATCATTTAAGAAGCTCAGATACCATACGCGACATTGTTATCGGCATGTCGGATGGGTTGACGGTGCCCTTCGCCCTGGCTGCAGGTTTAAGCGGCGCCGGCAGCACATCAGGTATTGTAGTAACCGCCGGCATAGCTGAAATTGTGGCAGGTTCCATAGCGATGGGCCTGGGCGGTTTTTTGGCCGGCCGTACAGAGGCCGATCATTACCGGTCGGAATTACAGCGGGAATACGAGGAAATAGAGCGTGTGCCGGAGCAGGAAAAAGCTGAAGTAAAGGAAGTTTTTGCCACGTTCGGCTTATCTGCCGCCCTGCAGGATGAAGTGGCCAATGAAATGGCGAAAGACAAGGACAAATGGGTCGACTTTATGATGCGTTACGAACTTGGACTCGAAAAACCGGAACCGAATCGCGCCAGCCGGAGCGCGGTTACAATTGGCGTTTCGTATATCGTGGGCGGTATAATCCCCTTATCGCCCTATTTTTTAATCAACGAATCGCAGAAGGCGCTATATTATTCATGCGCCATCACCATCGTTTGCCTTTTTGTGTTCGGCTATTTTAAGAGCAAGGTGACAGGACAACCATTGTTTAGCGGTGCGCTGAAAGTGTTGTTTATTGGCGCGCTGGCAGCAGCAGCAGCATTTTTGATGGCGAAGGTGATTAATGGAAGATGAGAGGTTAGAGACTGGAGGTTAGAGATTAGTCCGAAAGTCCGAAAGTCCGAAAGTCCGGAAGAAGCTCCGACTTACGCTTCGGCAAAAATAACTTAAGCTCTATAGATTGGGCAATAAACCGGCGTGGGACGAGGCCCTGATTTTTCAAAAAACAACTGTAAAATTAAAGTTGTAGTTACTCTTACATTCATTCGCAAGACCCTGCCTAATCTCTGATCTCCAGTCTCTAATCTCTCAACTTTCAAGTTTGGCGCGGGAGGAGAGGACGACCACACTTATACCCATAACTGCCACAAAAAGGAACGAAGCCCGGAGGGTTGCCAGGCCAGCAATAAAACCGATCACCGGTGGTCCTACAAAAAAACCTGCGAAGCCTACTGTTGAAACTGCCGCCAATGCGACGCCCGGCGACATTGTTTTGGATTTTCCTGCGGCACTGTAGACCATTGGTACGACGGATGACACACCGATGCCGATCAGCATAAACCCCGCCATAGCCGTGTAAACATGTGGGAAGGAAACGGCCACCAGCAGCCCGGTAACCGTTAATGTTCCGCTAACCTGCAGTGTTCTTTTCAGGCCGAAGCGGTGGGCAAAAAAATCGGCGACAAAGCGTCCGCCGGCCATAGTGAACATGAATGCGGTAAAGCCAAGTCCCTGCAGCGCTATCGGCGCTTGCACCACCTTTTTAAAGTAAATAACGCTCCAGTCGAACATAGCACCCTCGCAGATCAGCGAGCAAAAAGCAATGCTGCCGAGCGTAAGCAGCGGAAAGATCAAACTAAGCCGCTGGCGAAGCGACAAGGACGGCGTTTCCGTAGTTTTCGCGCTTCCGTAGTCGTCGTACAGGTATCTTGAAACAAGCAGGCTTACTACTGCGGTGATCGAAAGAATAATGATAAAATGATGAAAGGGGTTAACACGATGACCGATCATGAAAGTGCCGATGCCAGCACCAGTAAAACCCGCCAGGCTCCATAAGCCGTGAAACGAGGCCATAATGGGTTTATCGTGCACGCCTTCAGCGGCGACGGCCTGGGTATTTACCGAGATATTTACCGTATTACCAGCAAAGCCGAAACACACCAGGCAAAGAACCAGCTCAATCGTAGTGTGCGCCAGGCCCAGGCCGATTAAAAAGATAGCATAAGCGAGGATAGCGCCGAGCAATACCCGTTTACTGCCGATCTTGGTGATGATCCAGCCGGAAAACGGCAACGAAAGCATTAGGCCGATTGGCAGCGAAAATAAAACTGCGCCTAACGCAGCATCATTTAGCCCCAGTTTTGCCTGTACGGTAGCAATTCGCGATGCCCAGCTTGCAAAGCAAAGTCCGGCCATAAAAAACATTGCTCCAACCGCAATGCGGAGGATGGTTCTTGGTGCGATGGCCGGACGTATGGCAGTTTCCATATCGATTCCTTTCATATTAGTGTAAAATATACACTAAGTTAATTAACACAAATATAGGAAAAAAAGTTTGAATTTGAAAGGGGGAAATAATCGCTAAAGCGACTAGCAAAGCATCTGAATTAAAACCGTATATTTCATTTAGAAGATGAAAATCTTTTTTTGAATTCTTCAAAACTAATGGTGCGTCCGGCAGCTACATCTTCCTGGCCTCGTTTAATGCCATCTAATACATGCTGTGGTAATTCCTCCTCATCTTCTTCTTCAAAAAAAGGTATCTTGTTTTCTTTCAAAAAGGATTGGAGAATGTTTTCTTGGTCTTTTGTTGGATATAACAGGTAAGTCTTCATATACTAAAAGTACTAATTTAAGCTAAAATATTTACTTTAGTTAAAAGTATTATCAATGGCAGCACCTGGTCGACCAAGAAAATGTGACCCCGAAATCGAAAATCTATGGATGGGTATAAAATACTCAGAAAATCAGAAAGTAAAATCTGTTTTAGATAGGCACGGCGTAGATGCGACTGACGGTGAGGGAAGTACAGCGCTTATACATGCCACCATTTTTAACAATCTGGAAATAATGAAGTGGGTAATATTGCGAGGCGCGGATCTTAATTTTCGGGATAGGACAGGTTACACAGCTTTGCATGCAGCCGCTCAAAATGGCGCATTAAATCTCGCAAAAATATTGATTGAAAACGGAGCCAATGTGAATGTGCAAGATGTACATGGCAATATTCCATTGTGGACAGCTCTGTTCAATTCTAAACGTTCAGTTAATGGCGTCACCAAACTTTTGCTAAAACATCAGTCTGACGTCGACCTGGTCAATAAATATGGCGGGAACTGCCGTACTTTGTACCAGAAATTTTTTAATAGGGATATTTCTGAAGTAGACGTTGCAGATATATAGATGAAACAAAAAGGCCACCCGCAAAACGAATGGCCTTTAAATATTTATGCCTACACCTTCAGAGGGTCGGGGGGTTAAACCTTTATCTCTACTTCCACCCCGCTGGGCAATTCAAGCTTCATAAGCGCGTCAACTGTTTTGGAGTTGGAGCTGTAAATGTCCAGCAGCCTTTTGTAAGAGCATAGCTGGAATTGCTCGCGCGCTTTTTTGTTCACGTGCGGTGAACGCAAAACGGTGAAAACTTTCTTTTCAGTTGGCAGTGGCAGTGGTCCGCTAACTACAGCGCCCGTAGGCTTTACTGTTTTTACGATCTTCTCGGCTGACTTGTCAACCAGGTTGTAATCGTACGATTTTAGTTTGATCCTGATTCTTTGGCTCATTTTGTTTTGATTTATGACCAATCCTAAGAGCTATTTGTTAGGATTGACCGGTTGTTTATTTTTATTACGTTGATTGGTTGATCAAGTTAAAACAGCAAGTAAGCACTCACTAAATCAACCTAATCAACCACTCACTATTTATGCAGCAGTGCCGCCTTTTTTACCTTTTGCTTTGGCAATTATTTCTTCCTGTACGTTACGCGGCGCTTCGGCATAGTGGTCAAACTCCATGGTTGAAGTAGCACGCCCCGATGTGATGGTACGCAACTGGGTTACATAACCAAACATTTCCGAAAGCGGTACTGTCGCCTTTATTACCTGTGCACCGGCGCGCGAGTCCATGCCCAAAAGCTGGCCACGGCGGCGGTTCATATCGCCTATCACGTCACCCATGTTTTCTTCAGGGGTTAATATTTCTATCTTCATGATCGGCTCCAGCAATACCGGTTTACATTTTGGCAATGCTTCGCGGTAAGCGCTCCGGGCGCAAATCTCGAAAGATAAAGCGTCCGAATCGACCGCGTGGAACGACCCGTCAATTAAACGAACCTTCATACCCTGTAACGGGAAGCCGGCCAATACGCCATTATCCATCGCGGCTTTAAAGCCTTTTTCAACAGATGGAATAAATTCACGTGGGATAGACCCGCCGGTGATTTCATTCACAAACTGCAAACCAGTTGCATTGTCATCGGTTGGCGAAATAATAACCTGTATGTCGGCAAATTTACCACGGCCACCGGTTTGTTTCTTGTACAGTTCGCGGTGCTGGGTGCTGCCGGTGATCGCTTCTTTATAAGCAACCTGCGGCGCGCCCTGGTTAACCTCAACCTTAAACTCACGTTTTAAACGGTCCATGATGATGTCAAGGTGAAGCTCGCCCATACCCGAAATGATGGTCTGGCCTGTTTCTTCATCTGTTTTTACGCGGAAGGTTGGATCTTCTTCGGACAATTTACCCAAAGCCATGCCCAATCTATCCACATCGGCCTGTGTTTTAGGCTCGATAGCCAAACCGATAACCGGCTCGGGGAAATTCATCGACTCCAAAACGATGGGGTGTTTCTCATCGCAAAGGGTATCGCCTGTTTTGATATCCTTAAAGCCTACCACCGCGGCAATGTCACCGGCCCCAACGTTAGGGATAGGGTTTTGCTTGTTGGCATGCATCTGGAAGATACGCGAGATACGTTCCTTGTTTTGCGACCGCATGTTATATACATACGAACCTGCCTCCAGGTTACCTGAATATACGCGGATAAAGCACAAACGGCCTACAAAGGGGTCGGTAGCAATTTTAAACGCTAAAGCTGCAAACGGCTCTTTTTCTGACGGCTGGCGAACTATTTCTTCACCGGTATCAGGGTTATGACCCACGATACCTTTCACGTCCATAGGCGATGGCAATAACTCCATCACATAATCCAGCATAGTTTGTACGCCCTTGTTCTTGAACGAAGAACCGCAAACCATCGGAACGATCTTGGCATCCAGTACAGCTGCGCGCAAAGCATCTAAAACTTCGCGTTCGGTAATGGTTTCAGGCGCATCAAAGAATTTCTCCATCAGGCCTTCATCATATTCAGCAACCGATTCCAGCAATTTCTCTCTCCACTCGGTAGCTTCCTCGATCATATCGGCCGGGATAGGCACTTCGGTAAAGGTCATCCCTTTATCATGCTCATTCCAAACAATACCTTTCCAGTTGATCAAATCGATCACGCCTTTGAAGTTTTCTTCATTACCAAGCGGTAACTGCAAAGGAATGGCGTTGCTGCCCAGCATCGTTTTTACCTGTTTTACAACATTTAAAAAGTCAGCTCCTGAGCGGTCCATTTTATTGACGAAACCGATACGGGCAACGTTATAGTTGTTGGCAAGCCTCCAGTTGGTTTCGGATTGCGGCTCAACACCGTCAACTGCCGAAAACAGGAAAACCAGTCCATCCAGCACACGCAGCGAACGGTTTACCTCAACGGTAAAGTCAACGTGTCCCGGTGTATCGATAATGTTGATATGGTAGCTTTTACCCCTGTATTTCCAGTCGATGGTAGTAGCAGCCGAAGTGATGGTGATCCCACGCTCCTGCTCCTGCGCCATCCAGTCCATCGTAGCAGCACCCTCGTGAACCTCGCCAATCTTATGGCTAAAGCCCGAATAATAAAGGATACGCTCGGTAGTAGTGGTTTTACCGGCATCAATGTGAGCGGCAATACCTATATTTCTTGTATATCTAAGATCTCTTGACATTATTTTTTTGTTTTGATTACACCGATTGTTTTTTATGATTACACCGATTATTAGTTGTAAACATAAATAATCGGTGTAATCACAGTATTAAATCGGTGTAATCCAATTCTAGAAACGGAAATGCGAGAACGCTTTATTGGCCTCGGCCATTTTATGCGTATCTTCCTTCTTTTTCACAGCAGCGCCTTCACCTTTTGCAGCCGAGATGATCTCGCCGGCAAGCTTTTCCTGCATGGTTTTTTCACCACGACGACGGGCATAGCTGATCAGCCATTTCATACCCAATGCAATTTTACGCTCGGGACGAACTTCAGTAGGCACCTGGAAGTTTGCTCCACCTACGCGGCGGCTTTTTACTTCAACAGACGGCATTACGTTGTTCAATGCTTTTTTCCAGGTATCCAGGCCGCTTTCTTTTGTTTTTGTTTCAACAATTTCAACAGCATTATAGAAGATAGAGTATGCGATAGATTTTTTACCGTCATACATCATGTTGTTAACAAACCTTGTTACCAAAGTGTCGTTGAACTTTGGATCAGGAAGGATAATTCTCTTTTTTGGTTTCGACTTTCTCATTGTTGCTATCCTCCTTTATTATTTCTTCTTTTTAGCTGGTGCACCTTTTGTAGCGGCAGCTGGCTGACCGGGTTTAGGGCGTTTTGTACCATATTTACTTCTGCGCTGGTTACGGCCGGCAACACCTGATGTATCCAATGCACCACGGATGATGTGGTAACGTACACCTGGTAAGTCTTTTACACGACCGCCGCGGATCAACACGATAGAGTGTTCCTGTAGGTTGTGCCCTTCGCCGGGGATATAAGCGTTCACTTCTTTCCCGTTGGTTAAGCGCACACGGGCCACTTTGCGCATGGCTGAGTTTGGTTTTTTAGGGGTAGTGGTGTACACACGGGTGCACACGCCTCTTCGCTGTGGACAGCTGTCCAACGCTGGCGACTTACTCTTGTCAACCAGAGCTACTCTACCTTTTCTAACTAATTGCTGAATAGTAGGCATTACTTCCTTTTTTGTTTTACTTTTTTATCCCCAACGGCCACCTTAATTGGCGGGCAGTTTTAGGGACTGCAAAAGTACGGACTTAATTTGTGATTTTCAAGGGGATGGGTGAAGTTTTTTCGGTTTGTTGGGAGGTTGGTCCCGATAGCTATCGGGAGTTGGAATGTTGGAAGGTTGGAATGTTGGAAGGTTGGGGTGTTCGGGAAGGAAAGCTGTCTGGAATTTCTATAGCGTGATCATTCAATCGACCCCATTGGCCTCTATCAGTTAGGCAAACCAAATCAGCCTATATAAGCGTTTCAGTCATCCTTTACTGGAGGCGGCGGCGCTAACACAACTTTGATATTCGGATTTTTTTCATTGCCATAATAACGGTCGCCCCGCGATTTCATATGAGTATAAAAATTGAATAAATGGTTAAAGAAAGCATTATAAACCGTACAGTCCTGCCCCATTGAAAAAGGAGTCTGAACGCCTTCTATGTGTTTCATGCACAATTCAAATGGTATAATTCTATAGGCCGGAAAATACCTTTTGATCTGTCGTTCAATCTCTTTAAAGTCATTTTCAAATTCGTGGTATGGGGATGCGGTGACCACATTTATTGCAGGGTAACTTCGCGCAAATCCAGGTGCCTTTTCTTTGATCGAAGTTTCGTCTATACCACAAATTGAGTAAAATGGCGCAATCATGCTAACGGCAAATGCGATGCGTTTTGTCCGCGTTAAAGAGTCATCTTCAAAACTTTCTAAAATCAAATCGGCACTAAAGCTCGGTACAAATCCATAAGTAGTACCCTCAATGTCTGCTCCGGACTTACGCAAATTTTCCATCAAGGAGCGCCATTTTTTCGTAAATGGACCGGGCTTTTGGTCGGGTGGGCCGATATTTGCGCAGATGATGTCGGAAGCCTGTTTAATTCCCGGGAATTTCATAAACTCCGGATGAAACCTGTCCATGCCTATCGGATAATATTTCTTAATATTCTCGGCTATTGATGAGAGTAACTTGGTGTTATTATTGCTTAATGACAGGTATTTCTTCATAAAAAGTTTGTGTTTTGCGCATTCGGGATAAAAAGATCAGCCATAGTATAAGATTTCGCTTTCCCTTCCCGAATCGCCTTCACTTCCTTCAGCCCTTGCCTAATCTCATCAAGTAGCTTCTGCTTCTTTGTCTTTTTCATCTGTTTCATTTTTTGACCTTTCGCCTTTAACCTTTTGCCTTTCACCTCCCTCTCAAAACCCCTGCCTAACAATAAACTCATAAACCTCCGTACCCGGCGCAGCGCAGGTTTTGGCCAGCTTGCCCCAGGCTTTGAATTGATCGTCGGCGCCCATAGTTTTGTATATACTCGCCAGGTTGATGGCCATTTCGGCTTTAGTGCTGTTTTGGGTATTGTCAGTGCACAGGTTAACGCCCTGCTTAAAGATGGGAATGGCTTTGTAGTAATTTTTCTGCTGCATATAAACGTAGCCAAGCTCGCGGTAAAAAATTACATTCAAGGGGTCATTAGTCATTGCCGCCAATATCACTTTTATAGCGTTGTCGTAGTCCTTCAGGGCGTTGTAGGCATAGATCAACTCAAATTCCAGGTCTTTGTAATGCGGTTGCACGCTATAAGCCCTGTTTAAGTATACCAACGCGGTATCACACTGGCCCAGGTCGTTATAAACAATACCCCAGTGAAAGTTATGTTCCAGTGTGTCGGCGTAGGTGTAATAAGTTGCCAGCCCAACGGGGAGCGGATCAAGGCCCATCTCCTCAAAATGTTCAGGAGACAGCAAGGCCATCTTCCCGGCATTGCGTGACAACCTGGTTCGCGGGTAGGGGTTTTTGAACATGGACGTGTCGGACAGGTAATGGCCAGAACTGTTTATCTTTAATTTGCCTTTTGCAATGAAAGTAAAGCCGGCATGTGCATCTATATAAACAAAGCCATAAATGTAGCTTTGAGCTGTGTCGTTTTTAGGAAGCACCACCCATTTCCGTTCGCATTGGGTGTAACGTTTGTTAAATTTCAGGGAAGTATCTGCGCCGGAATCATTTTGACAAAAAGCAACCGAATAAGTGCAAACCAGTAAAAGGATAAAGACGGGCTTCATGATTTGAAAATTATCTTAAAGGTAGTGCCTTTTAAAAACACTTCAAAAAAGAGAAGCCCCCGGTTCCCCGGGACCTCTGTGGCGATGAATAAGGAATAAACTTTTATCTTTGACTATGCCTAAAATTAAGCCGCCTGTTACCGGAAAATACATCGACCCTTTGGTTGACTTTGCCTTTAAAAAGATATTCGGTAGTGAACCAAATAAAGATTTGCTTATAGCCTTTTTAAATGAGGTATTCAGAGGACGAAAGCATATCGTTGATTTGGTTTACAACAAAAATGAACACCCAGGCGATTTAAGGGATGAGGGTGCAGCCATATTTGACTTGCTCTGCACAGGTGATAAAGGTGAACATTTTTTGATTGAAGTGCAGAGAGGCAAACAAGGTTACTTTAAAGAAAGGGCTTTATTTTACACTTCCCGCCTCATTAGTGGACACGCTCCAAAAGGCAAGCGAAGCTCCTGGGCGTACAATATTGCAGAAGTATATTTAATTGCATTGCTGGAAGATTTCACATTGGAGAACAGCCCGGCAAATATATACCTGCATGATATTTGCCTATGTAACAGGGATACGGGCGAAATATTTTACGATAAATTAGGTTATACTTATATTGAATTAGCTAAATTTGTAAAAACGGATACCGAACTGGAAACCGATTTAGACAGGTGGCTTCATGTATTAAAGAACATGAGCCAATGGGATAAAATACCTGTTTACCTGCGGAAACCCATATTTGAAAAATTGTTCAGTATTGCAGAATATACAAACTTGACAAAGGAGGAAAAGACCATGTATGATAGTAGATTAAAACATAAGTGGGACAATAAGAACGTATTGGATTATGCAGTTTCAACGGCAGAAGCTAAAGGCATTGAAAAAGGTAAACATGAAGAGGCCCTCACTATTGCCAGAGAATTGAAAAAAGAAGGTTTAACAATTGAATTTATTGCGAAAACTACTAAGCTTTCCATTGAAGAAATAGAAAGCCTTTAACCAAATCTATTAAAAAAGCATGTATGATAGCAGCTTAAAACGTAAATGGGACAATAAAAATGTGTTAGATTACGCTGTTCAAGAAACTCGTCAAAAAGGTCGGCAAGAAGAACAGGTTAAAGTAATTAAAAATCTTATCGTTCAGTTAGGTTTGTCTGATGAGCAGGCCGCCAGTATTGCCGAAGTATCTATAGATTTAGTTAAAACGATCAGAGCGGGTTTAGACAAAAATATATAACAGTAAAGTTTTTCCATCCAAAAAAATCAAGAAAATCAACAGTCAAAAAGAGAAGCCCCGGTTCCCCGGGGCCTCAACTTAACACACCAAACCTAACTAAACCAAATTTTTGTTATCAATACCCCCTGTAATAGTGGTGGTGATGCGGGTAACCATACCCGACATAGCATCCTGAACTTACCGATACGAATGCTGCTATAACGAGTGCGAATGCGATTATTTTCCTTTTCATGATCTTTAGTATTTACAACAACTCCCAATCGCGTTGTTTGTATATTGGATGGTTTTGCATGGAAAAGGATTAAGGGGCCACTAATTATTACGTCATTTCAGCGTAATCAAAAGCGGGTTGCAATCAATAACCCCTCCAGGTGCGGTGGTAAGAGGCGTAATAAACATTTTTCCTTGCACAGCCTGATGTTACCGAAACAAAGGCGCCAATAACCAGGGCAAAAATCACAACTCTCTTTTTCATAATGGCTAATTCTAAATCAATTGTCATTTATACGTCAACTGAAGGGTGCTAAGTTGCCATTAGAAGAAGATTAAATGAAAAATATTTTGCATATGCGCAACTTTTAGCATACACCTTTAACCGCTGGAAGCGAATGGTTTTGCCTGTACACAATTATATCTTAACTTCGAATAAACCAATTACCTGAATTATGAAAAAACTGTTCATTGTAATGATGCCCGCACTGCTGCTGTTTGCATGCAGCAAGCATAAAACCCATGCCAGCCAACTGTCGGCCGACGGCGAATTTGAGCGTACTGCCGACGATTACCTGGCCGGCTACCTTGCCTGGCGCCCCGGAAACGGAGTGGCCCTCGGTTATCATCAATATGATGGCAAGGCCGTCGACTTTAGCAAGGAATCGCTCGGCCGTGAACTGGGGCGGCTAAAAGACTTCGACCAAAAGCTTGCCGCCATGGACACCGACGCAATGAGCAAGGGCGTATTTTACGACTACCGCATATTGCATTCGGCTATCAAAAACGAGATATTCACTTTCGAGGACATGGGCACTTACGACAAAAATCCCATGACCTATGCCGGCGCGGTGGATGTGAGCATATACATTAAACGCGATTTCGCGCCGATAGAAGAGCGGGTGGAGTCGATCATCTCCATCGAAAAAAGCGCGCCAAAAATATTCGCGGCAGCGAAGCAAAATTTGATGGATACCCTGCCGAAGCCTTATGTAGAAACGGCCATCCAGATAGCGCAGGGCACCGCCGCATTTTTGGGCGGTGATATGCTGGTGGCTTTAAAGGACGTGAAGAATGATACGCTGATGAAGTCCTTTAATACAACCAACCAGGCTGCCATTGGCGCTATCAATGACTTTGCCGCATGGCTGCAAAAGGTTAAGCTTGCGAAAGCTAATAACAAATATGCGATCGGCGAAGCCAGCTACAAAAAGATGCTTTTGTACAGCGAGGGGATAACGCTTTCGCCGGAAAAAATACTTGAGTTGGGCTTGCAGGAATTAAAAAAACAGCAGGACGTTTTTAATGCTGCTGCCAAAACCATCAACCCAAAGAAAAAACCGATCGACGTTTACCGCGATCTGCAAAAGGACCACCCTACAGCGGAAAACCTGATACCCGATGCGCGGAAAAATGTGGAGGCAATACGCAAGTTTCTGACGGACAAAAACATTGTTTCGATGCCGGCAACAGTTAACCTGAAGGTGCTCGAAACACCCCAATATGCCCGGGCCACCAGCACCGCTTCTAACGATGATCCGGGCCCGTTTGAGACCAAAGCTACAGAGGCCTTTTACTATGTGACACCCGTAGACCCGAAATGGACACCCCAGCAAAAGGAAGACTGGCTGCGCCAGTTTGATTATTACACCACCGATAATGTAACCATCCACGAGGCTTACCCGGGTCATTACACCCAGTTTTTGCACCTGAATGCATCAAGGGCCACCCGTATTGAGAAGATATTTGGCAGCTACGCCTATATTGAAGGTTGGGCGCATTATTGTGAGCAAATGATGGCCGACGTAGGTTACGGCCATAACGGCGACACCATTT
Source organism: Bacteroidota bacterium (assembly GCA_013286235.1). Lineage (GTDB taxonomy): Bacteria > Bacteroidota > Bacteroidia > Sphingobacteriales > Sphingobacteriaceae > Mucilaginibacter. Next base: position 19,838 of record JABDGE010000038.1, read on the forward strand.
TAGCCGCCAAATACCGGCTGGCGCAAACCGGGGATGCATTGCTAAGGCTCTGCCGCCTTTGTGTGTCGATAAAAACCCATTGCCAGGGGATGAACTTGCAGGATGCCACCAAATTTTTTATGGATAACTGGTACCAGGGCGAGAAACCATCCTCCCAGGAAGCGTTACGGGGTACGTTTGATCCGGGTTATTTGTTTTATACCATCGGGAAACTGGAGTTCATGAAACTGCGGACGGACTATGAAAAACAGGAAGGCGCAAACTTTACGCTGAAAAAATTCCATGATGAAGTGCTCAACCACGGAATGCCGCAGATCAGGCTGCTGCGCGAGGTGATGTTGAAGGATAGCAGTACCTGGAAGGATGCACTGTAAGATCAGCAAGGGCTGAATCTTTTTATAGTTTTCCTGGATAATAAACCTAAAGCACGAAATAAACATGAAGACATTCGGTGGCCATTTACTGAAATTGATGCTCATTTCGCTGTTGTTTTCGTTGGCGCCGACCCAGGGATTTTCGCAATGTAACCTGGGGCTGGGCGTGCCGGTTTTCAAAGAAACATTTGGGGCAGGCACTTCGATTTATGCGCCACCACTGCCGCCCGGAGTGACGGATTATACGTATTTGGTAACGGAATGCCCGGATGACAGCCAATATGCAATCGTGAACTACACGTCGGGGTGCTACGACACCTGGCCTACGCTTACCGATCATACAGGAGACCCGGGCGGTTATTTTATGATTGTAAACGCAGCAGATACAGCGGGTAGATTTTTCACCCAGACGATAAATGGCCTTTGTCCGGGAAGAACTTATGAATTTTCAGCCTGGATGGTGAACCTGGGGGGAGAACTCGCATCGAGCGTGAAATTTTCAATTGAGACGGCCGGCGGCACTGTTTTAGGCACTTACGACACGGGGCAACTCCCGCTAACCACGCCCGTTCAATGGCTAAAATATGGCTTTTATTTTACCACAGCCACAGGAATTACATCTGTAGTTCTTCGCATGTTTACGGACCCTGTAACAAACCAGGCTGGTTCCGGCGGAAATAACTTCGCCATCGACGATATTGCCTTTACCCCTGCCGGCCCATCCGCCCAAATCAGCATCAACGGCTTCCCGGGCGACACCCTCAAAATTCCCTGTAATAACTCTACCGTACTTTCATCAACGGTAGGAACCTGTTATATGACCAATGCTTACCAATGGCAAATATCATCCGACGACCTGACGTGGACCGATATACCCGGCGCCACGGCGTCAACCTACAGCGTGGGCTCCACTGCCGCCGGAACCTGGTTTTACCGGCTTGGGGTGGCCGAAGAAGGCAGCATTGGGAGTGTGAGTTGCCGTACCGTATCCAATACCGTAATGGTTGTTAACGCCAAATTTGTCGCACCGAAATTTCAAAGCCTGTCAGCGGCAATATGTGCGGGGGAGTACGCCCTCCCGTCGGGTAAACAGGTAAGCACCAGCGGCGTTTATATCGATACGTTGCTTAGCACGTTGGGCTGCGACAGCCTGATCACCACCGTAAATCTTACGGTAGCTACAAAACCGAGCCTCGGGAAGGACCGTACAATTTGTGTGGGCGACACAACAAGTCTAAGTCCGGGCATATTCAGCACTTATAAATGGCAGGACGGAAGCACAAACCCGGTCTTCAACGTAACGGTGGGAGGGATTTATTCGGTAACGGTTACTGATAGTTTAGGCTGCATGTTTTCGGATACAGTTTCCATCAGGGAGAATTATTGCTCAACAATCCCGATACCCAATGCCTTTACACCCAATGGCGACGGTGTTAACGATACATGGAATATTCCCCAGCTTCAGTATTTTCCGTTGTGCACAGTCGTCATTTATACGCGTTGGGGGCGCCAGGTTTTCACCAGCACCGGGTATGCAAAACCCTGGGATGGTATTTATGGTGGGAAGCCTTTGCCTGTTGGGGCTTACTATTACATTATAACTTTACAGCCTAATGGTACGGTTTTGTCAGGATTCGTGGCCTTGCTCAGATAAATTAAAAAGCTCGGGTTTGCGCCGAAAGTTATAGTATTGTAAAGCGATGATAATTATCCGATTTTTGTCGAAGTTGACCTTTATTGCGGTTTGGCTCTGGTTAATTCCTACGGCAGAATATGCGCAATGTACCGGTAGCCCCGGTGTCCCTATCTTTACAGAAACGTTTGGGGCCGGCACCTCAACCTATGCGCCACCATTACCTGCCGGAGAGACGAAATATTCGTATTTGGGAAACGGATGCCCGGGTGTCGGCCAATACGCTGTTGTAAACTACACGTCTGGTTGTCCCGACTGGCATACGCTTACCGATCACACGGGTAACCCTGGCGGCTATTTTATGATCGTAGGCGCTGAGCAATATCCGCTTACAGTTTATACCCGGACTGTTACTGGCTTGTGCCCGGGATCAACCTACGAGCTTTCGGTATGGATGATAAACCTGAATTCGACTCCGGGCCTTATTCTTCCGCATGTAAGATTCGACATTGAACCGCCCGATACCACTTATTTTGCAACGTACGATACGGGGCAGGGAGTTCCTGTAACTAATCCTGCTCAATGGACTAAATATACGTTCGATTTTACGATCCCCGCGGGACTGTCAAGCATTGTTATCGATATCCTTACTGAATATTCGTCCCAATTTGCGCCTCCCTCGGTAATCGGCGGTAATAACTTTGGCATCGACGATATTACCTTTGGGCCCGTCGGCCCATCGGCCCAAATCGGCGTCAACGGCTTCCCTGGCGATACGGTAAAAAGCCTCTGTAATAAAAGCACGGTAATTTCGTCGACGGTAGGCAGTTGCTACACCCAAAATGTATTTCAATGGCAAAAATCATCCGACGACCTGACATGGACCGATATCCCTGGCGCTACAACGTCAAACTACAGCCCCGACTCCACCGCTGCCGGAACTGAGTTTTACCGGCTTTTGGTCGCCCAGCAAGGTAACCTAGCCAGTGTGAATTGCCGCACCATATCCAATACCGTAATGATCATTAACGGAACATTTGTCCCACCGAAGTTTCAAAGCCTGTCAGCCGAAATATGTGCGGGGGAGTACACCCTTCCGTCTGGCAAACAGGTAAACACCAGCGGCGTTTATATCGATACGTTACTCAGCACATCGGGGTGCGACAGCCTGATCAGTACGGTAAATCTAACCGTGGCTGTAAAACCGAACCTCGGGAAGGACCGTGTGATTTGTTCGGGTGAGACAACAACTTTAAATCCGGGCAAATTCAGCACTTATAAATGGCAGGACGGAAGCACCAACCCGGTATTCAAGGTTACTGCAGGAGGAACGTATTCGGTAACCGTCACCGATAGTTCCGGTTGCTTGCAGGCGGATACCGTACAGATTTCCGATATTAACTGTTCGGTCATCCCTATACCAAATACGTTTACGCCGAATGGGGACGGTATTAATGATACCTGGAACATTCCGCTGTTGCAGTATTTTCCCACATGCACGATATTTATTTATACACGCTGGGGACGACAGGTCTTTAACAGTATAGGCTATTCTCAGCCCTGGGATGGCACCTTGCATGGCAAACCCTTGCCTGCGGGTGTTTACTATTATGTTATCAACCTACAGAATAACACCCCAATTTTGTCGGGTTTTGTCACGATCCTCCGTTGACGAGTTTACCCGCGTGAAGCTTAAACAACAAAGCCCCTGGATTGAACAGGGGCTTTGTTGTTATCTGCTTGCTGCAGGTGGCGGCGGTGGCAGGCCCGGTGGCGGTGGCGGAGCCATATGACGCGGCGCACAGCCTGTGTTTACTACTGCATATAATCCAATAAGCAGCAGGAATGCGGTGATCTTTCTTTTCATGGTAGTTGTTTTATGCTATAACAGCTACAAACTGCGGATTGTTTCAGCCGAATTTGTTTAGTATACAGCTACTTGGTTTTCGTTGAATCAAGTTTGGCCACTATACGTTTTGAAGGCGGCAGCGCCTGGTATTTCTTGTAGCAATCGTTGATGTAAATAGCCAGTGAAGTGGTATTGTTGCCGGTAATGAAGGCATAGGAGGGCCGGTATAATGCCATAAAGTTTTCAAGTTCCAGGCCTTTTAGCGGAACGATGCTGCCAACGTAAGCCCTGTTAAACACCAGGTCGATCCGGCGCTCCTGCTGTTCGCGCTCGAAGTATTTTTTAAGCCGCCGCGCATCCACGGCATCCTTGCCAAACCAGCTGGAGGGCGACAGCGGGTACACCTTGCTTTTGACGTATATATCCGGGTACTCTTTATGCGGGTCGAAGGACGCGCGGGTAGAGGTTACACTCACTTCGCGCAAAGCTATCGTCTGTGCTGAGAGGTAGATCCTTTTTTGAGCGAGATCCACAACATACAAGGTATCGGAGATATAGCCGGGGCAATCAAAAATCAGGATGTGGCCGGTTTCAGTCGGAATTTGAAATTTCCCCCTGTTATCGGTGATAGTCAGCTTCTTGCTATTGTTATCCCTCACAAATACGGCCGGCATGGGGTTGGTAGTGCCATTTTCAAATACCGTCCCCTTTACAGTTCCCTGCGCACGCACCAGGAGGGAATTTGCGATGAACAGGATGATCAATAAGTATTTGTTTTTCATGCCAGGTTTAATTTAGATGTGCAGCCGTTATCAGATCCTGTCTGCCGGACTCATATTTTGGGATAATTTTTCATGATCCTTTCACAGGCAATTCTACCATTTAAACTGATTTCCTGGTAAAATAGTTTTTAATATTATTGTGGGCAGGTGTGCAAATTGTACTTTAATTATGCTTTACGACATGTTTGCGATGAATAGCCAGCGGTGAGCAGCATAAATTCCACTCACCACTGACCATTCACCAGCCTATTGTTTTTTCCAAACGTTGTTATCGGGATTAATATCCGGGAACACGTTATCAGGGTCATAAGTAACCGACTCAATTGCCTCGGTCGACGGATGCTTGAATGTCCAGCTGTTGTTGCGTTCCCATATCTCCACCGGCAGATTTACCCTATCAATTTTGCCGCTTACGGTTTTAACTTCGAGGATAACCGGCATGGCCATTTTTTGCAGGTTGTCGATGGTGATCAACGCGCCTTTTGTGGGGTCGTTATCCACATATTTCACGTCGCGAACAGCTACATCAAGCTGCCAGTTGTTGAGGAACCAGCCGCGCCAGAACCATTGCAGGTTTTCGCCGGCTGCATTTTCCATGGTGCGGAAAAAATCGTCGGGTGTAGGGTGCTTGTAAGCCCATCTTTCGATATAGGTTTTGAAGGCGAAGTCGAAACGCTCAGGGCCGAGGATCTGCTCGCGGAGCAGTACCAGGCCCGCGCTGGGTTTAAAGTACAGGAGTATGCCTGTGTTTTTTTCCTTCAGGTTGGCCGGCTGGCTAAGGATCGGCTCCAGCATCGGATTGGTGATCATCTGCCCGGTGCGGTGCATGTCCATTGGCCGCTTGCTCTTATACTCGCCGTTGTTGAAGGCGGCGGTCGACAGCGTATTGATGAAGGTGTTAAAACCTTCGTCCATCCAGCCGTACAGGCGCTCATTGGAACCGACGATCATCGGGAACCAGGTATGCCCAAACTCATGGTCGTTCACGCTCCATAAGTTGCCCTTTTTTGCTTTATAGCCGCAAAACACAATGCCCGGATACTCCATGCCGCCTGTTATACCCGCAACCACAGTTGCATTGGGCCAGGGGAATTCGAACCATTTGGCGGAGTTGAATTCGATTGATTTTTTGACGTATTCAGTCGAGCGGCCGTAAGCATCGGGACCATCGCTTTCAACCGGGTAAGCGGAGATGGCCATTGTCTTTTTCCCGCTTGGCAGATCCATTTTGGCGGCATCGAGTATAAATGCCGCAGATGCACCCCAGGAGGCGTCGCGGGCATTTTTGATAACGAAGTGCCAGGTTAGCTCACTTTTGCCGGCCGGGCGTGATGCCGGGTCGGTAACCTCGGCGGCGGAGCGGATGATCACCGTTTTTTCGCTGTTGGCAGCTTCTGCCCAGCGGCTCAGTTCTTTCGGGGTGTACACTTCCTGCGGGTTCAGCAGTTGGCCCGAGGCCACCACAATATCTTTTGCAGGGGCGGTGATCTTCAGGTCGAAATCGCCATATTCGAGGTAGAATTCGCCGGGGCCGGTGTAAGGAATAGTATTCCATCCCCAGATATCATCATACACGCACATGCGCGGGTACCATTGGGCCACCTGGTATATTTTTCCGTTTTTGGTTTGCTGGATGCCCATACGGTCAGAACCGTAGTTTGGCGAGATGAACGAGTACTCGATCTTCAGTTTTACCTGGCTGCCATAAGGCGCCATTTCCTTTGGCAGGAACAACTGCATGCGGGTATCAGACACCAGGAACTTCACATCCGTTTCGGCGCCTTTCAGGCCAAGCAGTTTTATCGATTTTATTTTAAAGCCGGCGTCAAAATCTTGTCCGCGGCCCCAGTTGCGGCTTCCGGAGGGCGGCACGATGGCTGTTCCACGGGAGCTAAGCTTGAAAAGGTTTTGCTCGAGGTTCATCCATAAAAAGCCAAGCTTTTGCGGACTGTTATTGGTATAGGTCAATATTTCCGAACCGGTAATCTGGTTCAGCGTACTGTCAAGTGTAGCAGCCAATTGGTAGTCGGCGCGGTTTTGCCAGTATTTTGGACCGGGCTGCCCATCGGCGGCGCGATACTCATTGCCGTTTTTGGTATAAAATGGCGGGCCGAAAGCTTCGTGGTAATCATAAAGTGATGAAGGCGCTGCCGGTGCCGCTGGCGCAGCAGGCGTTGCGGTTGCCGGCGCCGGCGTTTGCTGGGCATTGCCCGCTGTTGCTGCCACTAAAAAAGCCAGCGTAAGGCCGGCTAATGAGTTAAATTTCAGTTTCATTTAGTCAGTTACTTTTAAAAAACACAAGTATAGGATAAATTATTCGAAGGGGGTTTGGGGTAAAATAATTGTTACGTGGGGAGAGGATGTTATAATGTTGTAAAGTTGAAATGTTGTAAGGTTGTAAGGTTGTAAGGTTGTAATGTTGGTCCCGATAGCTATCGGGAGTTGAAAGGTCCAGATTGTTTTATAGCAGGCGGCCCTACACGACCGTCGTTGCGAATGGTAAAATTAGGAAATTCTGAAGGATAGATGACGTAGAAGCAAGGGATGTCAATGGCAGGCTCTCGAACTGCGGCGCGCAAAGGCCCTCAGTAAACCACCATTTTCACAACATATCATTGATAAACTTACGTGTACGCCTTATTTCAAATTACTTTCATAAACGCTTTCGTCAAAACCAAAATATAAAAAGCCATCTTTTTCAATAACCGGCCGTTTGATCATGCTGGTTTTTTGCTGCAGGAGGGTTAGCGCGTCCTCTTTGGTTTTGATGCTGTCTTTTACCTGCGGGTCGAGTTGTTTCCAGGTGAGGCCCTGCTTGTTCAGGAATTTTTCGTAACCGGCTTTGCGGTCCCACTCATTTAATTTTTCGGGGCTTATGCCTAATTTTTTAAAGTCGTGGAATTCATAGTTGACGTGGTTTTCTTTGAGCCAGTCGAGGGCTTTTTTTACCGTATTACAGTTGGTGATGCCGTAGATTTTCATGGAGGTAAAGATAGGGGTTTTGATGTGCGGATGTGCGGATATGCAGATATGCGGATGTGGGAATGTTCATGGTTCGGGATTTGGGGAGAATGCGGAATGCGGAGTGTCGAATGCGGAAGTTAGGAGGTGCGTAGCCTGAGATTTGACGCAGTAGCACTTGGTGGTTTTTGAGGATAGGAATGACTAGTGGTCACTCACACGACAATTTATACCAGGTGCGGCTTGTAAAGTTTTGTCCGGGCGTTAACAGGGTTGATGGAAAGTCCGGTTGATTTGGCGAATCAGGAAAATGCTGGGTTTCGATGGCGAAGCCTGAACGGGGTCCCCAGGGGTTTTCCGGCGGACCAGCCGAAGGTTCCATTTCATTGCCTGAATAAAAATGCACCGCGGGTTCATTGGTAAACGTTTCCATAATAATGCCGGATCGTTCGCCCGTTACCCGCATTACCGGTGTATTCTGCACATCATTCCCTGACACGAAGCTGTGGTTATAGCCCTTACCATGCTTCAGTTGCAAATTGTCGTCGTTGATCCGGGAGCCGATGGTCATAGCCTTCCTAAAATCAAAGGGGGTACCTTCCACAGGTTCGATCTTCCCGGTTGGTAAAGCGCCGCTGTCAACCGGTAGGAAGAAATCGGAGTTGATCTGCAGCAAATGATCAAGGATGTTGCCGTTTCCGCGACCGTTGAGATTAAAGTAGGAATGATTGGTCAGATTGATAACTGTGGACCGGTCGGTCACGGCCTCATAACAAATCTCCAGACCTTTATCTTCGGTAAGCGTGTAGGTAACCTTCAGATTCAAATTGCCGGGAAAACCACATTCGCCGTCTTTGGATAAAAGACGCATCGTGATCCTGTCGGCACCGACTTCATCCACATCAAACAGTTTCAGGTCGAAACCATTATAACCCCCATGAAGACAATTCCCGCTCTCGTTCCGGTCGACATTAATTATCCGCCCGTCAATTTTAAATTCTCCCCGACTGATACGGCCGGCATACCGGCCGATGGTTGCCCCAAAATAAGACCCCGGCCTTTGGCGGTAGCCTAAAATATTATCAAAACCGAGCACTACATTCAAGGGTTGATGAGACTTATCCAAAACAACCAGGCTCACCAGCCTTGCCCCAAAATTTGCAATGGCAGCGGTCAAGCCCGCATTATTTCTCAACAGGAAAAGTCCGGCATTCTTGCCCCCGTCTGAGAGTTCGAAATTCTTTGGATCCGGCAGCAAATTGGCTATGGCCTGGTTCATTCTCATTTGCACTCGTTAGTTTTTATTGATCGCGTTAAGGCTGGCGTCTTTCAATTCGTGCAGTAGCTGCAGGTGCACTATTGCGCCGGCATGGGAGACATCTTTGGAAAGCACTTCCTCCAGCAACTTCCCCGCTAATTCAAAGTTCCGTTTTCCGAGATGGCCAAGCGCGGCAATGTACCTGCAATGAAGATAATTGCGTTTTTTCAGATCGTCTTCAAAGATCAGCAGGTCGGGTAGCGACACCGCGAAATAATCAATTCTTACCTCATCATCCTGGTGGGTGTTGCCGTACTGAACCAGGTTCTCACAGATTTGAGACGCCTGCGAAGGATTTCCAAGCCGCTCCCAGGCAAGGCCCTGGTAAAATATCTTATCCGGCTGCTGGTCGTTATAAAACATCGCGGCGGCAGGTTCAATGGGCCCTACGGTAGCCTTTTCCCAATAGAGGCGGGCAAGGTCAAAATCGCCCAGGCCAAAAAAAGCATCGCCAAGCCAGTAAAAAATATCATTTTCCTGTGCGCCGGGCAGTTTCCCTTCGCCCAAATTTTCGGGATAGGTTTGTGCCCTGATCAATTTTTCAATGGCCATTTTATATTCCCGCGATCGGATGTCCGCCCTGGCAAGCTGCACCAGGCTGTGGGTGTACTGGCCGGATACTTTTCCTTCGCCGCCTTCCCAGGGATGAAATTTGCGTGTCATGATCATTTCGAGCGCTTCGCTGTAATTACCCAACAGGTTTTTTAGTGCAGCAATCTCAAGATAAACATCATCACGCTGAAAAGCCGTATGGGAATGGCGCTCCAAAAATGACTGCCTTTTTTGGACCGGGTAGTTTAGCCGCTTGTACAATTGGTCTAATTCCATCAACACCCGCGTATCCGTTGGATCGAGTGAAAAAGCCCTTTCAAAATAATTCAGCGCTTTGCCGGGATCGTTTTGTTTATTAAAGGCTGCTATGGCAAGATTCCGCAGCACGGTTGGAAAATCTTTATCGATCGCCATGGAGCGTTCCCAGGCTTTGATCGCATCGTCATACTGTCTTTTGTCGTACCAAAGATTACCGAGGTAATAAAGCGCTTTGGCGTCAGTTGGATTGGAAGCAATCGCGCAGGTCAGCACCAATATATCTTCAAGCCTGTTCGGAAAGGTGTATCCCGGGTCAGCTGCGGCCGCCTTTTTGAAATACATGCCTGCCGAATCTCTGTCCCCGGCTTTGTACCAGTAATACCCGATGTAATAGTTCAGCATGGGGTCGCCTGGAAAGGCTGAGAATGTGGCCAGGAGTTCAATCGCTTCGGCAAACAGCCCCAGTTCGGCGTACTCGATGGCGCTTTCGATCAGTGTAGGATTCGAGCCGCGGCTCAGCCTGGCAAGTTTAGTAAATACATCCCGGGCAGCCTCGTCATCTTCTGTGTCGAAGTAACAAAAATAAAGCTCGAATAGTGCACTGATATTAAATCCATCTTTCTCCAAAGCGATGGTAGCAGTACGAATGGCTTCGCCTATTCGATCAAGTTTACGTAAGGCATGGATCTTGGCAAGGTATGCTTTCCCGTTCCTCGCATTTCGGTCAAGCGACCAATCGATGTGTTCCAGGGCTTCAACGTAGTTTTTCCTTAGCAGATCAATTTTTGCAACTTCAAAATAGCCCGAATCCTGCCAGGCGCTGTTCCAGGTCGATTTAAAAAAAGCCTCGTATGCCTGATCCGTTTTATCCCGGTAACGCAGCGATAAACTCAGGTTGTAATAAGGTTCACCGTCATAGGGATTGGGATTGTGTTTTGTGATGGAAGAAATCGCCCGCCTGAAAAAGTCTTCGCTCTTTTTAAATTGTCCGCGGCGGAGATACCATACGCCTAATGCGTTGTTATTGCGGATGTCGCCTGCTTCCCTTTTAAGCGCTTCCTCATAGTACGGAACCGGGCTGTAAGTGGCGTGCCGGTACTGCTCCAGGTGCTGCCCGGCCAAAAAAAGCTGTTCATTGGTTGCAATTTCCGCTGGCAGCATTACCGGTTTTGCCGGTTCGGGTATTTCGGTATTCCGGTCATTTTCCGGCTGATGGCTGATCAATAATTTCCCGGTATTATCGAATACAAACAGGGAAATATCATCATCTTCATCTCCTGTCGCGACAGCAAACGACCCTTCAAACAACGATTCGGGAGAGATCGTAATGGTTTGCCTGAACAATTCATGTTTACTGTTCTTCGCCACCACGCTTAGCTGCTCCTGCAGGGAGGTTGCAAAAACTTTGATATTCACGACCTTGCCTTCTTTCTCCAGGCCCACTAAAATATCCTTTGTGGCATTTTTTACCAGGCCGACGTTGCGGTAAGGCATAAAATATTGAGTGAATGATTTTTCTTCATTTGGCATCAGCCAGCTAAAGTCGGGTTGGTTATCGGTATACATACCGGTCATCAGCTCAATATAAGGGCCGTCTTCGTCGGTCAGGTTCCGGTCCCAGGCACGGCCAAAGTCGCCATGCCCCCAGGTCCATTGTTTTTTTCCCGGCGAAACGTGGTGATCAGCAACGTGCAGAACACCGCCTTTTGTGTCATGCTCATAGCCGCCTACAAAATCATAAGCCGAATTAACCGCCATATAGGAGGTTGGAACGGGAATATTCTTATACCTGGAAATATCTGTACCCGGTGAATAATCCACTTTGTAATAGGTTCCTGTTGCAATCGGGAAGGTGGACACATCCCGTTTCCCATGGTCGAACACCGCGTTGACATCCGGCGGGAAAACGGATTGATAATCATCATTAACTTTTACAGCAGGATTGGCCCACCAAAGAAACGTTTGCGGAAGATTGGTCCGGTTATACAGCCGGGCTTTTATCTCCAGGTAGGCCTTGTCCGGGTATAAGGTAAACGCTGCCATCCCTTTTGTCCGGAACATCTTTTCAACTTCATTCACCCAAATGGTTTTGCTGCCGTCCGCATTTTCAGTGATTTGATAATCCACAGGCTCGAACGTGCCTGGCCGATGATGCTGCGGCCAGTTGAATTCAATACCGCCCGATATCCATGGGCCGCAAAGGCCCACCAAAGCCGGTTTTATTACCCGGTTGTGATAAATAAAATGACGTTTTGCAATTTTATCGTAGGCTGTCTGTATGCGGCCGCCGATTTCGGGCAGCACCATGATTTTCAAATAGTCGTTTTCCAAAAAAAGTCCAATGTATTCCTTATCGACTTTTTCATCCGCTATTTTTTCAATTACCGGGTTCGGATACACCACGCCGCTGCTGCCCTGGTAAACCCGCTTCTCAAAAAACATAGGATTCTTGTCCGGAGCACCCACACTATAAGTGGGTATCGCCACCTGTTCCTCCCAAACTTTTACTTCCATATCGCGATCAGTCGATTTACTTTAAGTCTATTTTATAAAAGCTAAAAGCTGAGAGCACAAAGCGGAAAGCTAAAACACTGATCATCAAAAGACTTTTTTTGATTTATGTGAAGTTCATTAAAGACTTAATATAATTAATTTCACATAGATAAGATTCATTTTCATGATAATAAATATTTCACCCTTCGCCTTTCACCTTTCGCCTTCAGCTTTAAGCTTTCCGCTTTCATTCAATGTCCAACAAAATTTTGCTCCAATTGCTCCAATGTCTTTCCCTTAGTTTCCCTCACCTTTATTTTGACGAACAAAAATCCGAGGAAACATATCGCCGAATACAAATAAAAGGGCCCATAGGCGCCTAAATGTTCGGCAAGAACGGGGAAGGTAAAGACGAGTATAAAATAAGCCAGCCATAGCGAAACAACGGCCACCGATGATGCCAGTCCGCGGATATGGTTGGGAAAGATCTCGGAAATGACGACCCAGGTGACAGGCGCGAGCGATGTGGCATAAAGTGCGATCGCGATCAAAACAAAAACCGAGATGAGGGCGGCGTCTGCTTTCCCTTTTAGTAAAAAGGCCAGCGCCAGGTAAACAATAGCCAGGCCAATAGAGCCGGTAAGCATTAAGGGCCGTCTCCCAAGTTTGTCCACCAGCCGCATTGCAAGCAGGGTGAATAGCAAATTGACAAAGCCTATTGCCACGGTTTCGAAAAGCTGTTGATCCAGGTTGGCGCCAACGGCCTTAAAAATGGTGGAGGTATAATTAAAAACAACATTAATCCCGCAAAATTGCTGGAAAACCGCCAGCGTGATCCCCACGATAATTGCGGGCATGACCCCTTTGGCGAAGACCGCGGCATAGGAAACCTTTTCCTTTTGATGGGTGCTTTTCTGAATTTCGGCGGAAGTATCTTCTGCAAACCTGCCCGAACCTATCCTTGCGAGCGTCCGCATCGCCTTATCCCTTTGTCCATTCATCAGTTGCCAGCGGGGGCTTTCGGGCAGGAACAAAACCCCGGCCAGGAATAGGAGCGACGGTATCACGCCCAGCCCGAACATCAAGCGCCAAACATCCGGCCCCCGGTTGCCAAGCATATAATTTATTAGGTTGGTAATTAGTATACCCAGCACAATGGTCAACTGGTTGATGGCGACATTCCTTCCCCTAACGTTCGCCGGCGATACTTCGGCAATATAAAGCGGGCTCAGCATCGACGCCATCCCAACGCCAATTCCTGCGGTGAAGCGCATCAGGATGAATTCGGATAAATGCGGTGAAAATGCCATCCCCAACGACGATACAGCGAAGGTAGCTGCCGCTGCTACCAGCCCCGGCTTTCGGCCATAGCGGTCGGCTATCCTGCCGGCGATGAGGCAGCCCGCTATACAGCCCAATGCCAGCGAGCCTGTCAAAAACCCCTCCCACCAGGACGATAAATGAAATGCCGTTTTCAGGAAAGGCAGCGCACCGCTGATCACCGCGAAGTCGAACCCGAAAAGATAGCCGCCCAATGCAGAAATAAACGAGATCCGCAGGATATAGCCTTTATTAAAAGTTATCATTGAATTTATAGGATTCGCATTTTCCATTCCTGGTTTTTTCATTTATTGCGTTAATGCTTTGATCTTATCGATATCGACTTCCTCAATGGGAGCAAAATTTGAGGAGCTCATATACTCCCGGAGACTGACTAGCAATTGCCGGGCTTCCGGTCTTTCCTGCATCCCGGTACTTAGGTCGATTCCGGATACGATGAGCTTTCCTTTTCCGACCCGGCATTCGAATAGCAGTCCCAGCGATCGCGCCGTTACCCAATCGTCAATAACCCTCACAATGGGCTTCAATCCTTTTTTAACGCTATCCAGCATGATAGGGCTGCTATGTGTCATGGCGTCCCACCATTGGTAGTTACTGTAGGATTGGGTTGGAAAGCCTTTCAGTGCGGGATTTTTCGGGTCGCATAAAATGCCAAGTGTTTCAGGAGGCTGGCCATGTGTCCAGGCGGTGTTCCAAAATATGCTCGAAAAACCGATGGCAACGCTTCCGCCGTATTCCTTTTTCAAGGCGCCCTTTTTCAATGTCAATAGCACGTTGGCGCCGTTGTTGAGTTTCTGGATGATGCTATCCGAAAGAGCGTTGGTGACAATGGTATTATCGCTTGGTTTTGCCGGCAGATTGGGGTACACAAAAAAGTCCCACGAATTTTGGTAATGCCCAAGGCT
>JABDGE010000039.1 GCA_013286235.1 Bacteroidota bacterium
ATCAACCATGAACCCTCCCGCATCTGCATATCCGTACATCCCAACGACCCTCCGGCCATGAACTATGAGCCATGAACTATGAACCCTCTCATATCTCACATCTCATATCCCACATCAATTACTTACCGGGTTATCCGCTTTATGCAAGGTCCCATTGGTATAAAGCAGCGGGTTTACTTTTTTGGTATCGCCCTGGTACACCCAAATGATGTTGCCAATGTATTTTCTGAAGGCGTTGCTCACGTCGTCGGTAGTTAATTTCTTTACATCGTCAACTAATTCAAGGCTGTGTTTCCAATCACCGTAAATCACTTCGTTTGATGCGATAGAGGAGGCCTGCGCGAAGTTGGTTTCGTTTTTATAGTAAAATCCGGTCAGGTAGGTGGTTTTCATATTGGCAACTTCATCGGGTTTAAAACCTTCTGTTTTTACCTTATCCACCAACTGGTCAAACACCGCTATGTACTTGTCGGGTTGCGTAGTGGAAACGGAGAATTTAGCTACCGAGGTGGCGCCGGCGTTGAACCAGGCCTGCGGTGCGTAGGATAGGCCGTTGTTGGTGCGTACCTCCAGGAAATGCCGTTGTGCAAAAATGCGCATGGCAACCTGGAAGGCATCGTAATCGGGTGAGCCGGCTTCCGGTCCGCTGGTTACGCCCTCCACGTAATTGGTGGCCAGTTCCCGCGGTTCAGCAGAAAAAGTATTCTGATAGCTTCTGAAGAATGATTTTTTAAACTCAAACGGGTAACCTTTTTTAATGCCATCCAGCAGCGTTTTTAGTTTGGCTTCCAATGCCGGCCTGTCCATATCAGCAACCACCACGATGAGCAGCCTGGAGCGTGTTAAAATGCCTTTATAATAGGCCGCTGTTTGCTCCGGTGTAAGTTTTTGGATAATGTCAACGGTGCCTTCTGGATCTTCGGCATAGCTGCGGCCCGCGAAGGCGATCTTATTGGCATATTTGTCTATTGCCGCATCCGGCTGCGACTCACTTTCTTTAAGCGCATTGATGGCGTCCTGTTGTATGCGTGCAAATTCCTTCGCATCAAACTTTGGCTGTGTCAAGGCCTCGGCAAACAATGGCCAAACCGTGTCGAAATCGCTTTTGATGCAATTCATCCGCAGCACCGAAAAGTTTTTGTTGCTGTATCCGTAAACGGAGGCGTTTACTTTGTCAAGCTGATCTTTAAAGCTGTTTTTATCGTGGCTCATTGTTCCGCATTCGGAGAGTGCCGTCATTGCCAGCGATTCGATGCCCATTTTATCGGCCGGGTAGTTTTGCACCCCGCCTTTAACAATGGCCTGGATTTCGACGATGCCGTTGCCGCTGGGCTGTACGATAACCTTGACGCCGTCGACAGTAGTTTCATAAGCATCTTTAGGACTTTGGGCGTACACCAGGCTCACCGGGAGTGCCGCTATTGCTGCTATAAAGAGGTACTTCTTCATCTGGATAGATTTTAAGGGTTATTTGGCTGCAAAAAATGAGGCCGCGTTTACTTGTTTACTCAATTCGGGTTTAATCACCATGCCGGCTACCATCGGTTTACCGATAAGGTACGTGCTGAGGTATTTTTGAATGTCGGCACGGGTCACTTTTTGGTAATTATCGGTATTATCGGTATAGTAATTCAGCGATGTGCTGCACCACATATAGCTCATCTGGCTCGGCAGGGTCGAAGGCTTTTCTTTGTTATAGATATCGTTCCTTAAAAGGATCGCCTTGGCATTTTTAAGCTGTTCATCCGTAAAATAATTGCTGTCGGCAAACATGTTTATCTGCTTTATTAGTTCATTGTAGCACTCCTGCAGCTTGTTTGGGTTTGGCACCACAAATAGATCAATCGGACCAACGTACTTGCAAGTGGTATATCCGAGCGAAACCGTGCTGGCCAGTCCTTTATCCACCAGCGCCTGCTGCAGTTTGGATGAATTAAGGCCCACGATGGTCGAAAACACATCAGCTGCCACGGTAGAGGCGGAATCGGTTAGATAAGACGGCCCCTGCCACGAAAACTGAACATAAGGGGTTTGCGCAATGGAGGTTTCCTTCACAAAATAGATGCTCTTGTCCAGCGGTTTGAAGGGTGGGATAGGGTATTTCTGTATGGGGTCGAAGCCGCTGTTGGCCCAGTCGCCAAAGATCTTTTCCGCCATGGCAAAAGCCTCGTCGTGCTTGACGTCGCCGCAAATGGTGAGCAGGCTATTGTTGGGAAAGTAATATTTGTTTTTGATCACCATCATCTTTTCAGGCGTCGCGGTATTGATCACTTCGTGTATGCCAATCGCAACTTTGCGGGTAACCAAATCGCCCCAAAGCTTTTGCTGTATCGCATACCACAATTGAAAATAGGGATCACTCTCGCCGCGCTGGAATTCCCCGTCAACAACAGGTCGCTCCTTTTTCATATCCTCTTCGCGATAGATCGGGAAACGGATGGCTGCGTTCATAAACCTCAGGCCGGCGTTAAGGCTATCGCGATCAAATGTGAAAAAGTAATTTACCCGTTCCACATCGGTAGTGCCGTTAAAGAAAGCGCCCAGTTCCTCTATTCGCTTTAAAAATTTTTCCTGGTCGGGATAATCCCTGTTCGCTTTAAAAAACATGTGCTCGAACAAATGCGACAGGCCGCTAAATTCGGGCCCCTCGGTGTAAGCGCCGTTTTTCACAGCGATTTCGATCGTGGCAAGCGGCACCTTGCTGTTTTCGATAACAACAACCTGGAGGCCGTTAGGGAGAACTTTCCAATAATAGCCGTCCGGCAGCCGCACCTGGGCCGGCGAATGTTTTGCGAATAGCATAAACGCAAAGCAAAACAAAAGCAGTTTTGTAAACCGTAAGATCATAAAAGGCAATTTAGATGTTAAGACTATAAAGATAGTTGATGTATTGAGAAAGGCAAGGATTTTTAAATGAAAACACGAACAAGCACGAATTTAAACGAATTTCACGAATTAATTTGTCGTTAATTCGTGAAATTCGACTTGATTCGTGATAATTAGTGTTTATTACAGGGCGATAACCTATATAGAAAAAGTTAATGATCACGTGGTCGCCTTCAAACTGATCCATTCTATATATTTTACCTAAACATCAGTCGCAGCTTCTTCGAGACTTCTATGTAACTCAAGTCATTCTATCCGAAACGTCAGTCGCAGCTTCTTCCGGTCCCGATAGCTATCGGGATTCGGACTTTCCGACTTCCGGACTATCTCTAATCACTGATATACCACATCCAGCGTTATCGGCACGCTCAATGCTTTCGAGATAATGCAATTGGCTTTCGCGCCTTCGGCTATTTCCTTGAATTTTTCTTCGCTCACGCCTTCAATAGCAGATCCTTTTAAATCGAGGTGAATGCCGGTAATGCTAAGCGTGGCCATATCGAGGTCAAGGATCGCTTCGGTTGTCAAATCGTTCGGTGTAAAACCGGCCCGGCTCAATTGAGCGCCCACGGCCATAGTAAAACAGCCCGCATGTGCGGCAGCGAGCAGTTCCTCGGGGTTGGTGCCCACACCTTCCTGGAAGCGGGTCTTAAAAGAATACTGGGTGTTGTTGAGTGTTGTACTTTGTGTGGTAATTTCTCCCTTACCATCCATAAGGGTACCGTTCCAATGAGCATGTGCTGTGCGTTTCATAGTGTTTATTTTTTTGTTGTGTTTATAAGAATGTGGAAAAAAATGCGCGCAGGCGCCCGGTTTAAACAGGAACCGTAAAGTTTTTGTTGATGCCGTCAATAAAATTAAGAATCTCGTCGCGCCCCGTCATAACCTCAGACGAAGTTATAAAATATCCGGGGGCTTCGTCAAATGATTTTAACAAAGCGGCTATAAATTTCGAAACATTTTGGTCGGTTTTTAATGCAGACTGCTTATCGGCTTTGGTAAAGATCAATACGAAGGCCAGCCCTTTTTCGCCCAGCCAGTTGCAAAACTCCAGGTCAATCTTTTGCGGTTCCAGCCGGCTGTCTATCAGGGCCATTACACATTGCAGGCTTTCGCGTTTATCCAGGTAGGTACGGATAAACTTGTTCCAGTCCTCTTTTTTACTTTTGGATATGCGGGCATAACCATAGCCCGGCAGATCGACAATATACCAGCTTTCGTTAATCAAAAAATGATTGATCAGCTGCGTTTTTCCCGGCGTTTGGGAGGTTTTTGCCAACCCTTTCTTGCCGGTTAGCATATTGATGAGCGACGATTTCCCAACGTTGGAACGGCCAATAAAAGCATACTCGGGCTTAACCGGCGGCGGCAATTTGGATATTTGGGTATTGCTGCAAATAAATTCTGCCGACTTGATGATCATGCCTGCAAAGGTATACTTAAGATGTGAGATATGAGATGTGAGATATGCGGATGTAGCTGTGCAGATATTCGTATCTTTGTTTCCAATGAGATCACCCGGTTCGACAAGTTTAAAAGAGCGCTACCGCAAATGGCTGCTTGCTGCCGTTTTGCTGCTGAGCCTTTTTACATTTTCGGTTCCTGCGCTTTCATCTCAGGGAAAGCAACTGCCTGGTGAAACCACATGGGTTACCGGCAGCCAGGACCGTGTATTGAAGGGGATTAGGTATACCGCCTGGCTGCAAAATGTTTTTGAACAGCAGCCTGCCTGTTTTTTGTCCTGCGGAGTATTAAACCTGGGCCATTTTTACAGCCAAAAGGTTGCTATCAGCCTGGAAATCCACGCCGGTCCTGGTTTATTTAGGGGAGATAAAGCACGCTTCTCTGTCCTTAAAACCATCCCTCAAAATGGTAAGGATGATCCGGCATTGACGATCGCATAACGTCAACTTCTTTTAGCCGCATTCGCGGCGATCCGGTTCATTTTAAAAAATAGCTGTTGCGGTATTATTCGCATTCGCTGCCCTAATTGATATGCATGAAAGAATTTAAAAAATTGCTTAGGACGATTGGCATTATATTGCTGATTGTGCTGGCCTGTTTTGGCCTGGGCATCGCCGGTGGCGCCCCGATCCCTGTTAATAAAAGAAGAGAAAATAATATAGAGCTGCGCATCGAACTAAAAGACGCCTATGAAAATAAAAGTGAAGAGCTGGTGTTTAAGAACCTGGAATGACTTGTGGGCGCTTTAACACTGGGATTTTGATGTTGTCCGCTATTTTTACATTAGCAAAACATTATAAATGATAATGTTCCGTAAATTTGATGTTTAAACATGTAATTTAATGGACAACTATAAAATACCCGCGCAAACCCGCATTGGTCATGTACATCTAAAGGTAAGCGACCTGCAAAAATCGCTTGATTTTTATTCCGGCTTATTAGGTTTTGATAAAGTAATGGCTTATGGCGACCAGGCCGCGTTTATTTCGGCCGGTGGCTATCACCATCATATCGGCCTAAACACCTGGCATAGCAAAGGCGCCGCGCCTGCACCGGAATATGCACCAGGACTATACCATACCGCCATATTGTACCCGGAACGCAAAGACCTCGCCGCCATATTAAAGCGATTGATCGATGCCAAATACCCGATTACAGGCGCGTCCGACCACGGCGTGTCAGAAGCTATTTATTTAGACGACCCCGATGGCAACGGTGTTGAATTGTATTGGGACCGTCCCCGGGATCAATGGCCGCTTGACGAAAACGGCAAACTCACCATGTTTACCGGGCGATTAAACATCGAAGCCTTATTGAATGAACTTGTCTTGACCGTTGATTAAGTTGATTTCTGTGATTTCGCTGATATAGGTAACTGCCGGCCCTGGTTATACCGTGGGATACTGATCCGCTACCAGGCGGACGGCATTTTCCTTAGTACCATTCCCCTTCCCAATCAACTCCGGCCATGAACCGTGAGCCATGAACTATGAACAAACTGCCACTGCTACTGCCACTAACCCTTTCCCCACTCATCACTCATCTTTCCCGTCCCAGTCAGCTTCGGCTATGAACCATGAGCCATGAACCACGAACAAACTGCAAACTGTCAACTGCAAACTGCCGCTCACCCTTTCATCACCATGTTCACCGGGTCCCAGTGCATGGGTGTGTTCTTAAAATAGCTGTCGTTGCATAGCAGTGCGGGCGCGGCGGCGCGATAGCCGAAAATGGCGTCTTCCGTTACTTTACCGTTGGTTCGAATGGCCGTGAAAAAATTGTTAAGATGATCATAGGGTCCGCCGAGGTAGCCTTTTTCAGCTGCGTAGGTGATTTCTTCCGGTGGCAGCATATGTTTTCTTTCCGGCGCCAAATCGGGGCTGTTCTTCATTTTTTCTGTATAAAACGGGTCGTCCGATTCGAATAGCTTGTTTCGCTTTAGCACCACTTCGTCCCAGGTAATGTCCATAGCGCCTTCGCTGCCTACCAATCTTAAATAAGTTGAACCGCTCGTGCCGTCCACAAAGTTGCAGCGAAGCGACAAATTGAAGGCCGGATGAATAGCGCTTTGGCCGTAATCAAAAGTGCCCAGCAGCACATCAGGCACTTCGCGGCCATCATTCCAGAAACGGAGGCCACCGGCTGCATATATCTTTTCGGGGCCCATCGAGCCGGTTATAAAATGCAGGCTCGAAAACAAGTGCACAAAAAGATCACCACACATACCGGTGCCATAATCCGTATAGTTGCGCCAGCGGAAAAACCGTTTTTCGTCAAAGGGCCTTTTATGGGTATTGCTCACGTAGGTATCCCAATCAACCGTCTGCGGCGACGCATCCGCAGGAATTGGATATTGCCAAACTTCCACCGGCGACCGCCTTGCCCAAAAACCTTCCGCATAATTCAGCTGACCGATGGCCCCGGCTTTGAGTAATTCCTTAGCTTTTTCATTGCCGAGCGAGGACACCCCCTGGCTGCCCACCTGGAAGATTTTCCCGGTATCCTGCTGCGCTTTGATCACAGCAGGGCCTTCGCTGATACCGTGCACCATCGGCTTTTCACAATAAACATGTTTACCGGCGTGCATGGCATCCACCGATATGGTTTGATGCCAATGATCAGGCGTTCCGATAATTACGGCATCCACATCCGGCCGGGTCAGTATCTCTTTATAAACTTTGGTGGTGAATATATCATTGCCCCAGCGTTTTTTAGCATCCGCCAGCCGGCCGTCGTACAGGTCGCATACGGCAACCAGCTTTATGCCGGGTACCTGCAGCGCGGTATTGGTATCCGAGGAGCCCTGCCCACCGGCACCGATCAGCGCCAGGTTGATGTTGTCATTTGCGCTGTGGCCGCCGCTCCGTTTAATATAAAATAACGGCGTTGATTTGCCGGCTGCAATTAAGTTAGGGCCAACGGCAGTGGCAGCAGTAGCCAGGCCAATCTTTTTAAGAAAGCTTCTACGGGAGGATTCGGATTTTTCTTTCATGTTTGACAATTTATAATCAGACTATTCTTTAGGTCGAATCTTTTAAAAACGAAATCTACCGATCCTTTACGAAAGAAAAAAGGCTTTAAATATTAATTCGGAATTTTTATCTCATTCGACCATATGGTATTTTGAATTTGATTTGCCAGGGCGCCGATATTATGCCCGGCAAACTTCTCAAAGTAAAATTTGCATCTTTAAAACCTAAGACTTTTTGGATGATTACGCCGACCTGTAATGCCGACCTGTAATTTAGTTAAAATAGGCTGGACACCTTTTGCAAATTCCGCCTAAGTCCGACCCCACATTCCTTATTTGCATTCAATAAATTCTTTAATTCCATAAATTCGAGTTCAGACAAAAATTCCGCAATCGACTCCTGATAGCTACCGGGACCGCATCCGCGCCTATTCGTGAAATTCGTTCCCAATTCGTGGAACGGCGCAGCCTTCTTGAGCGCCGCTAAAAAAAACAATCCGCGAAAACTTCGTGTCAATCAAATCCGCAATCGAACATCCGAAATCCGAAATTCAAATCACTTCCGCAATCGACTCCCGATAGCTACCGGGACCGCATCCGCGCCTATTCGTGAAATTCGTTCCCAATTCGTGGAATTCGTGTCAATCAAATCCGAAATCCAACATCCGAAATCCGGAATCGAAAATCCCTATCTTTGCCCCAATGAGCAAAACCATCGTTCCTTACCATCCCGGCAGCGGCACAAAAAAAGAACAGGTTGCCGATATGTTCAACAACATCTCCAAAACCTACGATTTTCTGAACCACTTTTTGTCTTTTGGGATCGACATCATCTGGCGGAAAAAGGCTATCAATGAACTTAAGGCGCTACAGCCCAAACTAATTTTGGACGTGGCTACGGGTACCGGCGATTTTGCCTTTGAAGCCCTATCGATCCTGAAGCCCGAAAAAATTATCGGCGTGGACATTTCACAGGGCATGCTGGATATCGCCCAACAAAAAATAGATAAACGTAAGGAATCCGCCCATTTTGAAGTAAAATTAGGCGATTCGGAGAAACTGCCCTTTTCCGCGGATCTTTTCGATGCAGTGACAGTGGCCTACGGTGTCCGTAATTTTGAAGACCTGGTAAAAGGCCTGGCGGATATGCATCGCGTTTTAAAGCCGGGCGGGAAGGCGGTTATCCTGGAGTTTTCGAAACCCAAACGCTTCCCGGTAAAACAGCTGTATAATTTTTATTTTAACTATATTACGCCTGGGATAGGGAAGTTATTTTCGAAAGATGCGCGGGCTTATTCCTATCTGCCGGAGTCGGTTGCCGCGTTTCCGGATGGCAAAACATTCACCGGGCTTATGGATAAAACCGGGTTTAAGGATACCAAATGCAGGCCTTTGGCGTTTGGTATCTGTTCAATCTATACTGGTCTTAAATGATAAAAAACTGGTACTTAACCGTTATTTTTTTCTTTTTATGCAGTAATATCTTGCTGGCGCAGGCCCCCGCGTGGGGCGGCGGCGCCGACCAAACCGACCTTTCTTTCGGCTTTACCTTCACCTATGTATCCAGTAACTTCAATATTATAAAAAAGCCCACCTGGCGCACGCCTTATTATGACCCTGGCGTAGGGAAAAATATCACCGACTCATTAAACAGCATCAGCTCCGCGCCCACGCCGGGCTTTGCGATAGGTTTCATAACCCGTTACAGTCTTGACGATCATGTGGAAGTAAGGGCGCTGCCATCGCTTTTTTTTGCCGACAGGTCGCTTAGCTACACCTATGCAACTCCATCCGAAGACGTAGTGAAATCAATACAGACAACAACCCTGGATCTGCCGCTGGAGATTAAATTGAAAACAGACAGGATACAGGATTTCAGGGCATACCTGGTGGGCGGAGTAAAATACTCAGAGATGATTGGCAAAGGTAACGCTCAGCCAACCCTCGATCCGCTGCAGATGAACGTTAAAAACGTAAGCGGATTTGGGTCGTACGAGGCTGGCATCGGATGCGATATTTACTTTGAGTTTTTTAAGCTGTCGCCCGAAATAAAGATTGCCAATTCATTCGGCAACGTGCTTGTGGCCCAAAACCAGCCGTTTAGCGTACCGATAGACAAGCTGTTCCTTCATACCATTATGTTCAGCCTGTCATTTGAGTAGGTTAGCCGGGAACCAAGAGCCAAGAACCAAGAACCAAGAACCAAGACAAAATAACCTTTCACCTTTCACCTCTTCGACGCCACAAACTATGACGTCCCCATAACAACTTTTACGAATGAAAAAACATAATTTCGCTGCGATAGTTAATCTGGTATGTCTAAAATTGCATTGATAACCGGCGCTACCTCTGGGATAGGTGAGGCCTGTGCGCATTTGTTCGCACGAGAGGGGTATAACCTCGTTTTAACCGGGAGGAGGGAAGACCGCCTGGAAAAGCTGGCGAAGAAATTAAATACAAAATTTAATGTTGAAATCGCGGTGAGCGCGTTCGACGTACGCGACCGGCAGCAGGTAATTACCAGCCTTGAGGAACTGCCGGCCAAATGGCGCAAAGTGAACGTGCTGATCAACAACGCCGGGTTAAGCCAGGGATTGGACCCGATTGATAAAGGAAGCTATGACGATTGGGATACGATGATAGATACCAATATTAAAGGGCTGCTGTATGTAAGCAAAATTGTAGCCAACTGGATGAAGGAGCATAAAACCGGCCATATCGTCAATTTAGGATCGATAGCCGGCAAGGAGGTTTATCCAAACGGAAATGTATACTGTGCCACAAAATCGGCAGTTGACACATTGGGGAAAGCGATGCGGGTTGACCTGGTACAGCACGGGATTAAAGTTACCACAATTGACCCCGGCGCTGTTGAAACGGAGTTTTCTGAAGTGCGGTTTAAAGGCGACAAAGAAAGGGCCAAAAAGGTATATGATGGCTTTGATCCCCTGGTAGCCCAGGACATTGCCGAAACCATATGGTTTGTTGTATCGCGTCCCGCACATGTTAATATTAACGAGCTGACTGTTATGCCGACAGCCCAGGCTTCGGCGACTATTATTGTAAGAAAATAGGCCGCAACGCCGGAAATACAGAGATTAAACCGGTATTTACCACTGATCCAATAAACAAACCAATATAAACATGTCACTTATTAACCAAATAGACCAGGACATTAAACAAGCCATGCTGGCGAAAGAAGCCGACAGGCTTCGGGGGCTGCGCGCGGTAAAGGCTGCTTTGCTTTTAGCAAAAACCGAAAAAGGCGCGGGAGAAGAACTTACGGAAGATGCGGAAATAAAAGTATTGCAAAAGCTGATCAAGCAACGGAAGGAGTCGGCCGAAATTTACAAGGCGCAAAACCGCGAAGACCTTTATCTTATTGAGACGCAGGAAATGCAGGTAATTGAACCTTATCTGCCTAAGCAAATGAGTCACGGGGAAATTGAGCTGTTCCTGAAAGAATTGATCGGCAGGGTTGGCGCCACGTCTGTAAAAGATATGGGAAAGGTGATGGGCGCTGCAAACAAAGAACTTGCGGGGAAAGCCGATGGCCGCACAATATCTGAACTGGTAAAGAAGTTGTTGGTGTAGAAGTTAGCCGGCCTCCGCGGGTATCGCGTGTTGACGGCGTTTTGGCCCTGTGTTTTTAGGTTATGGCCTTTTCGATCTGGCTAACAGCTTTGATGAACGTTTGACTATTGCAGGTGACAAGGCCAGATAACTGAATAAGCCGGGAACCGACTGCTATGTTATCCCTTCGATAAATAATTTCTTTATTTGTTGTAACATAAATGCAATAAGTTATTTTTATGGCGGCGTACCCGGCTTTTTATACCGGGTGACATTTGAGGATACTTAATATTTAAACTTCACAGATTTTTATGGATTTCGTGCTTAAGGAGGAAAACGGTTTTAGTTACGTCGATGAGGGCGAAGGCGAAGTATTGTTGCTCTTGCACGGTTTGATGGGAGCTTTAAGCAATTGGGACAGGGTAATTGAAGACTTCAGGTCGGAATACAGGGTCATTATACCGATATTGCCCATTTATGATTTACCGCTGTTAACCACAGGTGTAAAAAGTCTCGCTAAGTTTGTCCATAAATTTGTAACTTATAAGCGGTTAACTGATGTTACACTCCTTGGGAACTCATTAGGCGGGCACGTGGCCTTAATTTATGTGCTGGCACATCCGCAGGTGGTGAGGTCGATGGTGCTTACCGGCAGTTCTGGCTTATACGAGAACGCGTTTGGAGGCACATTCCCAAGGCGCGGGAGCTACGATTTTGTAAAGGAAAAGGTTGAATACACGTTCTATGATCCTAAAACAGCAACCAAAGAGTTGGTTGACGAGGTTTTTGAGACGGTAAACGACCGCCATCGGGTGATCAGGATACTGGCAATGGCGAAATCAGCGATCCGCCATAATATGAAGAAGGACTTGCGCAAGATAGAAATTCCGGTTTCGTTGATTTGGGGTAGGGATGACAAGATAACGCCGCCTGAGGTGGCGATTGAATTCAGCCAAGAGCTTCCTGATGCGGAACTGCATTGGATTGACCATTGCGGCCACGCGCCGATGATGGAGCGCCCCGACGAATTTAACAGGGTGTTAAAAGGGTTTTTAGAAAGGATAAAGGTATAGCATGCTTGCAAGTGAATTAGTGGCCGATGTGATTTCCCCTGTGGACACCTTTGATCCAATTCAAAGGGCGGTTGACCGCATGGCGGAATTCCGCATCAGGCATCTGCCAATTGTAAGTGAGCGCCATTTTATCGGATTGATTGCCGAGGACGACCTGATAGAGGAGCCTAACTACCAGGCGCCTGTCAGTTCACTTAAACTTTCGCTGGTAAATCCCTATGTGCGCGAAGACCAGCATGTTTATGATGTGATCAGGCTTTTTTATGAACAGCAGCTTAGCGTAGTGCCGGTTTTGGACGCCCAGCAGAACTACCTTGGCCTGATTTCGATGAGTTCGCTTACCGAATGTTTTGCAACCCTCACAGGCGTGGCTCAGCCTGGCGGGATAATCGTGCTGGAGATCAGCAATAAAAATAATTCACTGGCACACATGGCACAAATTGTGGAGTCGGACAATGCGCAGGTATTAAGCTCGTATATCCGCACCTTCCCGGATTCAACCCGGATAGAAGTCACCCTGAAAGTGAACAAACAGGATATCTCGGCTATACTGTCTACCTTTCTGCGATACGAATACACAATAAAAGCCGCCTTTAATCATACCGGGGATAACAATAACGCCAGGGAAAGGTACGATTCGCTGATGAATTACCTTAACTTATAGGTCGTTTCTGACTCTCCGAAGGGGTCCTTCGGATAAGACTTTAGACTCAAGACTCAAAGGCGCCTCCCCCAAACGAACTATGAGGGGTTGATATGAGATGTGAGACGTGAGATATGAGACATTGCATTTTTGAGAAGACCTTTTATCTCATATCTCACCCCGATAGCTATCGGGGCTCATATCTAACATCTGTTAACCAATGAACTAATGAGCCAATGAACTAATGAACGATGAAGATAGCAATTTACGGCAGGCAATTTAACGATACGGCTGTAGTACCTTACATACAGCAGGTTTTTGATAGCCTCGCTTCCCACGACGTGGAAATTTACGTTCACCACCAGCTTCATCATTATTTAAAGGCCAACATCACCAACGTTCAATACAAAATTCTAAGTGCCGGCGACCAGGTTAAGGATATGATCGACGTGTTTCTCACCCTGGGCGGCGACGGCACTTTGCTGGATATGGTGACCCTGGTGCGCGATTCAGGCATTCCCATCATCGGAATTAACTTTGGTCGGCTGGGCTTTTTGGCCAGCATCAACAAAAACGATATTGCTACCGCAATATATGCTGTCACCAACAAACAGTTTACGCTCGATAGCCGCGAGTTGATCTGTATCAATTCAGAGCCTAAGATATTCGGAGACGATAATTTCGCGCTTAACGACATCACGATCCACAAGAGGGACGATTCAGCTATGATCACTGCTCATGTTTCGCTTAATGGCGAAGTTTTGAATTCGTACTGGGGCGATGGTATAATCATTTCCACAGCCACCGGTTCAACCGCCTATTCGTTAAGTTGCGGGGGACCCATTATTTATCCCGAATCGGACACCATGGTGCTTACCCCTGTGGCGCCGCATAACTTAAACGTAAGGCCTATTGTGCTGCCGGGCAACTCCGTCTTGTCCTTTGACGTAGAATGCCGCGGAGGTAACTATATTGTATCGTGCGACTCCCGCACAGCAGCCGTGGATAAGATGATCCGTTTCCAGGTAAAAAAGGCCGGTTTCAGGTTAAATCTTATCCGCTTAAATAATGAAAGTTACTTATCCACGTTAAGAGACAAACTATTGTGGGGCCTCGATGCCCGCAATTATTAAATTTACTGAATGCCCAAATTTATACTATTAACCTTTTTGGTATTCATATCCTTTGGCTTAAAGGCGCAAACCTTTGAAATGGGCGGCGGTATCGGGGGCGCCGGCTATATGGGCGACCTTAATATGCTCAACCCCCTTAAGGTCAGCGGCCCTTCAGGAAGCGTTTTTATCAAATATAACTTTGACGGCTACTGGTCGCTAAAAGCAGCCTTTACCATAGGCTCCATCAGCGCTGCCGACAGTACCTCAAGCTATGCGCAGCTCAGGGCGCGAAATCTAAGCTTTACTACAACATTGTACGAACCGAGTATTTTAGTCGAATTTAACTTTTTCAATTACGTACCCCAACTTGGACGGAATGTGTGGACTCCATACATGTTTGCCGGTTTCGCGGCAGTAGCTTACTATCCAACCACCGTATACGATGGCGTGAAATATGACTTAAGAGGACTCCATACCGAGGGTGAAAAAAATGTGTACTCCACATTTGCACGGGCCATACCCTACGGCGCTGGCGTAAAATATAATTTCGCGGGAAGTTTTACCCTCGGCGCCGAGATTGGCTACCGCAACCCAAATACTGATTACCTCGACGATGTAAGCGGCTATTATGTATTCAGCGGGCACAACACCTTACAGGAACAGTTATCCGACCGGTCGGGCGAGAAAACCGGTATCTATATCGGCTCCCCCGGCACCCAGCGGGGTGAGCTAAACACAACCGACACCTACTTTTTTACACAGATCACCATCTCCTTCACTTTTATTTCTACCAAGTGTTATTTTCATAATTAGCACTAAGATTTATAGGATTTAAGGATTGTAAGATTGACTAAGATTGCTCACTTGCTGTTAGGTCTTTCAAGGTGTTCGCGAGGGCTGCGCCGTTTATCGGATTAATGGATTATAAGATTAATGGTCGATATTAAAAATCAGATGTATTTCGTAATATTACCGACCGATTATAAACACCAAAATCTTAAAATCCGAACATCTTAAAAACGGCGCAGCCCTCGCGAACGCCTTTAAAAATGTCACAACACGTGAGCAATCCTAGTTCAAACAATTGCAACAATGATGCAATAAAAAACAAGAGGCTTCGTTTGACATTAAACAGCTGAAGGATAGCTGTTAATCCAATTTCACCACCTTAAACTTTTTGATCATGGCCGAGTTGAATTATTCCCCCGGAAGAACAGGTAGCAGGCATACATTGAAGAAAATGCCGGTACGCGTAGACCTGACCGCAATGGTTGATCTTGCTTTTTTACTGATCACCTTTTTTATGCTGACAACTGTACTGAATAAACCGCAAATGATGCCCGTGGTGATGCCGGCCGATGGGCCGCCGGGTCCCGTGCCCGAGAGTCGTACCATGACTATTTGCCTTGGCAAAAACAACGAGGCCCTATTTTATTTGGGTATTGCTGATCATCCTTTGGTGGCGCCCACCAAAATCGGGTTTGGCAAAGATATGGACCGGGCGATTTTGCAAATGGAAGAACGGATAAAACAGACGTCGAAGGATGGATTAATTGTAGTGGTTAAGCCCTCGGACCATTCCATCTATGATAACCTGGTTTCAACGCTGGACGAGCTTAAAATTACCGCGGTGCCTACTTACGCCTTGGCCAGGATATCAGCCAAAGATATCGATCTGTTAAAGCAGCGTGGTATGTATTAATTTAACTGGTTCTGTAACGTTTTGTTTAGGCGGCCAATTTCACTCAGATCAGCACGTCTCTGTTCATTTAAAGCGTAAAATAACCCGGCACCCCGGGCTCACTTCGATTGTTTGCATGAAGACACGAACTCCGATTGTAAGTCCTTATTGCTATACTGCCCTTATTTTGTTACAAGATAATGCTAAAACAGGGCTTATTTTGTTACACAGATAGCGTAAATTTGCCCTTATTCTGTTACATTTGCTGCGATATTTGTTATCATTGGCCTTTAAAAGAAGTGTTGAAGATTATCTTAATCGCTGGAAATTAAGCGCCGCACGTAAGCCGCTTATTATAAGAAAGAGACGCGCGTCAGGTTGGTAAAACCACTTTAATACGGGATTTTGCGGGGACGTATGACCACACTATTGTGCTCAACCTTGAGAAATCAGCTGACCGCCGTTATTTCGATGATTTTGATGATGTTCAAAACATTTTTGAAGCTTTATTTTTAGTACACAGTATTCCTTCCTCGGCGGCGTCAAATACCCTTTTATTCATAGATGAAATACAGGAGAGTCCCAAAGCTATACAGCTGTTGCGGTATTTTTATGAAGAAATACCAGCGCTTCATGTCATCAGCGCGGGTTCACTATTAGAGTTTGCCATGCAGAAAGTGCATGGCTTTCCTGTAGGCAGGGTGGAATTTTTATATCTCCATCCATTGAATTTTCAGGAATATCTGGAAGCCACCGGGAAACAAGCATTGTTAAAACAATTGCAGCAGGTCCCGGTAAAACCCTTTGCACATCAAGCTTTAATGGATGCCTTTCATCGCTACGCGATAATCGGCGGTATGCCTGAAGTGGTTAAAACGGACGTTGAAAAACATAGCCTTTCAGATTTGTCAATTATCTATGAAAGCATTTGGGGTACTTATAAAAACGATGTGGAAAAATATACGTCCAACGACACCGAAAGGAAAATCATCAAACATTTAATGGATACCGCACCGCTGTACCTGGACGAGCGCATTCGGTTTCAGGGCTTTGGAAATTCCAACTACCGGTCAAGAGAAGTAGGAGAAGCATTCAGAACCCTTGACGATGCAAAGATTGTACGTTTGATCTACCCTACGACAGACCTGCACCCACCACTGAAGGCCAATTTAAAGAAAGCCCCCCGTTTACAGTTCCCGGATACCGGCTTGGTCAATTATTCCCTGGGCATCCAGGCAGAAATGCTGGCTATGTATGATTTGAACAGCGCTTACAAAGGGGCGGTTATATCCCATTTAGTAACGCAGGAACTGATATCCCTCCAAAGTATTTCAGCACAAACGCCCAAATTTTGGGTAAGAGAAAAAGCTCAGTCCAATGCAGAAGTTGATTTACTGTACGCTTACAACAAGTGGGTTATTCCCATAGAAATAAAATCCGGTAATACAGGTAGTTTAAAATCACTCCACCAGTTTATTAAGGCCGTAGACCATCCGTACGCTATCCGGATGTATGCAGGCGCCTTCAAGTTAGAAAAAGCTGTCACTCCAAATAAAAAGCCATACCTGCTCATGAATTTACCTTATTATGCAGGCACTTCACTGCCCCGGTACATTGAATGGTTTGTGCAACAGAAAGACGAACTGCCGCCCGGACAATAGCGTCTTCTCGTAAAGAGCCGTAGACCCGAACATTTTGCGGCAAACAGGTTTCAATCTGTTGGGTTTAAAACACGTGTGCACGGCTCATGTTTCTAACAACCGCTTCAAACCCGGATAACGCCTAATCTCGCCCACATCTCACATCTCACTTGGCTCTTGGTTCTTGGCTCTTGGCTCTCAACCATCTCACATCTCACATCTGCTTTCGCCTGATTCACCCTTATTAACCGCTCCACAAATTCTTTTCTTTCTTCATACTAAAAAAAGCACAATTAAGTTTTACCTTTGTCCCCTGAAAAAAATTGGCGGCATACCGCGCCGAAGAGGGTAAGTGAGTAAATTCATTGTAATAGGCGCCTTGGACGTGATATACAAATGAAGGGCTAATTGTTCTTAAGTTCAGGGGTTGTTAGTTCATTAAAACAATTAACAATGAGTTATTGAACTTGAACGAATGAACCAGCAAGATTATAGATGGCATACAAGGACCAGGTCGACTTATTAAAAATTCCGAAACACGTTGCTATAATTATGGATGGCAATGGCCGCTGGGCTAAGGGCAGGGGAAAGTTACGGGTTTTTGGACACCACAGCGGGGTTACTTCGGTCCGCGATGTTGTTGAAGCTTCGGTTGAAATTGGAATGGGCTATCTCACGCTGTATGCTTTTTCGGCAGAGAACTGGAACAGGCCGCGGCTGGAGGTTACGGCGATCATGGAGTTGCTGATAAACACAATGCAAAAGGAGATCAGCATGTTTACGAAAAACAATGTCCGGTTGAACCTGATCGGTAACCTGGAAATGTTGCCTCCTAAATATTATGATCAGTGGCAAACTGCACTTGAACAAACATCGGGTAATAACGGCCTTACGCTTACACTTGCTATTAGCTATGGATCGCGCCTGGAATTGATAAATGCCGCAAAAAAAATTGCCGGCAGGGTTAAAACCGGGGACCTAAAAATAGATGATATTGATGAAACGGTGGTTGGGGAAAGTTTATATACTGCCGGCATACCCGACCCCGAATTGCTGATCAGGACCAGCGGCGAATACCGCATCAGTAACTTCCTGCTTTGGCAAATTGCTTATGCTGAATTGTATTTTTCGACAAAATTATGGCCTGATTTCCGCAGGGAGGATTTGTTCGATGCCATCATTGATTATCAGAAACGTGAACGCCGCTTTGGCATGACAAGCGACCAACTCAACTAAATTTTTGCTTTTAACACTTTTTAACAACTGTATAAATTATTTTTAGCCCACTAAAATATTCGGATGAATAAATACCTTTTTGCTCTTCTCTTGTGTATATTAAGTACTGCGGCATTGGCACAGATCGGAAACCTGCCGAAGTATTCTATATCGAAATCATCTCTGCCTGCTGATAGTTTAAGCTACCTGGAACCCAAAGATTACATAATCGGCGGGGTAACCATCAGTGGCACAAAAAATCTGGACAAAGACGTTTTGCTCACCATATCCAAGCTAAATAAGGGCGATAGGATCAATTTACCCGGAGAGGCTAATGCGAATGTTGTCAAAAACCTGTATTCGCAGGGTTTATTTGACGACGTGCAGTTGAACATCACCAGGATCAACCTGGATACCATTTACCTGGAAATTACCGTGGTGGAGCGCCCCCGTTTATCAAGAATGCATTTAACCGGTATTCGAAAAGGCGAAATAGAGGATGTTCAGAAGTTGCTGGCCGATAAAACGGGCAAAATTGTGAATGAAAACATGCTGAGCACCACAACAGCCATCATAAAAAAGCATTTTAACGAAAAAGGCTTCATGAACACAACGGTCACGATCAAACAAAAGCGTGACCCCGGCGATGCGAACAGCGTAATACTTAACGTCGCCATCGACAAAAAGAAAAAGGTGATGATCACGGAGGTGACGTTCGAAGGAAATAAAGATTTTTCGCAAGGCGAGCTTCGCCGCTACCTTAAGAAAACCAGGACTAAGAAGTTTTACAACGTCTTCGGTTCAAGAAAATTCAAGCAGGACAAATACGACGACGACAAACAAAACCTGATCACCCAAATGCAGGATAAAGGTTATCGCGATGCTGAAATGATAAGCGACACCGTTTTTAAAACGGGTGAAAATACTGTCGGGATAAAGATTAAGCTTTTTGAAGGCCATAAATATTACTTTGGTAACGTTAAATGGTCGGGGAACGCCAAATATCCGGCGGAAGTGCTGGGCAAAATATTAAGGGTAAAAAAAGGTGATGTCTTTAGCGAAGATGAGTTAAACAAACGTTTGAGCGGCCCCACACCGAATGATGATGATGTTTCATCATTTTATTTGAATGATGGTTATCTTACATACCAGGCCGATCCAGTACAAACCAAAATATATCACGACACTGTCGACCTTGATATCAGGGTTTACGAGGGGCCGCAATACACCATTAACCGTGTAACCATAAAAGGCAATGATGTAACTAACGATAAGGTGGTTATGCGCGAGATCAGGACCAAGCCGGGACAGAAATTTAACAAGGAGCTTTTAATACGCAGTACCCGGGAAATTGGACAATTAGGCTTCTTTGATGAACAAAAGACGGAACCTAAGCCAACAAATATTAATCCGCAGGATGGAACGGTTGATATCGTGTATAACGTAGTGGAGAAACCATCCGACCAGATACAGCTTTCAGGAGGTTTCGGCGGCGGGCAGCTGGTTGGTACACTTGGGCTTACCTTCAACAATTTCTCCCTAAGGAATATTTTCCATTTAAAGGACTATAAACCATTGCCAAAAGGCGATGGCCAAAAACTGAGCATAGTGGGCCAGTCGAGCGGGCGAACCTATCAAAACTTTTCGTTCACATTTACCGAACCATGGCTCGGCGGCAAAAAGCCAATATATTTTGCAATTTCTGCGTATACACAGGGAAGTTCAACCGGCCAATATTATGCGGTAACTAATCCGTTGTACAACAACTTGCGGATTAATGGCGTGGGCGTTACGCTGGGTAAGCGGTTAACATGGCCCGACAATTATTTCCAGTTAAACTATTCGTTAAATGTTGACCACTATAATCTTGATAATTATACCGGTTATTTATTCTCAAACGGAACATCGTACAATATCAGGTTGACACAGGAGCTTACACGAAATTCGCTTGACGTGCCGATTTATCCAACAACGGGGTCGAATATTAAATTAACCCTCCAGGGCACTCCACCTTATTCGCTTTTTAATAATATCGATTACGCAATTGCAACGCAGCAGCAGATATACAAGTTTGTTGAATATTACAAAGTTAAATTCGACGCCCAGTGGTTTGCACGCATTTACGATAAATTGGTGCTCTTGTCGCAGGTGCGCTTCGGCTTCCTGGGCGAATATAACTCTGATGTGCCTGCTTCTCCGTTTGAGCGGTTTAAACTGGGCGGTGACGGTATGGCCAGTTATCAATACCTGCAGGGTAGCGATATCATCGGTTTACGTGGTTACCAGAATTTCAGCATCATACCGGTTGGAACGAATTATACCGCCGACACAAACCCCGGCAGCACCATCTACGATAAAATTACCTTTGAGATAAGGCAGCCTGTAATCCAAAGCCAGTCGGCAACTATATTTATGCTGCTATTTGCTGAAGGCGGCAATGTGTGGAATTCGTTCAGCGACTATAACCCCTTTAACATGAGGAGATCAGTAGGAATTGGAACAAGAGTATTTTTGCCTATATTTGGCATGCTCGGTTTGGACTATGGTTATGGGTTCGACGCCATACCCGGTATACCGACTGCTAACAAGGGCCAATTTAGCTTTTCAATTTCGCAGAGCTTAAACGGTGGGTTTGAATAATTTGCAACGCGGCGCAATGAAGAAAATTCTCTTTTTACTGGGATTTACTTTTTTAGCAGTTACAACTGCGTTTGCGCAGCGTTTTGCTTATGTGGATTCGGACTATATATTAAAGCACATGCCTGAATTTGCCTCAGCCCAAAGGCAACTCGAGGCAATGTCGGCGCAGTGGCAGAAAGACGTTGACGCGAAGTACCAGGAAATCGACCGCTTATATAAAGCTTACCAGGCCGACGAAGTTTTGATGACGCCCGACATGAAAAAGCGCAGGCAAGCCGAAATTGACGATAAACAAAAATCGGCGAAGGAGTTTCAGCGCCAGAAATTCGGCCCCGATGGGGAGCTTGCACAAAAGAGCAACGAGATCATAAAACCCATACAGGAAAAAATGATGAAAGCTATACAGGCGGTAGCTGAAAGCGATGATATCGATATGATGTTCGATGCAAACAGCGAAGTAAAGATGCTGTACGCAAATCCCCGTTACAACAAAAGTGCCGACGTAATCATTAAATTGGGTTTAAAACCCGGTACGTTTGCAAAATAAATTTTTTAGATTATATTAATCCCACTATTTTTAAAACAGAAAAAACACAAAATGAAAAGAGTATTTAAAGTTGCTATAGTTGCGGTTTGCATGTTAATTGTAGGCAACTTTGCTAAGGCCCAAAGTAAGATCGGTTATGTAAATTTTGACGAACTTGTACGGCTTATGCCCGAATTTAAGACAGCCCAGACCGCGGTGGACGCTTATCAAAAACAATTTATCGACCAGCTTACCGTGATGAACACCGAATACCAGGCAAAAGGTAAAGATTACCAGGCGAACCAGGCTACTATGACGGATGCCGTACGCACCGCTAAGCAAACTGAACTGGCCGATATACAAAAACGCATGCAGGATTATCAAACCACTGCCCAGCAGTCGGTTGAAGCAAAAACCAACGAATTGCTTAAGCCGATAACCGATAAGGTAAAAGAAGCAGTAACAGCGGTGGCAAAGGAAAAAGGCTACAACTATGTTTACAACTCTGCACAAACCCAGTTCATTGTTGCTCCTGAGACTGATGACATTGAGGCTGCCGTGAAAGTTAAGTTAGCTTTAAAATAAGATAGTCGGAAAGTCCGAAAGTCCGAAAGACAGAAAGTCCGAGAGTCAGAAAGACCGAAAGACGTTGCGACCGACCTCCGCCAGCTGGCGGTTAACTCAAATTATACCAAAGAAGATATTAACCACTTGCAAAGCGCCTTAATTTAAGGCGCTTTTTTTATTTTTGCGCTGATGTTGAATAACAAACCCATCGGAATTTTTGATTCCGGGTATGGTGGACTTACCGTTTTCCGATCCATTCTCAAACAGATGCCGGGCTATGATTATATCTACCTGGGCGATACCGCCAGGGCGCCCTATGGCAACCGGTCCTTTCAAACCATTCATCAATACACCTGGGAATGCGTTCAATGGCTGTTTAGCCAGGGCTGCCCCTTAATTATATTGGCCTGTAATACGGCATCGGCAAAAGCCCTGCGTACTATCCAGCAACGGGATTTGAAGCAGGTAGACCCAACCAAACGCGTGCTGGGCGTGATCCGACCAACGGCGGAGGTGATTGGCAATTATACAAAAACAAACGCCATTGGTGTTTTGGGAACCAGGGGTACGGTCCAATCAGGTTCCTACGTGATTGAGACCGGTCATTTCTTTCCGGATGTTAAAGTCTATCAGCAGGCTTGCCCTCTTTGGGTACCGATAATCGAAAATGGCGAGCACGATAAGCCCGGGGCAGATTATTTTGTAAAAAAGTACCTCGATCAACTGCTGTCCCAGTCGGGCGATGTTGACACAATATTATTGGGCTGCACACACTATCCTTTGCTGCAGCAAAAGATCAGCGAAAACCTGCCGGCCAACATCCGGGTAGTATCCCAGGGTGATATAGTCGCCGAAAGCCTGGTTGATTACCTGCGTCGTCATCCTGAAATGGATAACGGTTTGACCAAAAACGCGACCCAGCGTTTTTATACCACAACAGACGATACCCCCGATTTTGACCACTACGCCGAAATCTTCTTTTCCGCGCCCGTTGAATCCGCTTTTGCCGAGATTAAGTGTTAATCCGGATGTGAGATATGAGATATGAGATATGAGATATGAGATATGAGATATGAGATATGAGATGTGAGATGTGAGATGTGAGATGTGAGATGTGAGAGGGATAACAGTTCATTCAGCACATCCGCACATCTGCCCCAATCCCCCAAAAATCATTAAGTTTGCAACAAAGCGGCCGGATGAATTTTTATCTGACATATTTTTTTATTGCCATAGGCCTTTTTGGTTTCTCGGCGTTGTTTGCATTGTTCGGCGTTTATGCCGAACGCAAATTGTCGGCTTTTATACAGGACAGGTTGGGTCCAACTGAAACCGGGACGTTCGGGTCCCTGCAAACCATTGCCGATATCCTGAAGATGCTGCAAAAGGAGTTGATCATCCCAACCGCTGCCGATAAGCTGTTGTTTATGATGGCGCCGGCCGTAATTTTTATAGCTGTCTATCTCGGTTTTGCCGTATTACCCTGGGGACCTGGCCTTGCGCCGGCCAAGTTGAACCTGGGTTTATATTATCTCTTTGCAGTTCTTTCCATCGAGACGCTTGGAATTTTGATGGCCGGTTGGGGATCGAACAATAAATATTCCATATTAGGTGCGATGCGTTCGGCCGCGCAGATCGTTTCATACGAGATACCGGCGGGTTTCGCCATTATTTCGGTGGTGATGATCAGCCAGACGCTCAACCTGCAAACCATCGCCACGCAGCAGGGCATTTTATCTTCCGAAAAAGTAACTTTTGCCGGGTTTTGGGATGTATCGAACATCGGCGGCATATTTTCATGGAATGTTTTCAGGGCGCCGCACTTGCTGGTTGCCTTTGTGATCTATTTTATCGCATCGCTGGCAGAGAGCAACCGTGCCCCATTCGATGTTCCGGAAGCGGAGTCGGAGTTGGTGGCCGGCTTTCATACCGAGTATACCGGCTTACGTTTCGCCCTGGTATTTTTAGCGGAATATTCCATGATGTTTATGGTTTCCATGATCGGCGCGGTTTTGTTTTTGGGCGCCTGGAACACGCCGCTGCCCAACATGGGTGTTGTGGAGCTGGCAGCCTGGACCACCGGCGCAGGCTGGGGAATATTTTGGATCGCCCTAAAGACACTTTCTTTGGTCGGCATTCAAATGTGGATCCGCTGGACTTTGCCCCGTTTTCGCGTGGATCAGCTGATGAATTTTTGCTGGAAGGTTTTAACGCCTGCCGCTTTTGCCTGTGTGCTGGTTTCGGGTTTATGGAGAATATTTTTAATGTAAATCGCCGGATTATGTTTGCTGAATCAATCACTTTAGTTAAAAAACAAGCCTCTTCACCCTCTTTACCGCCCGCGGTAGAGAGAGGACGATCCGCCAACTGGCGGAAAAGTCCGGGTGAGTAAACGGAGCGCGTTTATTACCGCCGTGCAAATCGGTTGAGTAAACAACAATAATTGATAAACGGTCGAATGACCCTTACAAAATGAGCAACTCAATATTTACAGGATTAGCGCTTACCTGGAAACATCTTTTTTCTTCGCACAGAAAAAGGGAGATGCTTCCCGCGAGCGATGCTAATTACTTCAAACAGTTGGAAGGCACTAATACCATCCAGTACCCGCATCAAAAGCTGCCGATACCCGAGGTCGGGCGGTACCAGCTGGATGTGGAGATGGATGATTGTATTGTTTGCGACCTGTGCGCAAAGGTTTGCCCCGTTGACTGCATCGATATCGAATCCATCAAAGCAACCGAGGCCATCGGGCAAACTTCAGACGGTACAACCAAAAGATTGTACGCCGCAAAGTTTGATATCGATATGGCCAAGTGTATGTACTGCGGCCTTTGCACAATTGTTTGCCCAACGGAATGCATTACCATGACGAATAAATATGACCGAAGCGTGGTTGATCTAAGTGAACTGACCTATCAATTCTCCGATATGACACCGGAGATGGCGGCTGAAAAACGCCGGGAGTTTGACCTGCAGCAGGCCGAACGGCAGGCGGCAAAGCTGGCTGCCATGCAAAAGAAGGAGGGCGGGCAATGACTTTGGTGCAGGCGTTGTTTTACCTGATGGCCTTTGTTGCGCTGGGATCGGCTGTTTTTGTGGCATCAACCAAAAACCTCGTCCGCTCTATTTTTATGTTTTTTATCACCCTGATGGCGCTGGCGGGTTTGTATGTTTTGGCGCTGGCTGATTTTGTTGCCATCACGCAGATCGTGATTTATGTAGGAGGCATCCTGGTGCTCATTTTATTTGCCTTTATGCTTTCAGGCAGGGAAAACCTGAACTATATATCCGCCATACAAAACAAATTCATCAGCATACGCAAACTGCCTGCACTGCTGTTGGCCGCTTTGTTTTTGATCGGACTCATCAACGTGGTGGTGAAAATGGATACCGGCAATTTGGAATGGGTAAAAATTTCTATGGAGCAAAAGAACGATATTCAGCCCACCATCGAAATGACCGGAAACATCGGCGTTAACCTGATGACCCATTACCTCCTCCCTTTTGAGGCGGTGTCGATCTTGTTGATGATCGCCTTAATTGGGGCTGCGCATCTATCACGAAAGGAGGTTGCCGTATGATCACCATAACAGACTTTTTATTGGTCGGCGCAGGTTTGTTTTGCATCGGGATTTACATGCTGGTTTCCAAAAGCAACCTGATCCAGATTTTGATCGGGATTGAGCTAATGCTCAACGCCGCTATTTTGAACCTGGTAGCCTTCGGGAGATACGACCGTTTTAACAACGGCGGCCAAATGTTTGCCTTATTTGCCATTGTACTGGCAGCGGCAACAACGGCCGTGACATTGGCCATTATATTGAATGTTTACAAACGGTATAGAACAATTGATCCGGGGAAAATTGATGGTTTAAAGGATTAGATGATGAAAATATTGGCATTGATATTTGGTATGTTTTTGTCATGTGGCAAAAGCTTTGCACAAAATTCGCCTGGCGTTGTTGATACCGGTGCGCGTGGAAAAAATGTCGTCTTTCGATGTATAGGGTCGAACACCATCAAGAACGGTGCGCTATTTGTTGTCGACGGTACAGAACTCGCCGATTCATCGGCAGAAAAAACCATAAATAATATCAATCCAAAAAACATTCTTGAATATTCAATTTTAAAAGACGACTCCGCCCGGGCAATTTATGACGAAAAAGGGAAAAACCCCTTCATTATCATCGTAACCCGGCAATACGCAATTTCTCAGTATCAAAAAAAATTAAGCGCATTCTCCGAAGCCTATAAAAAAAGGATCGAATTTCAAATGAGATATAATCATGATGACGACGGCCTTATGTATTTAATATTGAAAAATGGAAAACTAAACTTTTTCCACGGAGATGAAAAGGTGCGGGCGCTTTATGACATCCCTACGGCGAACATTATTTCGGTCGACTATACTGAGCAACAGACATGTTGTGGTACTAATAGATTTGTAACTGTTGCGGTAAATCAATAAATTGAAAATCTTAGCAAATTAGCATTGGAACAATTTTTACCACCTGCAGATAGCCTTACCATCAATATCACGCTGATAGCGGTATTGCTGCCTTTGGCCGCCGCTGTTATTAACTGCATACTGCCTGGTAAGAAAAATAAACTCGCCGGTTGGATATCCACTTCGGCAATCCTGACCAGTGCTATTTTATCAGCGCTTGTATTCTCGCTGATATGGAATGCACATCCGGTGCATGCTTTTATACACTGGTTTACCATCGGCACTACAGAGCTGAACGCAGGCATTTTGTTAAACAACCTGTCGGTATTGATGCTGTTGCTGGTTAACCTCGTCGCCTTGCCGGTACACCTCTATTCCATTGCCTATATGGGGCACGACGATGGTTTTAAACGCTATTTTACTTACCTCAGCTTTTTCTGCTTCAGCATGCTGGCATTGGTGGTTGCCGATAATCTGGTAACGTTATATATTTTTTGGGAACTGGTGGGCTTTTCGTCCTACCTGCTCATCGGCTTTTGGTTTACCCGCGACAAGGCGGTTATGGCCAATAAAAAAGCTTTTATCATGAACCGGATCGGAGATATTGGCTTGTTAATGACTATCATTATTATTTACTCGGTATTCCATACTTTCGATATTGATAAACTGTTTGGTAAAACCTCGATAGTTGAATCTGT
Organism: Bacteroidota bacterium; assembly: GCA_013286235.1. Classification (GTDB taxonomy): domain Bacteria; phylum Bacteroidota; class Bacteroidia; order Sphingobacteriales; family Sphingobacteriaceae; genus Mucilaginibacter. The sequence goes on from JABDGE010000039.1 coordinate 27,143, forward strand.
GCTATTACTTAACAGAGCTGGATGGTTATCACCCAACGAAAACAACTGGATAGTCCCTGGCATATCATATCACCTACCAATTATCTGGCAATACATCGCCTTCGCCGGAATATTTTTAGCCGTTGCTGCTAAATCGGCGCAATTTCCTTTGCATACCTGGCTGCCTGATGCCATGGAAGGTCCCACGTCCATCTCGGCGCTTATTCATGCCGCTACGATGGTGGCTGCCGGCGTGTTCCTATTGGCGCGGGTGTATCCCTTATTCAATCCGGTAGAACTAACTATCCTTGCCATCGTCGGCTGCTTCACGGCCTTTATGGCGGCCACCATAGCCCTGGCCCAAAATGACCTGAAGCGTATTTTGGCATATTCCACCATTTCGCAGCTGGGTTATATGGTGATGGCGATGGGGGTAGGGGCCTATTCTTCATCATTATTCCACCTGGTTACCCATGCCTTTTTTAAATGCCTGCTGTTTTTAGTGGCAGGGGTGGTCATACACCAGGTGGCCCATATCCGCGACGATAATCAATTAGCCATCGACCCGCAAAATATCCAATTTATGGGTGGCTTGCGCAAAAAACTGCCGTTTACATTTATCATGGCCATTATCGGCGGCGTTGCATTGGCTGGCTTACCGTTCACTTCTGGTTTTTTGTCGAAAGACGGAATTTTGACGCAGACTTTTGCATGGTCCGCCGGGAAAAACCCCGTTTTCGAGTTAGTACCCGTTTTTTCCGTATTGACCACCTTGCTTACCGCTTTCTATATTACACGAATGATTGTTAAGGTATTTTTTGGCGAACTTAGGATTGCCCCGGTTGTTTCAACGCTGAAAATAAATATCGATGACGGCGGCTGGCTCTACAAATTACCAATGTTGCTGCTTGCGACAGGCTGTTTTTTTTCGCTGTTTTCGGCGAACCCAATTTCGGCCGGGCACAGCTGGTTTTTGAGTGGTTTTTTAAGCGGCAGTGCGGGCGAGGGTAGTTACACATTCCTCATACCGGTGAGCGTTACCATCGCCAGCCTGCTGGTTATTTATTATGCCTGGGTGATTTACAGCAACCGCGCGAATCCTTTTCCTCAACGGGGAATATTGTTCGACATTGCTTGCAGGGAATGGTATTTTGACACTATTTATGAACGGGTGATCATCAAGCCCATACTTTTCATAGGAAGGGCATGTTTTTGGACCGACAGACGCGTCATTGACGGGTTTATCGTCCTTTTTGCCAAAGCCGCAATCCTCTTTTCAAGGATAGCAGCCTTTATCGATCGGCGGATAATAGATGGTTTTATCGATTTACTGGTAAAACTTGTGCGCGGCATCGGTAATTTAGTGCGCCTGTTCCAGGGAGGCAGGGTGCAGTATTATTTATACAGCATGCTGATGGCCATTGCAGCGATATTTATTTTAAAGATCTTTTTTTAACGGAGAAGCAGACATGAAAACCAGGATGAATTCACCACTCACCACTGACCTCCCGATAGCTATCGGGACACCACTCACAATTCCTGTCTCACATCTCATATCTCATATCTCACATCTCAAAAGGCATAAATGAACATCCTAACGCTCCTTATATTTTCTCCGTTACTGTTCGGCTTAGTCATCCTGCTGACGCCCTCGAAGTGGCGTGCAGGGTTCAAATACATCGCCCTACTGGCTACGCTGGTGCAATTTGGTATGAGTGTGTTTATTTACTGCCATTTTAAAACAGGACCCGGATTTGGTGGCGTTAACCAGGAAAGCCAGTTCCAGTTTGTTCAAAAGCTGCATTGGATCAATCTTGACCTCGGCCCTATAGGCAAGATGCAGATCAACTACGTGGTGGGGATCGATGGGCTGTCCATCGCCCTGCTAATGATGACCTCGCTGGTCCTCGTTATTGCAGCCCTTGCTTCCTGGGAGATCAAAAGCAACCTGAAAGGCTATTTTGTTTTGTTCCTGATCCTTGATATGGCGGTTATTGGTGTGTTTTGCGCGCTTGATTTTTTCCTCTTCTATATCTTTTACGAGCTGATGCTCCTGCCACTCTACTTCCTGATCGGTATGTGGGGCGGAGCGCGGCGGGAGTTCGCGGCGATAAAGTTTTTTCTCTACACGCTTTTTGGCTCGGTGTTTATGCTGTTGGTGATGGTGGGCCTGTATTTATCAGTCAAGGACCCCGCAACCGGGAACCACACCTTTAATATGGTGCAGATGATGAACCCGGCCAATTATGATGGAGGCGCCGTATTCTCCTTAGGGGCGCACCAAACCATTTTTGGTTTCCCGGCGCGTACCGTAGGTTTTTTGGTGCTTTTTGTGGCTTTTGCGATTAAAGTGCCGGTAGTACCGTTGCATACCTGGCTGCCTGACGCACACGTGGAGGCGCCTACGCCGGTCTCGATCATCCTGGCAGGTATATTACTGAAAGTGGGCGGATATGGCATCATACGGGTTGCAATAGGCATTTTCCCCGAGGTAGCATCCGCGCACGCGTATTGGCTGGGCCTGTTTGGCGTCATATCCATCATTTACGGCGCATTGAATGCGCTCGCCCAAAAGGATCTGAAACGCATGATCGCTTACTCGTCGGTTTCGCATATGGGTTTTGTGCTGTTGGGTATTGCTTCACTTACTACCGAAGGCATTAGCGGCGCCATATTTCAAATGGTGAGCCATGGCTTTTTGGCCACTATGCTGTTCTTTTTGGCCGGCATTATTTATAATCGTGTACACGACCGGGGCATCAACCATTTTCGCGGCCTGGCTGCCATCATGCCCAAATACACGGCGTTTGTGATGATCGCGTTCTTTGCTTCGCTCGGGCTGCCTGGGTTTTCCGCATTTATTGGCGAAGCATTTTCGCTGGTCGGCGCTTTTAAATCAAACGCGGTAAACGGGGAACTGCCTTACTGGATGGCGGCTTGTGCTTCGCTTGGCATTTTGCTCGGTGCATCCTATTTCCTGTGGACCATGCAACGGATGTTCTTCGGTAAGGTAAATTTAAAAGGAGGCGCCGTATGGCAAACGGCATTGAGCGATCTTAACTTGCGCGAAAAAATAACCCTGGTGCCCTTGGCGCTCGTTGTACTTGCCATCGGGTTAATGCCATCGCTGGTATTCAGCAAAATAAACGATTCGGTACTGGCACTGGTTCAGTTTTTACATTTAAAATAATACCAGGCGGCTTATGGAAAAGCCCCCGCCCTTGCATCTTTCAATTAACAACCGGGTTTGGCCCGGCAATAGTTTACACTTAAATTGAAAGATCATGGTAAAAAATTTATTAATGGCCGCAATTGCACTTTTTGTTGCAGTTGCTGCAAATGCAGTCGATGTTCAAAAGATACCTTCAAAAGTTCAGAAAGTGACGGTGTTTTTAAATGGCGCACAGGTAACGCGCACAGCTATGGTTAGTATTGCCCCCGGTGTGTCGCAATTGGTTTTTGGGGGCATATCCGGAAGTTTGGACCCACAAAGCATACAGGTACACGCCAACGGGCCTTTTATGATCCTGTCCGTTAATCACACGCTCGATTTTTTGAACGATGAGACCCGCCAGGGCGAAATTGAAAATGTAAGGGCTGATGAAAAAATAGTAAGGGACAAAATAGCCATGCAAAATAATCTGTTGTCTATTTGCCAGGCAGAAGAAAATATGATAGCTAAAAATCAGCAGGTAAGCAGTGAAAGCACAGGGCTTGATGTCGTAAAGCTAAAGCAGGCGCTCGACTTCCAGACAGAGCGGTTAACAGCGCTTAAAGAAAAAGAGCTGAATCTCAATAACCAGGTTGCAGCGTTAAACCTTGAGTTGCAAAAATACGAAAACCAGGTCGCCGGGCTGGGGAGATCAGGCGCTTCACTTACCACTAATTTAACGGTAACCGTTTCGTCCAAACTCAACACACAGGCGCAGTTCAGCTTATCGTACGTGGTACGAAACGCGAGCTGGTACCCTACTTATGATATTCGGGTAAAAGATGTCAGTAACCCGGTAAATATCTCTTATAAAGCTAACGTCTCACAAAATTGCGGAGAGGAATGGAAGGATGTCAAGCTTACGCTTTCGACCGGTAACCCAACTATCAGCGGCAATAAACCGGAGCTACAACCTTACTACCTTGGCTTTGGAATGTATTATTCAAATCCGCCATCGGGGGGCATCGGCCGGGTCACCGGGAAAATAGTCGCCGCAGATGATGGGTTGGGCATAGCGGGCGTCTCTGTTAAGATAAAAGGCGCCTCCGTCGCGACCGTGTCAGACGTAAACGGAAATTTCTCGCTGCAGCTTCCTTCTTCACCGGTTATTTTAGTCTTTTCGTACGTTGGCTTTCAAACACAGGAGCAACCGGTTACTTCAGCAGTGATGAACGTGGCAATGAGGGCATCTTCCCAGCAACTGGGGGAGGTGGTTGTAACGGGCTACGGGACAACAAACGATGAAAATGGTTACGTATCCGAATCGAGGAAATCCGCCACATCGTACTCGGTTGCCACAGTCTCCGTTCCGGTTACAAAGCTTGAGAACCAAACCGATATAGAATTTGCCATTGACGAACCCTATTCCATCCCATCCGACGGGAAGCAATATACCGTTGATATTAACCAGGTAGAGGTGCAGGCTGGCTACGAGTATGCGGTGACCCCCAAACTAAATACAAACGTGTTCCTTACCGCCAGGCTTACGGACTGGAATAAGTATAATTTCCTTTCGGGCGAAGCCAATCTTTTTTATGAAGGCACCTTTATCGGCAAATCGCTGCTTAACACCGATGCGGTAAAGGATACGCTCGATATTTCGCTCGGAACGGACAAAAGTATCGTAGTTACACGGTCGGCATTAGGCGAGCTCACCAGCAAACAAAGTTTAAGCTCAAATAAAAAAGATACCCGGGATTGGCAGATCGAGGTGAAGAACAGGAAAAATCAAATTGTAAATTTGCTGTTGGAAGACCAGGTACCTGTTTCGCAAAATAGCGCTATCGAGGTAGAAATCCAGGAGTTGTCAGGAGGGAAGATGGACCTGAATAGCGGAAAGGTGGTGTGGCACTTTGCGCTGAATCCAAACGACGACAAAAAAGTTGAATTAAAATACCAGGTTAAATTCCCTAAAAATCAATCTGTAATAGTCCAGTAAACAAATATGCACGATCTGTTACCCTTGCTTCCGGAGGCCATAAATAATGCATTGAGCAGCATGCCCTACTTTATGCCCGAGTTTTACCTGGCTATTTTATTTATAGTGGTTTTGGTAACCGACCTGCTTTTCGGCCGGGGCTCGGGCAGGCTTTGCCGTATCATCGCCTGCGCGGGTTTGTTGCTGGCGGCCCATAAAGATTATCAGCAGATTGATTTGCTGTTGTTCACCAATCAGCCGAACGGCCATATCTTTTTTACCGGCATGCTGTTGTTAACACATACCGCCATCAGCTTTAAGCTGATCATTGATGTGCTTGGTTTTGCGCTGTTGTTATATTTTGAATGGGACGATAAGCTAAAAGCCCACCCCAGGGGCCTTTCAGACCTATATTCCATTTCTGTGGGCGCTGTTTTAGGTCTGCATTTAATGGCGATGGCGGTAAACCTGCTTTCCATCTATCTTTCCATCGAGATGGTTTCCATTGCTTCTTACTTAATGGTGGCTTACCGCTCCGAAAATGCCTTCAATACCGAAGCTGGGCTTAAATATGTTTTGTTTGGGGCGGCATCATCGGCCGTTATGCTTTATGGAATCTCGCTATTGTATGGTTTCAGCGGAACACTCGACCTGTATTCCGGTGGCTTACAGTTGGGCCTTAACCATGCCAACCCATTTGCTGTTTCGGCGGCATTATTTCTTGTATTGGTCGGGATTGGTTTCAAATTGTCTTTCGTGCCAATCCATTTTTGGGTTCCGGATGTGTACCAGGGAGCGCCCACGCCCATCACAGCCTGGCTGTCCACCCTGCCTAAGATCGCTGGTTTTGCCTTGCTGGTTAATTTTTTGAGGGCCTTTATCTATTTCCCCAACTGGCATTCGTTTGATTTCAGGTTTTACCTTGCCATCGCGGGAATAATTACGATGATTGCCGGCAACTTCGCGGCTATTATGCAAAAAAATGTCAAAAGGATGCTGGCTTATTCCAGCATAGGGCATACTGGCTTTGTTTTAATGGCGATAGTGGTTTTTAACCCCGAATCGCTTTCCGCATTGGTTTTTTACCTGGTGGTGTACGCCATTGCAAACATCGGCGCCCTATCATTGGTTACCTATTTTGACAATGCACTTGACGCTGCGACAACAGACAGTTATAAGGGCCTGGGTTATAAATTTCCGGCAGCATCAGTTTGCTTTGTAATTATTTTAGTGTCATTAACCGGTTTGCCCATTACGGCCGGCTTCAGCGGAAAGCTGCTGATCTTTTCCTCGACCTACGCCTTTTACCAGCAGGTCCACAATCCCCTGCTCCTATGGCTGATGGTGACCGGTGCAATTACTACAGTAGTTTCTTTGTTTTACTACATTAAAATCCCTCGCAATTTGTTCCTGAAAAGGGCGGAAATTCCGATAAATGTCAGCTATACGGCAATTAATTTGATCATTTTTGTCATAATTATTGCAATTTTGGTTGTTTTTATGGGGATAAAACCTGATTTGTTGATAAATCATATCTAAAAACATATTTTTTCACAGCAAAAAATGAAAAAGTGTTTCGTTTTTCTTGATTATTCTATTACTTTTACCCGAATTTAAATGCGGCCGCCGGAAGCCAAAAATCTTCGGGAAACAGCCGCTGTTGAGTGACAACCAGATCCAGTCAAGCTAAACCTATATTATG
>JABDGE010000040.1 GCA_013286235.1 Bacteroidota bacterium
ACCCGCGACCGTTAAGGTCACACAGCCAATTAGTAATTTTTTCATTTCCATAAAAGTGAGTTTTTTAAAATTAATGTTAGTTTGAGTCCTAAATCTAAACAATTCCGGCGATAATATAAAAGGAATCGCCAAAAAGAAATAAAATAATACTATTAATAGCATAAAATTACATTTAATGTAACCTTCACTTTCGTTTCGGTTAACACCATCTAAAAGAGGTTTTTAGGATTGGAAAAATGGCTGATCCCGAGGTTATCCCGATCACGAAAGTAATCTCCCTTTCAGCGGGATTGGAGATATTATTTATGAGATTTGAGACAATTGATCTTGTAAAAAATGAAATGTCTCATATCGCTTCCGCTTTGGACTTTCTGCTTTCAGCTTTCCCTTAAACTATTCACTATAGCTATCTGGACCACTGCTAACTGCCACTCGCCATTCTCCACTCCCCCTTTAGGGGACTGGGGGCCACTACTCCGTCTTCAAGCTCTTCACGGGGTTAGCCAATGCCGCTTTGATGCTTTGGTAGCTCACCGTAAGCATGGTAACCGCCAGCGCGCCTACGCCGGCCGAGGCAAATATCCACCACGCGATGGTTGAGCGGTATTGATAATGCAGCAGCCACTGGTGCATAAAATACCAGGCCAGCGGCATTGCAATAAGGAGTGAAATACATACCAACATGATAAAATCCATGGAAAGCAGGCCCCATACGTTTAATACGGTTGCGCCTAACACCTTGCGGACGCCGATCTCCTTAATGCGCTGCTCGGCCATGAATGATGCCATGCCGAACAAACCCAGGCAGCTTATAAAAATGGCCAGCCCGGCAAAAAAGCTTGCAAGGGTTCCGATGCGTTCCTCATCGCCGAATTTTTTATTGTACTCCTCGTCGACAAACTGGTATTCGAAAGGTTGTGCCGGGTTATAGGTTTTAAATACCGATGCGATCTTGTCCAAAGCCTGGTTTGCGCTCATCCGGGGATTTATTTTCAACAATACAACACCACCCGGGTCTTTTGACAGGAAATAAATAGTCGGCCTTACCGGCTCATAGGGCGAGTCGTTCACCAAATCCTTTACGACCCCGATGATCCTGAACTTTTGATTGTAATAGCTGATGCTTTGGCTGGTCGGATCGCTCAAGCCCATAAATTTAATGGCCGTTTCGTTTACAATCACTGCAGCGGAATCGGTTAAAAACTCCTTCGAGAAGTCCCGTCCCGCGGCAATCGTCCAACCGATGGTTTTACCATAATCGTACGACACACTGTTTTGCGGGAAGTCAACACTCAGGTTAGGGTCTTTTCCTGGCCATTGTACGGCACTGGTGCTGCTGGCGTTGGCTGTGGGCGACGACCCGGCTTCGGCAATGGACGTTATGGCCCCGGTCTTAAACAGGTCGGCCCTCACCGCTTCAAAATTTTTATGGATATCATCGGTAACCATCGGCAGAGCCACCAACCCCTCGCGCCCATACCCTATCGGCCTGTTTTTGGCAAACTGTATCTGCCGGAAAACCACGATCGTCCCAATGATCAATACCACCGAAACGGCGAACTGGAGCACCACCAGGACTTTGCGCGGGATAGCTGCCAGCTTCCCTACCCTGAAGCTGCCCTTCAGCACTTTTACTGGTTTAAAAGACGACAGGTAGAATGCAGGGTAGCTGCCGGTGATCAACCCGGTAGTCAGGCTAAAACCAAGGCACATCACCCAAAACAGCGGACTACTCCATAAAATCGCCATCTCTTTACCGGCCACGCTGTTAAAAAATGGCAGGCTCAGCTGCACCAGCAACAAGGATATGCCAAAAGCCAGCAGTACACACAAAAGTGATTCACCAAAAAACTGGTACACCAGCTGGCTCCGCAATGAACCGATCGCTTTGCGGATACCCACCTCGCGGGCACGTTTTTCGGAACGGGCGGTGCTCAGGTTCATAAAATTGATACAGGCAAGCAACAGCACAAACATGCCGATGATACCGAAAAGCCAAACGTATTGTATGGCCCCGCCGGTGTTTTTGCCGTCTTTAAACTCGTCGTTGAGGTGCCATTTGCGCATTGGGAACAGGAAAAGCGCCGGCTTCTTTTTAGCTAATTGAGCACTTACGTGGTGCAGTTTTACATCGCGTATCTTTAAGGAAACTGCGTCCATGTCTACATTATCGGCCAGCACCACATAAAGCGATAGAAAATTCGGCCGCCATGGTTCGCTCATTTGGCCGAGCTGGTTTATGTTATAAAACATTTGCCATGGCGCTATAAAATCCAGGTTTGCAAAAACGGAGTTTTTGGGCAAGTCGTCATAAACGCCGCCAACCTTCACGTTGGTCTGATTATCCATTTTCATCGTTTTGCCCATAGGGTCGGCGTCGCCAAAATAGGCTATCGTAGTCGACCGGGAAATCAATACTGACGACGGATCGCTCAAGGCGTCTTTATTTCCTTTAAGCAGTTTTAGCGAAAACATGTCAGGCGCCTGTGCTTCCATAAACGCGCCTTGTTTGGTTAGCTTTTTCTCCCCAACGGTCAGAATATGGCCGTTTGTACCGGTACCCATCACCACTTCCTTAAAGTCGCTGCCATAGCTTTTGCGCAGCTCCGCCGCCAGCGGGTAAGGCACCTGGAACCAGGTTTGCACTTCGCCGTTATTGGTAACGTTTTGAATTACCTGCGCTATGCGGTCGTAATTTTTGTGGTATTTGTTGAACGTCAGTTCATCATATATCCACAGGCCGATCAATATTACTACGGCCATGCCCACGGCAAGGCCGCCAATGTTGATGAGCGAGGATACCTTGTTTTTGATAAGGTTCCTCCATGCGATTTTGAAATAGTTAGTTATCATGGTTGGTTCATTAGTTCATTAGTTCATTGGTCTGAACTAGAATCTTTAGAATTAAAGAATTTTTAGAATTTGGCGAGATGATCAATCATTCTGTTAATTCAATAGATTCCACAATCCCGATAGCTATCGGGACGAGTTCCGACTACTCGCTTCTCAGGCTCCTCACAGGGTTAGCCAACGCCGCCTTCATACATTGGGCTATTATCAAAACAAAAGCCGTCGCCAGTATAAAAAGGCATGCAAACACGTACAATGTAACATTTTGTTGAACACGATAAACATAGTTTTCAAGCCACCTTGTAGTTATTAAGTACGCCAGCGGCCAGGCAATAGCGTTGGCTATCAATATTAAAAAGCCGTATTCCTTCAGAAAAATGGAAAGGATATTTTTCACACCGGCGCCAAGCACTTTTCGTACGGCAATCTCCTTTGTGCGTTTGGTTAGCGTAAATGCAACCACCCCAAAAATCCCGGTGAAAATGATAACCAGGTTCAGTACTGTGCCAATGTCAGCGGCTTTCTTTAGCTGTAATTCGGATTGATAAATTGCCTTGAATTTGTCGTCCATAAAACTGTATTCAAAACCGGTTTCGGGGAACAGCTCCCTACATTTTTCCTGTATGGAAGTTATCGTATTTGCAATTCCGGCAGGTTGGATTTTAATTGAAAAATAACGGTAGGAACGTGTAAAGGACTCATTCAGGCCTGCTATGATCATGGGCTGTATCTCTTTTTGCATGGATTCGAAATGAAAATCCTTCACTACCCCCGCAACAGTTTCGATGGGACCTGCCGGGCCGCCCAACCGTATGGTTTTACCGACAGCTGATGTCCATCCCAAAGTTTTTACCGCCGTTTCGTTCATCACAATGCGGCCGGACCTGTATTCGCTGTTGTCCGGCTGTAAAAAAATCCCTTCTTTGATATCGAGTCCATAAACTTTTGAGAAGCCGGCGTCGGCCGCAAGCATGATCATACTGGTAAAATCAGTATGGCCCGGCGAATAAACGTTTACATTGCCGCCCTCGCTGCCATCAGGTATATCGTAGGAGAGCGAAATGCTTTTGACACCCGGCACCTGCATCAAGCCGCTTTTTAGATTTTCCATCCTAACCACCCCCGCGGAATCCGAAGCCCGGGGAAGCGACGACACAATCATCACCTGGTCTTTCTTAAAGCCGATGTCTTTGTTGAAAATGTATGCTACCTGCCGGGATATATTGATAGCCCCGATGAAAACGACGATGGCAAGCGTAAACTGAACGATGAGCAGGGATTTGCGAAGCGTTAAGCCCGCGCCAACCGAATCCATCTTCCCTTTGACGGCATTGACTACATTTGAGGAGCTTAATACGAATGCCGGGTAGATTCCCGAAACAAAACCCACCGACATGGTCAATCCTGCAATTAAACACCATTTACCAGCGCCGAATTGCCGGTAATCGTCCAGCCTCGTATTTAAGAGCAGGTTAAAAACAGGCACCAGCAATTGATATAGCTGCAGCGATAATAAAACAGCGATAGTGGTGAGCATCGATGCTTCCAGCATGTACTGAACGATGATCTGCACCTTTGAGCCACCAAACACTTTCCGCAGGCCAATTTCCTTAAGGCGGTGCATCGAGGTGCCGATGCTTATATTGATAAAATTGATAATAGCCAGCAACAATATAAACGCAGCAATCAGCGACAATGTGGTGACCATATTTTGCACAGCGCCGTTGTTTTGTTTTAAGTAATAGTCTTTCATTGCGGATAGTGCAGCCTGCAGGTTATCTTTAACAAATGCAGGCTGATACTTTGAAAGCGTATTTGCAAGGGGCCTGGCGAGATCGTTCGCAGTCACGCCTTTTTTCAACTGGAGCATGCTCACCATAAAAACGTTCGACCAGTTGTTTCCTTTATCGCCCCCCTGGAAATATTGGTTGGCTTCCATCGGCAGGTAAACCTGGCAAGTGCTGAGTGTGAAATTGGTAACGGTATTAAAAGGCGGATCTCTTAACACCGCGGATATGATAAAGCTATGTTTACCACCGTCGGCCGGGGTTTGAACGGTCAGTGTTTCGCCGACAACATTCGTCCGTCCGAAAAACTTTAATGCCAGTTCTTCGGTTACAACTGCCGATTGATTGTCAATAAACGCCCTTCGAGGGTTGCCCTGCAGCAATTGGAAGCCATACATCGATACAAGGGTGGTGTCGCCAACGTATATCTGCGTACGAAAATGTTTATTCCCCGCGGATACGATGTTGGACACAGGGTCGAACCGGTAGTAATTTTCAACCAGGTTTGGATATTCGTCCTTTATCGTTTTCGCCAACGGCCCGAGGGTGGCAACCGGCGAACCCATATTCTCCTGCTTCCATTTACTTTTAATAACATATTGGCTTGCGATGTTCTTTATCGTCGAATTTACCGCATACTGGTTCAGCACGTAAATACCAATCAGCATAGAGAAGGTGAGCCCGATGGAAAGACACAGTATATTCAATGCCGAAAAGCCCTTGTTCCGCCACAGATTACGCCACGCTATTTTCAGATAATTGAAGATCATCTCATTGGTTCACTGGTTCATTAGTTCATTGGCTCACTCGTTCATTGGTCAATGGCCTTATTTCAGGCTTGAACTTTCATCATTCGGTACTCCGGTCTTCCGAACATCTGCACATCCGCATCCCGCACGTGCGGGACACATCCGCACATCATTCTGTTTTCAGGCTCTTAACCGGGTTTGCCAATGCCGTCTTTATAGCTTCATAGCTCAATACCGCGAACGCCAGCAATACCGAAATTGCTGCGGCCAGTGCAAATATCCACCACGACAGATCAACGCGGTAGGCAAAGTCAAGCAGCCAGCTGTGCATGGCATACCAGCCTAACGGTACAGCAACAAAAAAAGCAAGTGTCACCAGCTTCATAAAATCCATCGCAAATAAAGATACAAGACTGCCCATGGATGCGCCCAATACCTTTCGAACGCCAAACTCCTTGATGCGCTGCTCCGCCGAAAAAATCACCAATCCCAGTAAGCCGAGGCTCGAGATCAGGATGGCGGCGATGGCGAAAATGATTGACAGTTTCGAAATCACCTGTTCGCTGCTGTACAACTTTTTATATTCCGCGTCGGCAAACTGGTAGTCGAAGGGATAGTTGGGATTGATGTCGCCATAAACTTTCGCCAGGCTTTCCAGCGCCTGCTGCGTCTGGCCGTTTTGTGTGCGGATAAGAATTACTCCAAAATTCTCACTTTCCTTCACATCAAGCAGCACCGGCTTTATCACCTCCCGCAGCGATTGGGTATGGTAATCTTGCACAACACCGATGATGTGTCCTTTCTTGTTCCAGGCATAAACTTGCTGACCGATAGGGTTTGCCATGCCCATTTCCTTCGCGGCCTCCTGGTTGATTAAAAACGCATCGGTTGAATCCGTGGCGATGGCCGGTGAAAAATCCCTGCCCTGCACCACCTTCAGCTTCATGAGCTTTACAAAATCGAAGCCTACCGACGCGGGCTTAACGCCGACAGTTGAGTTATTTGGTTTGCCCTGCCAGCCTATTTCGTTGTCGGCAACGATAAAATCCATGGCATGCGGCGCCTCGGTGCTCCTGTCGACCGTTGCTATCCCGGGCATTTTCATAGCCTCCTGCTTAAACAGCAAATAGTTGTTTTTCTTTGCCAATTCGCCCTCAATACGCACATATACCAGGTTTTCGCGGTCATAACCGAGATGCTTATTTTCGATATAGCTGGTTTGGCGGGTGATGACAATGGTTGCGATCAGCAATACGATGGAGAGCACAAACTGGAAAACTGTTAAGCCCTTGCGGAACCATACGGCGGAGCTGCTGAACCGTACCACACCTTTTAAGACGCTCACCGGCTTTAACGCGGAGAGATAAAGTGCAGGATAGCTGCCGGCGATGATACCGGTTACCAGGGTAACAATGGTTAACGATAACCAGAACGAAGGATCGGCGATGGGCGCTCCGAATTGCTTGCCCGTAAAGCTGTTGAACTCCGGCAAAAACGCTTGGAGCAATATTACCGATAAGAGCATAGCCAGGAACGCATAGAGCAATGATTCACCATAAAACTGGAAAATGAGGGTAGTGCGGGTTGAGCCGGCTACCTTCCGTACCCCAACTTCTTTGGCGCGTTTTACTGAGCGGGCGGTGGCCAGGTTCATAAAGTTGATGCAGGCGATCACAAGGATAAAAATAGCCACTTCGCTGAATATCTTTACATATTCGATGCGGCCACCTGATGGCTTGCCGTTTACGAAATTATCATGAAGGTACTGGTCGCCAAAACGCTGCAGGCCAAACTGTGTCTTAACACCTTTGGTTAGCCCAAGCCGCGGCGCCATAAAGGCATTGATCTTGGCAGTAACACGCGCTATGTCGGCGTTATCTGCTATGCGGATATAGGTTTGAAAATTGTTGGATGACCAATCTGCCATTCCCTTTTGAACATCCCAATTCAACAAGAAATCAAACTTGAGGGAACTTTGCCGGGAGACGTCTTCAAATACAGCGCCAACCAAAAAGCTGCGCTTATTTTCGTAACGCATGCTTTTACCAATAGCGTTTTGTGGGCTGCCAAAAAAAGCCTCGGCCATTTTGCGCGAAATGGCCATGGTGCTTATATTTTGAAGGGCGGTATTGGCATTGCCCGCAATAATAGGATAACTGAACATTTTGAAAAAGTCTCTGCCCGCACGAGAGCCTTCCAGCTTCATCTTCTTTTCGCCCACCTGGAACGTTTCCGGGTGCCCCCAGGGCAATTCATAACCTGTGGCATAAAACGTTATGTCCTTAATTTCCGGAATGGTTCGCGTAATATCCTCCATCAAGAAAGTCGGGGTGTTGGTTTTTTTATCATAGCCTAAACCCGATGTGTAACCTCCGTCTACATTTCCGTTTGAGGAAACCGTTTCGTAAACCGTATATAGGATTTTTCCGTTACGATGAAAATTGTCGATGCCTTTTTCATCCCGCACCCACAGAAAAATAAACATGCAGCAGGTTATGCCCAGCGCCAGGCCGGTAACATTGATCAGCGTATGGCTTTTATGCCTCACCACCTGCCGCCAGGCGATTTTTATGTAATTCCTTATCATCGTATTAGTTCATTAGTTCATTGGTTCACTTGTTCATTAGTTCATTGGTGAATGCGGGTTTTCGACCTTTAGTTTTCCGTACTTCAGGTCTTCCCGATTTCCGTCTTCGGTCTTCCCAACTTTCCGATTTTCCGACTTAAAACTGCCACTGCCAACTGCACTGTTACCCCTCCTAATGTCCAGTCTCTAATCACTAAAATCTACTCCTCCTTCAAATACTTTGTAGGATTAGAAGTATGCGCCTTGTAAATATGCCATGAGATGCTCACAATCGTCATAATTATCAAGATTAAGAATGCAAGGATCAGCGGCATAACCGACACTGCCGATCCGAATGCGATCGCTTGAAACAGCGTAGTAGTGACCCACCAGGATATTGGCAAACCGAACAAAATAGCGAACCCGATAGCAAACAGAAACTCCCTGTTGATGAGGTAAATAATATTTCCGATCCCGGCTCCCAGTACCTTCCGCACGCTGATCTCCTTCATTTTTTTGCCCAGTATCAGTAACGCGAGACCAAATATTCCCGATATGGAAATAATGATCATGATCATTGACGAAGCACTTAAAACCTGGCTCACCTGCCTGAATCCGTCAAAATAGTCATTGAAGACACCATCCTGGTAGTGGTAATCGAATGGCAGGTTGGGGTTAACCTTTTTCCAAACTTTTTCGACCGCGAGATTAGCGCTCGAAAAAATACCCGGTGACATTTTTACATATACAAAGTTTATACCCGTAGGCGTACACCCGGTTAAAACGAGCGGGCCAACCGGCGTTTTAAAATCATCGTAATGAAAATCATTTACCTCGCCAACGATCTGGTAGCGGTGATTTTCAAATTCAATATTTTTCCCGATTCCGGTAGCCCAGTTCATTTGCTTCAAAAAAGCCTTGTTGACCAAAACAGCATCGGTTTGGTCGCTTTTAATTTGCTCGTTCAGGTCGCGGCCCCGGGTTATACTAATACCTATCTGGCCTGCAAATCCCGGCAATGCGTTTATGCTTTGTACGGTTTGCTCCTTCCCTTCGCTTTTTACCACCAATTGTTTGGTATAAATACCGAGCGCCTGGTCGGAGGCGGTAACAGAAGTTACACCATTACTATGCTCAAGTTCGTTTTTAAAAGCTTCGTAATTGGCCGACTTATCAATAGATACCACCACGTAATCGGCCGGGTTATATCCCCATGGCCGGGTTTTTATTTCTTTCCTTTCAGAACTGAATGCAAGCGATAGTGAAATGGCCAAAAACGTCAAAAAGAATTGGAAGCCCAACAACGACTTACGAAAACGGTTGTTGCTGCCCATTTTGCTATTGCCCTTCATAATATTCACCGGGTTAAAGGCCGAAATATAAATGGAAGGATAAGCGGCGCCGCTGAAGGCAGAAACGCATATTAATACCGCCAATGTTACCCAGGTGCGATAATTGCCAAAAAGCGTTGTGCTTAATTCCACATTAGCAATTTGGTGGAACCATGGCACAAAAATATACCTGGCGAGCAACAATCCTATCGCAACGGCCAGCGTGCACAGGATGAGATTCTCTAAAATAAACTGGAAAACGATTTGCTTCCTGTTGCTTCCCATCACCTTTCGTACCCCTATTTCTTTTAGCCTTGTCGACGCAGATGCGATGGCGATATTCATATAGTTGAAATATACCAATAATAGTATGGCAAGGCCTATGGCCACAAGCATGATATACCCATACATGCTAGTGGAATTAAAACGATTGTTGTTCACTTGATCGGCATGAAAACACATCGTTTTCAAGGGTTGAAAATGGAAAGACGCAATACGATCATTTACATTGGCGGCGTTATACAATTGCAAATACTTTTTGCTGTGGCTAATTACCGGCTGCAAAGAAGCCTCATCCGGCGCCTCGATAAAGGTGATAGCCGCAGTTTGGCTCCAATCACCGGGTTTTTCCAATCCCAGAGAAACCAGTTCGCTGCGCGGCACCAGCGCCGAAAAATACCAGGATGATTCCATCGGCATTTTGGCAAACACGCCCTTTACAGTAAGGCTTAGTAACGTTTCGTGTCCGTTAACATCAAGCCGTGACGTTACGGTTTTGCCAACCGGGTTTTCTTTTCCGAAAAGCCGGGTCGACAGGTCTTCGGTTAGTACAATACCGTCCTGGTCCGTAAAACTTGTCTTATTCCCCCATTTAACCGGGAAGTCGAACATTTGGTAAAATGCATTGTCAACAAATGTTAAATTGTCGCGGAAAACATTGTCACCCTGTTTAATGACAACGCCGACGTAGTTTACCCGCGTAACGTTTTTTATTTGCGGGAAATCGCTCTTTAGCATAGGCCCTATCGGCGCGGGCGAATTACCCCAATATTGTTGATTCCCGTCCTTTACGGAAACCCGCTCCACCACAAAAAGGTTATTGAGCTTGTGATGAAAAGTATCAAAATGCGTGGACCAATCCAAAAACGAAAACACCACCAGGCAGCAGCCCACCGCCAGAGCCAGCCCCAAAATGTTGATCCCAGACGATAGCCGGTTTTTTGCAAGGCTCCGTAAGCCTAATTTGAAATAGTTTTTTATCATGGTTGGTTCATTTGTTCATTGGTTCACTGGCTCATTAGTTCATTGGTGCCGGATTTACGTTTCCTCTTTTGCCTTTTATCTTTTTTACTGCTCCCGATTACTATCGGGACTACTGCCAACTGTCACTTTCCCCCTACTCCTCCTTCAAATACCTGGTTGGATTAGAAGTATGCGCTCTATAAATATGCCATGCTACACTACCTGCAGTCATCACGACCAGGCTCAAAAACGACAGAATGAGCGGGGTAAATGAGGCAGTGGATTCCGACGAGAGAAGCTTAAGCATATTGCCGGTAAGCCACCAGGAAAACGGCAAGCCCAATAAAATGGCGATACCAAGCGCATATAAAAACTCTTTGTTGATGAGGTAAATGATGTTTCCGATTCCTGCGCCCAATACTTTCCTCACGCTTATTTCCTTCATTTTTTTGCCCAGTATGAGCAGGGCCAGGCCAAAAATTCCGGAGGCCGATATCACGACCATGATCAGTGAAGCAGCACTTAATACCTGGTTTACCTGCCTGAATCCATCAAAATACCCGTCGAATACGCTATCCTGGTAATGATAGTCGAACGGAAGGTTTGGGTTAACTTTTTTCCATACTTTCTCAACTTCCAGCTGGGCATTTGAAAAAATACCTGGTGATGTTTTTACATATACAAAATTGATGTCTGCCGGTTTACAGCCGCTTAAAACCAGTGGCCCCACTGGTATTTGAAAATTTTCAAAGTGAAAGTCATTCACCTCACCGACTATCTTGTACCGGTGATCTGCAAATTCAATGTTTTTCCCAACGCCGGTAGTCCAGTTCATTTGTTTCAGGAAAGCATGGTTAACCAAAACGGCATCGGTTTGGTCGGTTTTTATTTGCTCATCCAGGTCCCTTCCTTTGGTTATAGTTATGCCCATTGGGGAAGCGAAGCCGGGTAAGGCGCTTATGCCTTGCACAGTTTGTTCCTTCCCTTCGCTTTTTACGATCAGTTGTTTGGTGTATTGGCCAAGGGCCTGGTCCGAGGCGGTGACCGCTTTAACATCTTTATTGTTTTCCAGTTCGCTTTTAAATGCTTCATAGTTTGCCGATTTGTCAATCGATACGACGACCTCGTCTGCCGGGTTGTATCCCCATGGCCTCGTTTTTATCTGTTTGGTTTCAATCTTAAACGCGATGGCCGTGGATATAGCCAAAAACGTTAGGAAGAACTGGACGCCCAGCAACGATTTGCGGAAGCGGTTGTTACTGCCCATTTTGCTATTTCCTTTAATGATGTTTACTGGATTAAAAGCCGAAATATACACGGCAGGGTAAGCCGCTCCACTGATTGCCGACACGATGATCAAAATAAACAAGGTTACCCAGGTGCGATAGTTGGTAAAAAGCGTTTGGCTTAATTCAACATTCGCGATTTGATGAAACCAGGGAACAAATATGTACCGGGCGAGTAACAAGCCGAGAGCAACGGCTATTGTACAAAGAATAACATTTTCCAAAATAAACTGGATAATGATCTGCTTTCTTCCACTGCCCATCACTTTTCGAACGCCAATCTCCTTTAAACGGGTGGAGGCGGAAGCGACGGCGATATTCATATAATTGAAGTAGACCAGCAGCAGTGTTGACAGGGCAATTACCAGCAGCATGATGAAGGCAGCCGGCATTGTGGAATCGAAATCCTGGTCCTTTACTTGAAACGAATGGAAGGCCATGCCTTTCAGCGGCTGGAAATTGAAGGCTGTTATCCTGTCGTTTAAATTTACAGCGTTGTATAGCTTTATGTATTTTTGACTTTGATTAATTACCGGCAGCAACGATTCCTTGTTTTTAACCTCAAGAAAGGTTATATCTGTGCTCTGGCTCCAATCCCCGGGTTTATCTATTCCTAACGACGTCATTTTGCTATAAGGGATAATCGAGGCGAAATGCCAGGACGATTCAATGGGTTGTTCTTCCATTACACCTTCAACACTAAAGTCTGCCTGCGTTTGTTTGCCGTTAATATTGAACCATACACTTACATTTTTGCCAACAGGGTTTGCTTTTCCAAAGAGTTTTGTCGACAGTTCACTTGTCAGCACTATGCCATCCTCATTGGCAAAGTTTTGCTTATTTCCCCATTTAACCGGGAAGTCGAACATCGAGTAAAAGGCATTGTCAACAAAATTTACAGACTCCCGGAAAACGTTATCGCCTTGTTTGATAACCACCCCGGAATAACTTACCCGGGTAAAGTTTTTCACCTGCGTGAATTCATTTTTGAGTGCAGGCGCAATCGCGGCGGGCGCATTGCCCCAAAATTGTTTGCTGCCATCTTTTTCGACTATCCGTTCAACAACAAAAAGGTTATTAAGCTTGTGATGAAAATTGTCCATGTGCGTGGACCAATCTATAAATGCGAACACCACGAGGCAGCAGCCAACAGCCAAAGCCAGCCCTACAATATTTATCCCCGAGGATAACCTGTTTTTTGCAAGGCTGCAAAAGCCTAATTTGAAATAGTTGCGTATCATTGTTGGTTCATTAGTTCATTAGTTCATTGGTGACCATCTGCAGATTTTACCTTTCACCCTTTACCTTTCGCTTTCTTACAGCTACTGCCAGTGCCACTACGCCCGCCCTACTCAGATTTAAGGCTGTTCACAGGGTTCGCCATCGCCGCTTTAATACCCTGGTAACTTACCGTAAGCAGGGTGATCAGGATGGCTCCGGCTGCCGTTGCCGCGATGATCCACCACGAGAGTTCCGTATGATACTTGTAGTTTAGCAGCCATTTATTCATAATATAAGTGGCTACCGGCGTGGCCAAAACCAGCGAGATCACTACCAGCGCAACAAAATCCTTCGATAACAGCTGCCACAGGTTTAATACCGAGGCGCCCAGCACCTTGCGGACGCCGATCTCCTTTGTGCGCTGCTCAGCCATGAAAGAGGCCATGCCAAACAGGCCCATGCAGCTGATGAAGATGGCCAATAGGGTAAAAAAGCCGGCCAGCTTGCCGATGCGTTCTTCATCGGCAAATTTGGCAGCATATTCTTTATCGGTAAACTGGTAATCAAAGGGCTCTTCAGGATCATACTGGTTAAAGATCGGGGCAATCAAACCAAGTGCCTGGTGATCGCTCATTTTGGGGTTAAGCCGGATATCGATATAGTTACCCATGTATGATGTCATGTAAAAGATGGCGGGACCGACCGGCTCATACGGCGATTCCATCACCATATCTTTTACCACGCCTACAATCCTGAAGTTTTTGTACCATTTTATGGTTTCGCCCAGCGGGTTTTTAAGGTCCATAAACTTTACGGCCGCTTCATTGACGATTATGGCCGAGGAATCACTGAGTTCGCCTTTTGAAAAGTTTCGGCCTGCCACCAATTTCCAGTCTACCGTGTTTCCGTATTCCGGCGAAATGGAAATGACGCTAAAATCGCATTGCAAACCGGGCGGCTTGCCAGGCCAGCTGATATCGCTGTTGTCATTCCATACGGAGGTTATCGGACCGCCTGATTCCGCTACCTCAGCCACAGCACCTGTACGCAGCAGATCCTGGCGGAACGCGCTGAATTTGGTATGTATTTCGGGCGTCCGCATGTGTATTTGCACCATCCCCGTACGATCATAGCCCACGGGCCGGTTTTTGGTGTATTGAACCTGTTTAAAAACCATAATGGTACCGATGATCAGGGTGACCGATACCGTGAACTGCAGCACCACCAGCACACGGCGGGGCAGGGAGGCAAAACGGCCGGCTTTAAATGTCCCTTTTAAAACCTTCACCGGCTGAAACGACGACAGGTAGAACGCGGGATAGGAGCCGGCAATTACACCGGTAATCAAACTGAATAATAATCCAGCCAGCCAGAAAACCGGGCTGCTCCAGGGCACTTGCACCTGCTTGCCCGCAACCCCGTTAAACCAGGGCAGTGTAAGCTGCACCAGCAAGATCGAAATGGCAAAAGCCACGAGCGCCAGCATGATCGACTCGCTGAAAAACTGGCCGATCAACTGGCTTCGCAACGAACCGACGGTCTTGCGGATACCAACCTCCTTCGCGCGCTTCTCGGACCGTGCCGTGCTTAAATTCATAAAATTGATACAGGCCAGCAACAGCACAAAAACACCGATAATGCCGAACAACCATACAAACTCTATTTCGCCGCCGGTGTTTACGCCGTTTTTATATTCGGAGTATAAGTGCCAGCGGCTCATTGGCTGCAGAAATAAAACAGGTTTGAAGGATATCCCCAGTTTATCGCCCTGTAACTTCAGGTTATTTAGCTTCAAGTCCCTGATTTTAGCAGACAGCTGCTCAACACTTGCACCGGGCTGCAATTCAGCATAAATATCCCAGGAGTTGTTACCCCACTCATGCAACGCAAATTGCTTGAGGAAAGGCGACGTAGTCATGTACAAATCCCAGGCGGATACGAATTCGATATCTTTTAAGGTAGAACCGGAGGGAAAATCCTTATAAACCCCGGTCACTTTCACCACATACTTATTATCTATCTTTATCAGTTGGTTAACAGGGTCGGCATCATTAAACAGTGATTTGGCCAGTTTCGCCGAAAGCATAATGGATGAAGGGTCGGTAAGCCCTGAACGGGCGCCTTTCAGCATATCGAAAGTGAAAAGATAAGGCGCCTCGGGCTGCATGAAATTGCCCTGTGTGCCCAGTTTCTTGTCGCCGACACTGATGATATGCCCCTCCGTGCGCGACAGCACGACATACTTAAAGTCGCCCTTATAGTCTTCCCGCAATTTATACCCAAGTGGTATGGGCATATTGGTTTGCGTACCCACGTCGCCGTTCATGGTTTGGTGCTGCATCACCCGTGCAATTCGGTCGTAATGTTCAAAGTTCTTATCGAATGAAAATTCATCCCAAATCCATAATCCGATCAGCAAAGCCACGGCCATCCCGACTGACAGGCCGGTAATGTTGATAAATGAATGCGTCTTGTTCTTTAACAAGTTGCGCCAGGCGATTTTGAGATAATTATGTATCATACTGCCCCCTAACCTCCGCCAGATGGCGGAGGAATTTAATTTTATTATTTAACATTATACCGTTTCCAATTTGACATTCTTATTTTCATGTCTTACCAGTCACCATTTTCCAACTCCCCCTTTAGGGGGTTGGGGGGTTACTCTGCTTTCAAACTCCTCACCGGGTTTATCAACGCCGCCTTTATGCTTTGATAGCTTACCGTAAGCAAGGTAATCATAATAGCGCCCACAGCGGTTATAGCAAAAATCCACCACGAAATCTCAACCCGGTATTGATAGCCTTGTAACCATTTATGCATAAAATAATATGCTATTGGCGATGCGATCAGCAAAGCGATGGTAATCAACGCCACAAAATCTGCTGAAAGCAATCGCCATAAGTTGAATACTGTTGCTCCCAGCACCTTGCGTACACCAATTTCCTTTATGCGTTGTTCGGCTATAAAACTTGCCATGCCAAAAAGGCCCAGGCAGCTGATAAATATTGCAAGGCCGGCGAAGGCGGCGGCCAGCTTTCCTACCCGTTCTTCAGCGGCAAACTTTTTGTTGAACTCGTCGTCGACGAATGCATATTCAAAGGCGGTCGTCGGATTTATCTTTTTAAATACCTCGCCAATTTTAGCAATGGCCCTGCCCGCGCTCACATTGGGGTTAAGCCTTAAAAGGACACAATTCATCCCATCGCGGCTGTAAATAAAAAAGATGGTCGGAGAGGCTTGCTCGTATGGCGACTCCATAACCATGTTTTTTACTACGCCTAATATTTTAAAGTGCTTATCTTTTACCTGGTCCCAGTCGACAGTTCCGTCCACCGGGTTTTTCAAACCCATTAACGCTGCGGCTGCCTCGTTTACAACAAAGCCCGCTGAATCGGCGCCCAGGTCTTTTGAAAAGTCCCTGCCATCAACAAATTGCCAGCCAACCGTTTTGCCGTATTCCTTTGAAACGTTTATGGTCGAAAACTGTATAGCTTTCGTGTTTTCCTTCCCTCGCCACGTGAAGCCGGTATTTGTAGACCATATACTGGTAACCGGGCTGGCCGATTCTGCAACATCGCTAACCACCCCTTTATTTGCGAGCTCGTTTTTAAATACGTCAAGGTTTTTTTGAAATTCAGGCGAGTTTATCTGAACCTGGAGCAAGTTTTTTTGAGTGTACCCGATAGGGCGGTCTTTGGCGAGCTGTATCTGCTGGTAGACAACGATAACACCAATGATCAGCATTATGGAAAACGTAAATTGCAAAACCACCAGGGCCTGCCGCAGTATGGCCGCCAAACGGCCAGCGCGGAAGGTGCCCTTCAACACTTTAACCGGATTAAATGACGATAAATAAAGCGCCGGATAACTGCCCGCAATCAGGCCAGTAAAAACAGTAAAAGCCATTCCAGCCACCCAGAACAGCGGCTGATCCCACAGGATGCCAATGTTTTTACCCGCGATGACGTTGAACCAGGGCAAACTAAACTGAACCAAAACAATTGCCAGCAGGAAGGAAAAGACGGCCACGAGCAACGACTCGCTGTAAAACTGTTTGATCAACTGGCTGCGTACCGAACCGATTGCCTTGCGGATACCCACTTCCTTTGCCCTTTTTTCGGAACGGGCTGTACTCAGGTTCATAAAGTTGATGCAAGCCAGCAACAGTACAAATGCGCCGATGATGCCATAAAACCAAACAAACTGCAGCTGGTCGCTGGTTACATTTACCCCGTTTTCAAACTTGGAATATAAATGCCACCGGCTCATGGGCTGAAGAAATAATGCCGGTTTACGTTTGGCCAAATTACCTACGGCGTGCGCGGCCAGCACATTTTTTATTTGAGCAGAGGCTTTGTCAAAATCCACGCCGGGCTTTACCTGCGCGTAAATGTTAATGGCGATGTTATTCCAATCGGTGTATTTTTTTTGCGCCCAATCGTAGCATGATAGGTAGAAATCAAAAGGAGCAATGAATGCCACATCGTTAAAGTCGCTATTCTCAGGCAGATCTTCATACTCCCCGGTTACCCTGGCTGCAAACTGGTTGTCTATTTTGATCAGTTTGCCGGTCGGGTCGGCGCTCCCAAACAATTTTTGGGACAATGAAGCCGATATTAAGATGGAATTAAGCTCCTTTAGCCCTTTGCGGGAGCCTTTCAGCATTTTCAAGGTGAGCATATCCGGCGCGTGGGGCTGCATATACCTGCCGTTCTCCGTAAACTTTTTATCACCCGATAACAGCATATGCTGCTCCCGTGCAGTAGACATGACTACATATTTAAAGTCTTCGCCATAGGAAGAACTGATTTCATGGGTGAGCGGCATAGGCTGTGAATCGATAGTGTACACCACACCATCGTAATTTGCGTTTGCCATTACTTTGGCTATCCTGTCGTAATTCTGATGGTATTTATTGAACGATAATTCATCCCAAATCCACAACCCGATCAGCATAGCAACAGCCATCCCGACAGCCAGTCCGCTGATGTTGATAAATGACGAAGCCTTGTTTTTGACAAGGTTTCGCCAGGCGATTTTGAGGTAGTTACGTATCATTGGTTCATTAGTTCAATTGTTCATTGGTGCCCGTCTTTCCTTTACCTTTCTACGCTGCAAACTGCTACTGCCAACTGCCACTGCCACTCCCCCTTTAGGGGGCTGGGGGGTTACTCCGCTTTCAAACTTCTCACCGGGTTCATCAGCGCTGCTTTTATGCTTTGATAACTCACCGTTGCCAGGGTTATCGCAATCGCGCCGGCAAGCGTGCCTGCGAATACCCACCATGACAGATCCGTGCGATAGGTATAATGCTGCAGCCAGCTGTGCATGAAATAATAAGCTACCGGCATGGCGATGAGCGACGCAATTATTACCAGGCCCACAAAATCCTTCGACATTAGCCGCCACAAACTGAAAACCGTTGCGCCAAGCACTTTACGCACGCCGATCTCTTTGATGCGTTGCTCGGCCACGAATGAGGCCAGGCCGAATAACCCGAGGCACGATATAAAAATGGCCAGCGACGCAAACACCGCCGCGATGCTGCCAATGCTTTGCTCCGCGGCAAATTTCGCGGCATATTCGTCATCCACGAATTTGTATTCAAATGGTGCTGAAGGAATAAGCTTTCTAAATACGGCTGCAATTTTTGGCAACGCTTCGCCGGCGCTCATCCGCGGATTGATCTTTATGTCTATTTGTGATGTACCCGTATGGCCTTTTATCATAAACAGCGTGGGTGTCGTTGGTTCGTAGGGCGATTCCATGACCATATCTTTTACAACGCCCAGAATGTGGTAGTATTTAACCGGCTGATCCTGGAACTTCCAGCTGATGGCTTCGCCGACCGGGTTTTTCAGACCCATATACCTGGCAGCCGATTCATTGATGACCATACCTGTCGAGTCCGTTATAAATGCCCTTGAAAAGTCGCGGCCCTGCACAAACTGCCAGCCGATAGTTTTTCCATAATCAAACGTCACCGGCAATGTCCCGAACTGGTCGTTTAAATTAGGATCTTTGCCCCTCCAGGTAAATCCCCCGTTGCCCGATGCTATTTCAGTCAATTTGCCGAGCGATTCAGACATTTCTTTCACGGCGCCGGTCTTTTTTAACTCGCCGCGGAGCAAGTCATAATTAACTTCAAAATCGGCGCTCTTCTTTTCAACCATGATCAGCCCGTCGCGCGTATAGCCTACCGGGCGGTCTTTTGCCATCTGCACCTGTTTGTAAACTATTACGGTTGAAATAATGAGCGCTACCGAAATGGCAAACTGCATCACCACCAAAACCTTGCGCGGAACTGATGCAAAACGGCCGGCTTTAAACGTTCCTTTTAAAACATTCACCGGCTTAAACGACGAAAGGTATAAAGCGGGATAACTGCCGGAAACAACGGTCGTGATCAATATAAAGCCGATGCCGAACAGCCAAAAAAATACGTTGTTAAATGGCATTTGCAATTGCTTCGCGGCGAGGGTGTTGAATGGCGGCAGACAAACTGTGGCAAGAATAATCGCCAGCACAAATGCAACCACAACGATCAAAAACGATTCGCTGTAAAACTGTGCGATCAATTGCCGGCGCAGGGAGCCTATGGCTTTGCGCACACCGATTTCCCGGGCGCGTTTTTCAGACCTTGCGGTGCTCAGGTTCATAAAGTTGATGCAGGCAAGCAGCAAAACAAACGCCCCGATGATACTGATCAGCCAAAGCATTTGCAGCGGGCCTTTGTCGGGCAAGTTCCTTTTGTAGTTATGCAAATGCCAGTCGCTCATGGGCAGCAGGAAATTCTGCGGGTTTTGTTTGGCCTCTCCCGCCAGGGTGCCCAGGTTCTTCAATTCAGCGTTCCTGATGTTGGCCGTCACCTGCTCAAACGTCCGGCCAATTGCTATTTCGACATATATCTTCAGGAAATGATTTTGCCAGTCACTGTAGGCGCGTTTCATTATCCAGGGATTTTCCAAAAACCACAAACCTGTTGTCGATATAAATTTCAAATCCTTAAACTGGGTATTCAACGGCAGGTCTTCATAAACACCGGTAACTTTTACATTGAATTCATTATTTAGTTTCATCACCTGGTTTACCGGGTTTACATCGCCGAAAAGGGCCTGCGCGGTGGATTGTGAAAGCAGGATGCTGTGCGGGTCATTCAGGCCCTGCCTTGACCCATAGATCATCTTCAGCATAAGCATATCCGGCGCTTCCGCATCCATAAACAGCCCTGTTCGCGATAGTTTTTTATCGCCCGTGGAAAGAATATCGTCCAAATCCCACGATGCCACAACTACATACTTAAAATTATCGCGATAGGTGGTTTTTAGCTGGGTGTACAATGGAAACTGCACCGAGCTGTTGATACCCACTTCGTTCCTGCGCAAATCGGTAAAGCGCGTCCTTACCTGTGCGATGCGGTCATAATCCTTGTGGTATTTATTGAACGACAATTCGTCCCATATCCACAAACCGATCAGCAGCACTGCAGTCATGCCGACAGCCAGCCCACCAATGTTGATTATTGACGAGGCCCTGTTCTTAACAAGGTTGCGCCATGCGATTTTTAGGTAGTTACTTATCATATTGCCCCCTAACCCCCGCTAGCCAGCGGGGGAATTTAATTTTATTAGTTAATACTATACGGTTTCCAATTTAACATTCTTATTTTCTATATCTCACCACCTTCCACTCCCCCGCTGGCCAGCGGGGGCTGGGGGGCGTTATTCACTCTTCAAACTCTCTCCCGGGTTTGCCAGCGCCGCTCTTATCGCCTTATATCCCACCGTTAGCCACGCTATCGCTATCGACATGAGAATAGCCAGTACAAATATCCCCGGGCCTATATCGATGCGGTACGTGAAATCCTGCAGCCATTTGTGCATAAAATACCATCCCGCCGCGCCGGAAATTGGGAAGGCGATCAAAATAAGCAACGTAAATTCCTTTGAAAACAGGTAAACGATATTGCCAACTGTGGCACCGAGCGTTTTGCGGATGCCAACCTCCTTAACGCGCTGCACGGCCATAAAGGATATTAAGCCATATAAACCGAGGCAGGAAATAAAGATGGCGATGCCGGCAAATATTTTATACAATTCTGCTAAGCGATCCTCGCTTTTGTAAAAGTTGGCGATCTTATCGTCCAGGAACTGGTATTCGTACATCCCATCCGGGAAGGTGTTATTCCAGGTTTTTTCGATGCCTGCCATGGTTTGATGGATATTTTGCGGGGCCACTTTGATATTAAGCTTTTGGTAAAACGTTTTCCACGGAGCCATTAAAACCGGTTCGATGGCATTTTTAAGCGAGCTGATGTTGAAGTCCTTTACTACACCAACGATCTGTTGGTTTTTTTGTGGGTCGTCCCAAAGCTTGATGTATTTACCGATGGCCTTTTGCGGGTCCGTAATACCCAGTTTAGCCAGTAGTGTTTGATTTACCACATATCCGCTTATTGTGTCGGTATTTTTGTAAGGGCCACCGGCAACGAATTGGAGTTCGTACAGCTTAAAGTATTCCGCATCGGCCCATTTTAAACTGGCCCCGAACTTGGTTTGTGTTGATGCATGGTCGTATTTAAAATCACTGTGCCAGCCGGTATTGTCCGATGGGCTGGCAAAGCTGTAGCTTACGTCTCGTACGCCCGGCTGCTGAAGCAGTTCGTTACGCAAAGTGGTCAGCCTGGTGCGGCTGATACTGTCGCCCGGAAACGAGACATTGACAATTGCTTCTTTATCGAACCCGAGCGATTTGTTATGGAAATATTGCATCTGCTTAATAATAACCAGCGTACCGATCACCAGCACCTGGGCAATACAGAACTGGAACACCACCAATACCCTGCGCAGGGATATGCCGCTGGCTTTACTCGCGGCAACCCGATTTTTAAGAGCGGTAATGGGATTAAAGCCGGACAACACCATGGCCGGGTATAGCCCGGATAACAAGGTAACGAGAATGATCACACCAATCAAAAACAGCCATAGCACAGGATCGGCTAAAAATGCGCTGTTAAGTTTTATCTCCAGCAACTGGTTGAAAAATGGAATCGCCGCCTGGGCTATCCCGATAGCCAGAACAACCGAGAAAAGGGTAATTATGAATGTTTCGGTAATGAACTGCAATGCGAGCTGGTTGCGGTTACTGCCCAATACTTTACGAATGCCCACTTCTTTTGAGCGGTTTACAGCCTGGGCCGTAGCGAGGTTGATAAAATTCACACAGGCGATAACGAGCAAAAATAAACCGATGAGGCCGATGGTATTTAACAGCTGTTTGCTGAATGGGTGGTCAGTAAATATTTCGGTTTCGGTATTGTAGTGAATTTCGGCAAGGGGCTGAAGTTCAAAGGCGTCCTTAGTGTTATAGGGCGCGGGCTTATATTTTTTTGCGAGCGCCTTTAAACCGGCATCAAACCTGCTGACCGGCATATTTTTTGGCAAAACAATAAAGCACTCGTTATCGCTAAAGGTGCTAACCCAATCTTTAATATTGCCGTTATAGTCGCCGTCTTTTTGGCGCAGGGTGGCAAACGACACCAGTAATTGTATGGGGAAATCGGTGTTAACCGGCGAGTTTTGCAGGATGCCGGTTACCTTAAAGTCGGTTTTATTTTCATACCTGACGATTTTGCCCATGGCATTATGCCAGTCGCCAAAAAATTTATTGGCCTCGTCCTGCGACAGAACGATCGAATTTGGCCCGTTCAGCGCGGTTTTTTTATCGCCGGCCAGCCAGCCAAAATCAAAAATGGTAAAGAACTGCGGCTCGGCGTAGTAGGCATCGTCTTCCTTAAATTTCTTTTTAGAGCCGTCGCTGTTTTGGACAGAATAATGCGAACCGTCATTACGCATGATCGCCGCTACTTCCTTCAGATCGGGAAAGTCAGCCCGCAGTCCCCCGGTAAGCGGCAGTGGCGTACCGCTCCCGCGATGAACGCCATCAGGATCGTTAGAAACCGAAATTACGCGATAGATATCGTTTTTCTTTTGATGAAAATTGTCAAAACTCGTTTCGAAATGCACGATCAGGAAGATCAGCAGGCAGGCTGCCGTGCCGATGGTTAAACCTG
Source organism: Bacteroidota bacterium (assembly GCA_013286235.1). Classification (GTDB taxonomy): domain Bacteria; phylum Bacteroidota; class Bacteroidia; order Sphingobacteriales; family Sphingobacteriaceae; genus Mucilaginibacter. The sequence goes on from JABDGE010000040.1 coordinate 23,105, forward strand.
CAACGTTAATGGCTGCATAGCTTTTATTACGCAGCAAACTGCGCCACGCTGTTTTAAAATAGTTTTTTATCATGTATTAGTTCATTTGTTCACTGGTTCATTTGTCTTAACTCGAATTTGTTGAATTAAAGAATTTTTCGAATTTGTTAGCCGTCAATCATTCTATTAATTCAACTAATTCTACAAACTCGAGTTCTGACTACTCACTCCTCAAACTCTTCACCGGGTTAGCTCCGGCCGCCTTCAGGGCCTGTACACTCAACGTTCCAAACGCGATCATAAAAGCAGCCAGCCCCGCAACCGCCAATACCCACCAACTGATATCGATGCGGAAGGCATATCCCTCAAGCCAGCGGTTCATGATGAGCCACGACACCGGTGCGGCAATCACAAATGCGATGGCCACCAGCGCGAGAAAATCTTTGGATAAGATAAAAACAACGTTCTGTACCGATGCACCCAGCACTTTCCGGATTCCCAACTCTTTGGTGCGCTGCAAAATATTGTATGCCGACAGGCCAACCAGCCCGAAACAGGCGATCAATATGGCCAGGAACGCGAACAGCGTAAACATTTCGCCGAATTGCTGGTCGCTGCGGTACTGTGCGTTAAACTGATCGTCCAGAAATGAATAATTGAAAGGGTCGTTGGGGAAATACTGGTTCCAATTGGCCCTCAATGCGGCAATCGTTGTCTTCAGATCCGAGGTCTCCAGCTTAACAGAATAGGCACTGCGGGTGTTGGGGCGCAAGGTGATCATCTGCGGGTCGATCGCCTTTCTTAGCCCCATATAGTGAAAATCCTTTACCACGCCTACAATGGTTACCGTGTCTCCGCCTGTTATTTTTTTACCAATAGCATCCTGTGCATCTTTAAAACCCATCAACTCCGCGGCTTTTTCATTCAATATGGCTGCTTTTTTATCGCCCGGAAAATCCTTTGAAAAATTGCGGCCGGCAGCCATGGTCAACTGGAACTGCGGGATAAAATCATAGTCGACGCCCAGCCGGTACAGCGTAGATGCGCCAGCCGCATTTTGTTCCACGCTGTGATAGGTGTTTGTCCAATAAATTTCCTGCCCCATAACGTTGGTCGATGCGCTCAGCCCCTTAACACCCGGAATCTTTAAGGCCTCCTCCTTAAATGACTGAAGTGTATTTTGGTAAGTCGAGTCCTTTAACGACTGCGCGCCATCAAGCACCAGCGTTTGATCTATGTTGGCGCCCAGCTTTTGACTGCGCATATAATTTACCTGCTGATAAACGATAATGGTGCCGACAATAAGTATCACAGAGATGCTGAATTGCAAAACGATCAACCCTTTGCGCAACACCAGCCCGCCGGCTGTATTTTTAAAAGCGCCCTTTAAAACTTTCACAGGTTGATAACCCGACAGCACAAAAGCCGGATACAGCCCTGATAAGAGCGTACCGCCGATAAAGATGCCCGCGAAAACGAGCCAGTAACGGCCGGTCATCGCGAAGCCGGAAATGTTGTTGTTGCCCATCAATTGATTGAAGGGGCCGGTGAACACGTAGACCAGTACGGCGGCTATGATTATTGCTGCGGTATTCAGCAGGATATTCTCGAGCATGAACTGCTTTATCAGTTGAAATTTAGCCGCTCCTAGTACTTTACGTACACCTACTTCCTTCGCCCGCTCCACCGAACGCGCAGTTGAAAGATTGATATAGTTTATCCAGGCAATACCCATAATGATCAGGGCGATCAAAAACATAAAGCTAACGGCGCTGCCGTTTCCGTTCACCTCGGCCTCCTCGTTGTAGTTTGAATAAAGGTGCAGATCATGAAGCGGCATTATGTAAATCCAATTTTTTACATGATTTGCTTTTAGCCATTGGTTGCTGTTGATATGTTTATCGGCAAAGGCGGGTAATTTCGCCTGGAAAGCCTGTATGTTTGTGCCGGGTCTTAACTGAATGTATTCGTAAAAGTCGTACCAGCCCCAGCCGGTATTGGCCACATCGGTTTTATCGCCGCCTTGCGTCAAAGTCTGCACAAGCGTAGCGTAGGAGACGAGGTAGCTAACCACGAGGTGAGAGGTGGCGGGGTAGTCTTTAAAAACTCCGCTCACCTGGTAAGCTCTTGAACCGTGGTCATACCGTTCCGTCAATGTCCGCCCGATCACATCATCCGTGCCGAAATATTTCTTCGCCATGCTTTCCGAAATGATCATTTCAAACGGCTTCGCTAAAGCAGTGGCATCGCTCCCACGTACCAGGTCAAAACCAAGCATACCGATCGTTGACGGATCGGCGTAGTCGCCTTTCGTCTCATTAAATTTGATATTGCGGGCATCATTACTCAAAAGCATGCCGTCGTTGAGAAGCCTGCAGGTATTTTCCACTTCGGGAAACTCCTTTTTCAGCGTAGGCGCAATGGCAGGGTACACAGTCGCCGATTGCCATTCCAGCTTTCCCTGCTTGTACTGATCAATCCGCAGCCTGACGATCTGCCCGCTGTTCTTTTCAAACGTGTCGTAATTCCGCTCCCGCGATACATACTGGAAAATAAGCAGGCAACATGCCACGCCAATAGTCAGCCCCAGCACATTCAATACTGTATATGCTTTCCTCTTAGCCAGGTTACGCAGGCTGATGGTGAAATAACTCTTTATCATGGTTCATTCATTCGTTCATTTGTTCATTAGTTTACTTGTTCATTGGTGGGTTGGTCAGTGATGCCATCGGATCATTTTTTCTTTTGGGCTTCCGGGCTTCCTAAATCTCACCGCAAGCGTCATGCATCAGGATGGGCGGCGAAAAAAATGCCAGCGTTCCATTTTTATCACATAAATGTAAGTTAACATTCATGCCGATATGCCAACACTTTGATTATCTGCTATTTGAATGAATTGGCGAAACCGCCCCTGTTCAAATCCGAACGGTAGGTGTACGGTTTTGTTACAGTATAGAATTCGTGATAGGGATTTTAGGATAAATCTTATTCTACCTGGTGACCCGTCAACTGTAAATTGACGGATTGAGCTCATTTTAATTCTTCCTTGCCCCTACAGGACTTTGCACTAACCTGTATTTGATAGTCCGACTATTCCCCCAACACCCTTTCATCATTATCCTTCTTCCGGACTTCCGGACTTCCTTTCACCACTCACTACAATGTTGAAAACTTTCCCTTGACAGGCCGATTTAAAAATACTAAATTTGTTAGCAAATCTTAATGCCAGATTGCATCTCGTTGTTTTGTTTAAAATTAAAACGGCCCCGTTGCCGCAGATTCTTAGAAATTCAGCTTTTGATGTAGCGTTTTGGGGGTTGCCTTGTTCGGAATTGGCGTGAATGCTGGTCTTTAAATAATTTAAAATTAGATACTTACGAAGAATGAAATAACCATGCGATAGACTTTACCCCCCCTTTATGATGTCTGGGGGGCACAATAACCACGAAAAAAAAGTAGCATTAACATAGCATTAAGCAGCAATAATGGCCAATAATTCAGTAAAAATAGCGCATCAACCCCGCATTAACCCGACAATAAAATAGGCAGCGACGGCAAATGTTCATAAAATCGTTGAAACGAAGCTTAGCGACGTTATGAATGCCTCAAAAAAAGAAATTAAATTGAACAATAGGCCAAAAATCGTAGTAATGAAAGAAAAAATCATATGTAAACGGCGATGGCCCTCATGAACGCCGCTTGTGAATCCCAAAAATAAATCACATGGAAATCACACACCGTTCACACGAAAATCACACGGAATTACACATAAATCACACCGAAATCACACCGTGTTTTTCTGAAAATGTTATCATAAGTAACTGATATTAACTTCTTTGACATATTGAATATTTGTTTCCGGGAGTAATCTTCGACCTTTTTTCACAAAAAGTCACATGCGAACTATCTCATTCAAGTCAAGCGTGCTGAGTCGAGCGCCTCGGCCCCGATCTGTCAGGGTACCTATAAGGCAATTTCTTGGTCTTCCTACTTAAGACTAACCCGTCATTTAATGATTGACATGGCACTTGGTAAAGACCCCGAATAAAAGGGATTATTGGAAAACAGGTAAGCTGTAGGAATTCAAGGCCGTCTTCTCATTTTAGCGATTGACCCCGATGGCTTGACCTCCAAACATATCTTAAAATCCCACCAAATAAATTCACCAAAAAACAAAGCTGTCCGATCGCAAACGCAAGGATCATAGCTAAAACCGGCGCAAGCCAACGATAATCCGGCTTTGGAAATTCGCTAATTGCATAATACCGTCGGGGCACACCTGATAGGCCCAAAGCGAATTTTGAAAGGTTAAAAAACATGAAAATAGCCAATCCGGTTGCCAATATGTGTAACCAGCTTAGTTTGGCAGACAATAGCAAGCGATCTGAAATAAGATAAATGATCCAAAAGGCGATTAGCAACAACGCGATCAACCCATAAATAAGTGCGGCGCTGTAAACATAATAAGAGTCGCCCCGGGTAATATCAAATGCTCCGTTGCCGGCCAATAGCCCTTTAGCAAAAGTCGATATAGCGGCTATCCATAACAGATTATATGGTTTTTTTGTAAGAATTGACCAGACAAAGGATTTCAAGATCGTCGTATTTATAGGCTTAAGGTAGGTAAATGCCTTTGCATTGCAAAGATCGTCTTTCCCACCAACCCTCTGCGATCTCCGTGCCTTCTCAGCGACCTCCGCGGTTAAATCCTCATTGAGTGCAGGAACATCTTCTTCAACCCCGCTTCTGAAAATAATCCGGCGGAAGCAATTCCTGCCCGTATTTTGTAGCAATCTCGATAATGTGCTTCAATTCCTCCGGTGTGGGCGGCGTCATTGGCCTAAGTTCCCCGGCTTCAACTGGCACACCCAGCTCCAGGAACATTTTTTCCATCCCGGCCGGCGCCACCGTACAAACCACATGAGCAAGCGTGTCCGTCTCGTTCTGAAAATTGTGGATCGCCCCGCCTAATGGTATTTCAATAAAAGCCCCTTTGCGGGCAATATAAGTTTGTGTTTCCGTGCGGAATGTTAGCTCCCCCTCCAATACATAAAACGATTCCTGTATAGCAGCATGCGAATGGGGTGTTGGCCCGGCATGTGGCGGCACGATCATATCGATCACCCCGAATGCATTGTTGGTTTGCTCGCCGGTGATCAGCACGCGGTAACTGCCCCCTGCAAAAGCAACAGATTGACCGCCTTTGGGTTCTGTTATGTTGATGGTTGTTGGCCTCATATTATGTTATTGTTTTCTTGTTAGATTGTTAGAACGTTGGATTGTCTATTAGAGAGCGTTTAAACTCCACTTTTGTTTGAAGCAATGTAAAAAGCACCGCTACATGCGGTTATGATATGACTGGCTGTGGGCTGGCTAAATAGTCACGCAGCCGCGTGATGCCATCATGTGCTGATTTTGCTTATCTCCAATAATAATAATACCTTGTTACCAGTTTTATGGCATCGCTCAAACCTCAAATTAATTTATTATAGCCAGTGATTTACGCCATCAGCTAATGGTTAATAAAATCTATGTTCTCTTACTTTTCATGCTCCTTGCTGCAACGGGATATTCACAGTGTACCGGGAGTTTAGGTACCCCCATCATCGACGAAACCTTTGGCTCCGGTACAGGCCAGTTTGGCCCCGCCCTACCCGCCGGGGTTACTAACATGACCTATATCGCTAACCCATGCCCTGAGGACGGATATTACTCCATTGTTAATTATACAACTGGCTGTTATGGTGACTGGCATACCCTTACCGATCATACGGGCGATCCAAATGGCTATTTCATGCTCATCAATGCATCCTACCAACCCAGTGACTTTTTTGTTCAAACGGTTAATGGCCTTTGCGATGGCACCACTTACCAATTTGCTGCATGGATGATAAATATGTGGGATATCCCTGGCGGTATTAACCCCGATATCACTTTTACCATTGAAAAAACCGATGGTACTGTTTTAAAAAGTTTTGATACAGGGCAAATAAATTATGTAGCTGGCACAGCAGCAACCCCTTCTGATTGGTCGCAGTTTGGCTTTTATTTTACAACACCGGCAGGGGTTTCAACTGTGGTTATCAGGATGCATAACAATGCGCCGGGCGGCAATGGCAATGACCTGGGGCTGGATGATATTACTTTCTCCCCGGCAGGTCCGCAAACTAATATCGCCGTACCCGGCATTACCGGCAATAATGCAAGCATTTTTTGCGCCAATAAAGCAACCCTTACCTCAACAGTGGCAAGCTGTTATGTTAACAACGGGTATCAATGGCAAATGTCAACCGATGGTATAAATTTCAGCGATATTGCCGGTGCAAACGGTTCTTCCTATACCATCGCACCGCCTTCACACGGCACTTACTACTACCGCCTTGACGTGGCAGATGGCGATAATACCGGGAATGCAAGCTGCAGCGCCCACTCCAATGTGTACACCGTTGTTTACAGCGCGCCAGCGGTATACAACCTTAACGCTTCCATCTGTACAGGTACAGCGTACACCCTGCCCTCTGGCAAAAAGATCAATGCAGCAGGCGCCTATAGTGATACCTTACGAACGGTCCAGGGCTGCGACAGCGTGATAACCAATATTAATTTGTCATTACGACCGCTGGCGTATACTTCACTAAAAGCAGCCATCTGCCAGGGCCAGTCGTATATGGGCCATACCATAACCGGGGTATATACCGATACCCTTACGGCGGTAAACGCCTGCGACAGTATTGTCACCTTAACGCTAACCGTTAACCCGCTGTCGTATGCGACCGTTAACATCAGTATTTGCAATGGCGACAACTACCTCAAGCACACCAAAACCGGAACCTATGTCGATACCCTAACGGCGGCAAATGGCTGCGACAGTATTCTCACGGTGAACCTCACAGTGAATCCATATGTTACCCTCGGCGGCGGTAAAACCTTTTGTTACGGCGACTCGGTCATATTAAACCCCGGCCCTTTTAACGCATATTTGTGGCAGGACGGCAGTACCACCCCAACCTACAAGGTAAAAAATGGCGGTATCTATTGGGTAAAGGTAACGGATGCAAACGGCTGCATGGCCGCCGATACCGTGGTAATGAACGAGATTGGTTGCTACCCCACAAAAATACCAAACGCCTTTACGCCCAACGGCGATGGCATTAACGATACCTGGGACATCGAGGGCCTGCAGGGCAATCCCTATTGCACCATTGCTATCTACAACCGCTGGGGGCAGCGCGTATTTAGCAGCGTGGGCTACCCGAAGCCCTGGGACGGGAAATACAACGGCAAGCAATTGGCGGCAGGGGTTTATTATTATATCATTGATTTAAATAATGGCGGGCCTAATATTGCGGGGTATGTGACGATAATAAGGTAATGTTCCCTAAACAACCTTAATTCTAAACCTCGCAACCAGCGTACAAATACCTGCCCCGGAGGAAAGCACCCCTGGCAACGGAAAAAAGTAAACAAACTCAACAATTCCCATCCCAATTAAAAAAACGCATAATACTGTTAGCAACTTGATGGTAAACGGGCTTTTGCCTTCAGCAGAAATAAACCACAACATCAAGGTGACTGAAATAAGCACCAAAATCATCGTAAAGCCATAGCCGTCGAAAAAGGCCGCCAGCGTAACCGACCGCCCCATGAAATCAAAATGATTATCTTCCATTCCTTTGATCACCTGCCCGACGGCTGCAGTGGGCGGATTTTTCCAGGTGAAGGTGCCAATACTGTGCCCGATGATATGCAGAAACGTTAAAGTAGCTGCAATACGTAGTAAAAGTTTGCTGCTCATGATTAGGATATTTTAAGTTCTATCAGGTAAAATTAAAAGAATTTGATTCGGATTGCATAGTAAAGGTCGTTATTTTCCAACTCTCCTTCGCTTAACAATTAGTTCCGATTTATACAATTCTGAATTATTCTATCATATTAGTTTTGAAAGCCGTTTATTTTACCACCAACCGATACGCCAATAAAACTCCCACATAAAACCCGTAAATTTACATATGGAATTTAAGCATTTTCAGCCATCAGATATTTTAAAACCGTATGTAAGGCATTATTATATCTTTGAATCGGATGCGGATGTTGAATTTGAAGATACCGTATTCCCCAGCGGCGATATGGAACTAATTTTTAACCTGGGCGAAGGAACATGGGAATCGTCAGTCGGCGATAAATTCTTCAAAACACCAAAAATTGAGCTTTGGGGACAGATCACTAAACCATTGCCCATTCGTTCAAAAGGCAGGCATACCATGCTCGGCATAAAATTCTTCACGCATTCGGCAGGTTACTTTTTTAGCGACGAGATCGGCCTGTTTAATGACCGCATATCCGACTTCGGTGATGTAATCGGCAGCCCGGCGAAAACTCTGCACATGCAGCTATTGGAAACAAAAGACCCGCATAAGCGGATCGCACAGGTTGAATGCTTCTTATTGAACAGGTTAATCGGCGGCCAAAAAAAATCATTCAGGATTGACAAGGTCGCGCATATTTTAACCAGCATAAAAAGAAACCCATCCGAAAATAACCTGGGCGCCATTGCATCGCGGCATGGCGTTACCTGCATAAGCTGATCTACCGGCATACGGGCCTGTCGCCGGCATTTTTCAATAAAATAAACAGGTTTCAGTACAGCCTTAAGCTCATTGCTAAAAATGAGCAGCTTTTAACCACTATTGCTTACCAGGCCGGCTATTTTGACCAATCGCACTTTATCAGGGATTTTAAGTCATTCACGGGCCTCACCCCTTCTGCCTACGCCGATAACGCGTCGCCGGTTAACCTGATGCTGGCACAATAAAATTTAAACGGTTCCGGTTTATACAATTTCCCCATCCCCGCCCGCAATACCTTTGTTTTATAATCATTAAACAAAGCATTGTATGAATCCTTTTGAAACATTTAAACAGCTGCACCAAAACACCACACCCTTATTGCTTGGCAATATATGGGACCTGAACAGCGCCCGGATACTTGAGGCAAGCGGGTACAAGGCCATCGGCATCAGCAGCCAGGCGCTTTCAAATTCCCTCGGTTTTGAAGACGGCGAAAACTTGCCATTCGAAATCCTGGTTCAATTTGCCAAAAGGGTGGTGGAAGTAGTTCACATACCCTTTTCCGTTGACATGGAGGCCGGGTACAGCCGAACCGTTGCCGGCATAATTGAAAACATCAACAAGCTGCACGACGCCGGCGTAGTCGGCATAAACCTGGAGGATACCATCCCCGGGACCGTGCGCCAATTGCGGCCGGCTGCTGAATTCCAGCGGATCCTTTCGGCAATAGCCAGCCATATCAGCCGGAATAATTTGCAAATATTTTTGAATGTGCGGACGGATAGGTTCCTCTTAGGTCTTCCAAACGCTCTTGCCGAAACCCTTACCCGCATTGAAAACTACGAAAATGCCGGCGCCGACGGGATTTTCGTTCCCTGCATTACCGACCGCGATGATATCAGGGAAGTTGTTGGCGCCACCAAGCTCCCGGTTAATGTGATGTGCATGCCAGCCCTGCCTGATTTTGAAGAATTAGCATCACTGGGTGTAAAACGGATCAGCATGGGCCCATTCCTTTTTAACAAGGCCAATGAAGCCATCGGGGACCTGGCAAAGGCGGTTATCAGCGATAATAACTTTTCCGCAATTCTGTAATAAATCACCATTCATCCATAAAAAATCAAAAAACATGAACTTACCAAACAGGGCAGAAGACGCCCATGCAACACTTGCTGCAGCCTTTAATTCGGGTGATGTGGCCACCGTATTGGGTATGTATGATACCAGCGGCATTATTGTACCTGAACCGGGCAAACCTGTTTCGGGCAATGATAAATTTGAGGAATCGATCAAAGCCATATTGTCCATAAAAGGCAAAATGGAGATCAAAACCGTTTATTGCCTGCAAACCGGCGACATCGCCTTAGGACGATCGGAATGGAGCATTACCGATGGGGACGAAGTAAAGATCAGCGCAAAGGGAATTGAAGTAATGAAGCGCCAACCAGGCGGCGGCTGGAAGATCGTCATCGACCAGGCATTCGGCGCCGAAGCAAACCTGATAGCTTAAAGCCAATAAGCACGTCATTGGTACAAGCCCTGCCCTTTGTCACGGGCGGGGCTGATCTTCGTCAGAAGCCCCGCTGTCCGTGGCCTGTGTCTGCGGACACACTATGCGTGTAGTGTTTGTGACTACATTCCCCAATCTTCTCGGAAGCCAACCAAGCCCGCTGCGAATCGTCCATCGGCCCATTACCAATAGCTTTGCCGGTTGCGCCACTTACTCGCTTTGGCGGGCCTCATTTCAGCCCCAAATGGTATAGATTATTGGCATTGCCACGCATTACCATACGGGCAATTTCCAGG
>JABDGE010000041.1 GCA_013286235.1 Bacteroidota bacterium
ACCTATACCACTGGAGCCGCCATGCACCAGCAGGGATTCGCCGGCTTTTAGATGTCCCCTGTCAAACACATTGCTCCACACGGTAAATAAAGTTTCGGGTAGCGATGCAGCTTCCTCAAAAGTAAGATCGCCGGGTATCGGCAAACATTGCCCTTCAGGAACTACACAATATTCCGCGTATCCGCCTCCGGTTACAAGGGCGCATATCCTGTCGCCAGGTTTCCAGCGGGAAACACCGGCTCCAATTTCTATCACAACGCCTGCAATTTCCAGTCCCGGAATATCCGGTGATGCACCGGGCGGCGGGGGATAGCCGCCTTTCCGCTGGGAAACATCCGGGCGGTTAACACCGGCCGCCGCCACTTTCACCAATACCTCGGTGGCGGAAAATACGGGGATTGGGCGTTCCTCAATTCTTAATACCTCTGGTCCGCCGGGGTGGGTAATCACCATTGCTTTCATAAGTTAGTTAATGATTAACAGGTAAAATGCATTAAAATCGCATGGCTTTAATAGTTCGTTACAGGAGGCTCCGTATTCAATTCGTCCATGCTCCGGCTGAAAGGATTCTCGTCACCCAAATAAGCCATGTATTGCGATTCCATGATCATACCCCGCTCTTGTTCTGTGCCCACAACGCAAGCTGATGACTTAATGCCCGCCCCAGTTTTACTTCCTTCCAACCTTCCCGTGTCTGGATCATGCTCCCATCTATTTCTGCATAAACTACTTCTTGTTGCTGCACGGGGGGAAGGCTTCGCTCTGCCTGCTCGCCTATACCGAACTCAACGCCATAAGCATTGGTTACTCTAAATACCTGGGCGGAACTTATTTCCTGACAAATTAGTTTGCTCATTATTTGGTTGCAATTGCCATAATTGTCGTATTGTCCCGCATATACCATTTTCTACTGCATCAACGGGCTTATTTTAAAACCTTTAGCTCCGTGGCTGTAAGGACGTACTTTATTGACACTTATTTCCCCGTAGCAACAGCGAGTTTTTTTTACGCCTATCCTCGCTTACTGTATTTATGTTCTTTTCAAAAACCTCCCGACCCATGTCTTCCCCTATTTTTATGAATTCTTTCTCATAATCATAAAAATCCCGACCGTCGTTTAACGCATGAAGCTGGTCGTAGCGCTTGCCTGCCGCTTCGATATACTCTTCTTTGGTCATCTTCTTTCTTTTTTATGGTTAACATTAATGCTTGCTTTCCATAAAGTTATAAATTCACCGCTACAATTGAATTGCACCCCATTTAAATAACAACAATATTTATTAAAAACTATCTTCGTGAGACCAAAGAAGGCTGGAGCCCAGGACCATATGTTTTAGTTCTATAAACAGGGGACACCCAGCGGATTCCCCTGCCGCCAACCGTTTACGCCAAATAGCCTTTCGGACAAGTATCTTGCAATGTCATACCCTCCAAAAATAGTATTACCAGAAATATTTTTTTAGTTTACAAAAATCTAACTTCAACCAAAAAACGTAAACTTCCTAAATTAAATAAATGGCTACAGCCTGACCTGTTTTACATGTGGTACGACAAACTGATTGAACAAAACAAAGTCCCTGATTTTTTACTGCGCAAGGGTATCCGGAAATTATTGGCTCAAAGGCTCGCCGACGAGAACAAAGGTGACGTTGAAGCACAACAGGCGCACTTGATGGAATTAATGAGACAGTTGAAGTCCTCCCCCATCGCCGTAAACACTGCCGATGCCAACCAGCAGCATTACGAGGTGCCAACAAAATTTTACCAGTATTGCCTTGGCAAAAACCTGAAATATTCAAGTTGTTACTTTAAGGAAGGGGTTACCGACCTTGACCAAGCCGAAGACGATATGCTCGAATTAACCTGCCAACGGGCAGAACTGGCCGATGGCCAGCTTGTATTGGAATTGGGCTGTGGCTGGGGATCGTTGTCGCTTTTTATGGCGGCAAAATTCCGGGAAAGTACTTTTAAGGTGGTATCTAATTCACGCACCCAAAAATTGTATATCGACGAGCAAGCCAGGCAAAGGGGCTTAAATAACCTCACGGTCATCACAGCCGACATGAACACCTTTACTATTGAGGAGCGGTTTGACCGGGTGGTCTCGGTAGAAATGTTTGAACACATGCGCAATTATGAGCGACTGATGAAAAAAGTCGCCTCCTTCCTGAAGCCGGACGGTAAATTGTTTATCCATATATTCACGCACAAAGAATATGCTTACGTATTCGAAGTTAAGGACGATACCGATTGGATGAGCAAACACTTTTTCACCGGGGGGATTATGCCCAGCGACGATCTGATGTTTTACTTTAATGATGACATGGTGGTTGAAAAACACTGGCATGTTAACGGCACGCATTACGGCAAAACAGCTGAAGCCTGGTTGAAAAACATGGACTTTTTTAAGCCGGAGATCATGCCAATTTTTGAGGAAACTTATGGCAAAGATCAGGCCGTAAAATGGTGGGTTTACTGGCGGCTTTTTTATATGGCCTGCGCCGAATTGTGGAATTATAATAGGGGGAACGAATGGATTGTTAGTCATTATCTGTTTCATAAAGCAAAACAATAATCAATACACCCGCGTAGAGAAGCGATACTTCGCGTCTCTTTTTCGCGTCCCCGGAAGGAATTAAAAATGATACGATTTTGTTTAATCCTGTTCTTCTTCCTGATTTCCCTGCTGGCATTTTTAAAAGCGCCGGAATATCACCTTTGGCTGCTTGCGATTGGCGTTACCGAGTTCCCCTTGCTATTCTTTTTTATCACCCTTGGAATAACCCTCACGGGTTTCTGGGCACATAAATATCAAATGGCGGGTACCATTTTAGGTGTCGTAACCATGCTGATCTTTTTATCGCCTGTTGTGCGGGCCTGGTGGGTCGCCAAAAGTGTGAAAAGTGATATGGCCAGGTCGTTTGGGGGAATACCCAATAGTGCGTCACACGTTGTTTTACCCGACAACGCCCGGCAACCATTTAGCTTTTGGCGCTTGTTTGATGGCGGGGATACGATGGCTTATAAAACGTTGACTTACGTCAAGTATAATGATACGTCCATAACATTGGATTTTTTCCCGGCAATAGTTGGCGACGGTGATGCGGCCATCCCCATACTCAGACCTTGTATCATAGTGGTCCACGGCGGTTCCTGGGCTGGTGGGGATAGCAAGCAATTGCCCGAACTGAACAGCTATTTGGCTAAAAAAGGCTACAATGTTGCCGCCATCAATTACCGTATGGCGCCAAAATGGCAAACCCCCGCACCGGTTGAAGATATACAAAACACGATTGCATACCTGCGCCAGCATTCTGCTGAATTAAGAATAGATACAACAAGGTTTGTGCTGCTGGGTCGTTCGGCCGGAGCGCAGATTGCCTTGCTGGCTGCTTATACCTTGCATGAACCCGCCTTAAAAGGCGTTATTGATTTTTATGGCCCGGCAGATATGGTTTGGGGATATTCCATTCCCTCAAATCCATTAATTATGGATTCGCGGAAGGTAATGAGACAGTACATAGGGGGAACTTACAGCCAGGTGCCTCAAAAATATTTCAATTGCTCGCCGGTTGAATTTGTCACCAAAAACTCGGTGCCCACACTCATGATACACGGCATGAACGATGTGCTGGTATCGCCGGAGCACGACCGCAAACTGATCAAAAAGCTAAAAGCCAACGGCGTTAAATATTACTGGCTGCAACTGCCCTGGGCCACCCATGGCTTTGATTATAATTTAAACGGCCCGGGCGGACAGTTGTCGACCTACGCGGTTGAGACGTTTCTGAATACGGTTACCCAATAGAACAGCAAAATCTAACAATGTTAAAAACCGCCATTATCGGTACCGGCATAGCCGGCATGGGATGTGCCCACTTTCTGCATCTTCAGGATGAGCTCACTATTTACGAACAAAACGACTATATAGGCGGTCATACCAATACTGTAATCGTTAATGAGGATGGCAAGCCTGTGTATGTGGATACAGGCTTTATGGTGTTCAACTTTCAAACCTATCCCAACCTGTGCAAGTTGTTTGACGAGATCAAAGCGCCGATCAAAAAAACTGACATGTCGTTCAGCGTGCAGCATTTGCCAACCGGGTTGGAATACAGCGGATCAAGCATGAACCATTTGTTTGCCCAACGGAAGAACATTTTCAACCTGAAATACATCAAAATGCTCATGCAGATTGGCCGGTTTAATAAGGAAAGCGTTAAAATCCTGGATGATCCGAAGTATGCGAATTATTCTATCGGGCAATACGTGAAGGAGTTTGGCTTTGGTGAAGAGATGCTATGGAAATACCTGGTGCCGATGAGCTCGGCGGTATGGAGCACACCGATGGAACAAATGTTGGATTTCCCCGCAGTGACGCTCATCCGGTTTTTCCTCAATCATGGATTTTTAGGCTTGGACACGCAGCATCAATGGTACACACTGGTGGATGGCAGCCGGTCGTACCGCGAAATATTGATCAAACCGTTTAAAGATCGCATTAAAACAAATTGTAACGTGTTAAAGGTGGTACGGGAAAACGAAAAAGTAACTATTCATGCATCAGACGGTTCGACAGAAACTTTCGACCGCGTGATCATCGCCGCCCACGGCGACCAGGCGCTTAAAATGCTGGACCATCCCACCGGCGACGAACAATGGTTGCTGTCTAACTTTAAATATCAATACAACAAAGCCGTCTTACATACTGACAGCAGCATCATGCCCAAAGCCAAACTGGCCTGGAGCAGCTGGAACTACAGTATTAAAATGCAGGATGGAAAATTAATTCCAACTACCATTTACTGGATGAACAGCCTGCAGCAGGTATCTGATAGGAAGGATTATTTCGTCTCCATCAATCCGCACGATAATATCGATCCCAAAAAGATCATCAAAGAATTGGACTATGAGCATCCGCTCTTTGATGTGCCGGCCATTAATGCCCAGGCTGACTTACATAAGCTGAATGCGACAGGCCCAGTTTACTTTTGCGGCAGCTATTTTAAATATGGCTTTCACGAGGATGCTTTTGCAAGTGCGGTAACGCTTTGTTCTGGTCTTTTAGGAAGGCCTGTTTATGCTGATGTTTGATTAAGTTGTATATTTAGAATATGAGATTCCGCCTGGCTATTTTTTTGTTAATTACATGGCTAATTAATACATCTTGTAGCTCTTTAAACAATAAACCTACAAAAGCATATTTGGAAGCTAACCCACCAACGCCCATCCGGATTAATGGACTGTTGGCCGTTCCCAGATATTCAACGCATGTAGCCTCTTTGCTCAATTGCGGTCCTGATACTTTAGGCATTGAAGTAAACTCAACGTATGTTTATTATCCATTCGGCACGGTTAAAAGTACGCGACATCCCAATTTGAAGTTATTGAGAAAATTTAAGTTGGTCAATAGGATTATCAAATCCGAAATTGGGGATATTAACGTTCAAATCCTTCAACATGATTCCAGTAAACTTATACTGTATTTCAATACCATTAATGGATCGAAATATTCAGAAATTTTAAAAGGCGAAATTCGTGATACCGACGTAAGCTTTGTTAACGGTATAAAAGTTGGGATGGCGATCGATAACTTTTATAAATGCTTCTTTGATCAATTCCCTCATGAACTCTATGGCCAGTATAAATTTTTTGAGCTTTCATCAACAGATGGGATCAAACACATATACTCGTTTGATAATGGCAAACTAAATTCAGTCAAACTTTCATCAATGCGGGCGTTCGACACCAATTATTAAAGGCGAATACGGCGAATCCAGTCTATCAAAAAAAAACGTAGTTTGTAAAATGAGCAACTCATGTCTCTACAAAGCCAAAGTAATGCACCACCGGCTGGCGCCAAAAGTGCACAGCTTCCACTACAACGTGTTCATGTTTTACCTTGACCTGGATGAGATAGACGGGCTTTCCAAACGGCTGAAGTTTATGAGCCGCAACAGGTTCAACCTGTTTAATTTCAGGGATAAAGATCACCTGCAATTGCCCCGGGAGGATCCGGATACTTCAAAAAACGTCCGTGAACATATAACCGATTACCTGCACAGCAACGGCGTAGACATTGGCAAGGGCCGGATCATGGTGCTTACTAACCTCTGTACCTTGGGCTACCAGTTTAACCCGGTGTCTTTCTATTTTTGTTATTATGAACAGGGCGAGGCCGTTTGTTCGGTTGTGGAAGTGTGCAATACCTTTTTGGAGATGAAGCCTTATTTTTTAGGAGCGGCCACCAAAAATGCCGATAGTTTTAAGCTCAACACAACTAAATATTTCTACGTTTCGCCGTTTATTGAAATGGATACCAATTTCGATTTCGACCTGGAAATGCCCGGCGAAAGGCTCAAAATGAAAATCGACGACTACGATAAAGCAGGAAAAAGATTTTTCATCAGCACGCTGAACGGAGAACGGAAGCCATTAAGAGATTCGACGTTACTGCTTTATTTCCTGAGCTTCCCGCTCATCACATTGCAAATAATAGGGTTGATACACTGGCAGGCTTTCAAGCTTTGGCTCAAAAAGATCCCCTATCACAAAAAGGGTGATGACCTGCCGCTGCAAAAAGAAGTTTACCGCCCATATAATTAATTACAAACTTTGTATATTGACAAAACTTTTCACCAACCTGATTACGTAAATACCGGCAGATAACACTTATAGCACAATAAACCCATGGCCGATACAGTCGCAATTGTAAAAAAAAGCAGCTTCTACCAGGATGTGGTGATCAAACTGCTTTCGAAAATGGATAAAGGCAGGCTTTACCTGACCAACTGCGACGGAGAGCAAATTGTGATCGGTACAGGCGAAGGAAATATAAACGCCAGCATTGTAGTAAACAGCCCGGAGTTTTACAAGCGCTGCATCCTGTACGGCGATATCGGTTTCGGCGAGGCTTATGTGGACGGACTTTGGGATACCGAAAATATCACTAACGTAATCAAATGGGTGCTGCACAATATCGAAAATTCTCCCGGCGTGTCCGGAAGCAAAGTACAAGTGGTATCGCTCAATTTGCTTAAATGGTATAACAAGCTCATTCATTTCAAAAGAGCGAATACCATCGAAGGCTCCCGAAAAAATATATCCGAACATTACGATCTCAATAACGACTTTTTCGCCAGCTTCCTCGATCCAACTATGACCTACAGCGCGGCCTATTTTTACCGCGATGGCCTTAGCCTAGAAGAAGCCCAGCTGGCCAAATATGAGCGCTTATGCCGCCAGCTGCATTTAAAGCCGACCGACCACGTGCTCGAGATCGGCAGCGGCTGGGGCGGAAACGCCATATATATGGCAAAGACGTATGGCTGCAGGGTTACTTCCCTCACTATTTCCGA
This sequence comes from Bacteroidota bacterium, assembly GCA_013286235.1. Lineage (GTDB taxonomy): Bacteria > Bacteroidota > Bacteroidia > Sphingobacteriales > Sphingobacteriaceae > Mucilaginibacter. The sequence goes on from JABDGE010000041.1 coordinate 7,359, forward strand.
AGAGCAGCATAAGATGGCCGTTGAACGGGTTGCGGCCGAAGGATTGAGCGACCGTGTATCTATCCTGATCAAAGATTACCGGGAAATGGAAGGCACGTTTGATAAGATCGTTTCGGTTGAAATGCTGGAAGCAGTTGGCTTTAACTTTATGGATGTGTATTTCAAAAAATGCCACGACCTGTTAAAGAAAAGCGGAATACTTGCCCTGCAGGTGATCACCTCGCCCGATTCCCGTTTTGAAAGTCTGAAAAAGGGGGTTGATTGGATACAAAAGCATATTTTTCCCGGGTCATTGCTGCCGTCTGTAGCAGCCATTAACGGCTCCGTTAACCGTACCGGTGATATGACCATGGTCGATTTGAAAGATATCGGGCTTGATTACGCCAAAACCCTGAAACTTTGGTTCGACAGCTTTAATGCAAGCCTTCCAAAAGTTAAGTCGCTGGGATTTGACGATACTTTTATCCGTAAATGGAACTATTACCTTTGCTATTGCGAGGCTGCTTTTGCAATGCGCAATATCAATGTGATGCAGATCGTTTATTCCCGGCCGAATAATACCGGGCGTTAGTTGACTGGTTGATTAAGTTGATTGAGTTGTAGGTTTAAAAAATCTTTTTGCCTCGTTTCTCCCGGAACCTGGTAAAAAACAGCAAAGCAAACAGGCACAAAACAAACCCGCAGATGCCGTTAAGGCGCAAACCAAGGTCGTGGCCGGGGTCCTTGCCATAAATGGTCAGGAATGCAAACATTGCTATGCCGAGCGTTTGTCCCAGTTTCACAAAAAGGAACTTCACTGCAAAAAACATTCCCTCGCGGTTTTCGCCCGTTACATTGGAATCCTTTTCGGCAATCTCGGCCAATATTGCATTGGGTAAAATTCCAAGCGAAGCCAGCGGAAATGCGGCCAACAGCACCAGCGTGTATATCTGGGCCTTGGGAGAAATTGGAAACTTCCCTAAAAAATATATTGCCACGAAAATTATGCTGAGTAGCCCGAATGAAAACAAAACGAGGGGCTTTTTGCCGATTGTTTTCGAAAGGTAATTGATAAGCGGATAGAACAACAGAGAACCAAGCACCATCACCAGCATCAGCAGGCCACCGATCGAGGTTGGCAGATGCAGCAACACCGTCACAAAAAACAGCAGTCCGCTGGAAATAATGCTAAGCGCCATATAATAGGAAAAGTCGGAAATAAGGTAATAGATAAAGTTTCGCTGCATGAAGGTTTTTCGGATGGCCTGCAGGATGGGCAAATGTGACGGCTGCTTGCTTACTACGTACCTTTTTTCGTCGATCGACAGAACAGGGACCAGCATGATGATGCCGGCAAAAATACTGAGGCCCCAGATGGTATACTGTATGGCCGAATCGCGGTTAACCACATGGAGATATTTTTGGACGAGGTCGGCGTAGTTGTTTACGAGGGCGCTGAGGATAATCCCGATGACAAATCCCACCTGCTGGAACGAAGATAATTTAACCTTTTCGGCTGCGGTGTCGGTAAGTTCCGGCAGCAGCGCATTATACGGGATGATATAACTCGTGGCCGACATAAAAAACAGGGCCAGTGCAGCCATCAGCCACCAGGCATTGGGAAGGCTCTCGGACCGGTGAAGCGGTAAAAACGTGAGGCAGCAAAAAACGATGGCGGGAAAAATGGCCCATTTCATAAAAGGGATGCGCCTGCCTTTAGCGTTTTGGCTTTTGTCGCTCTGCGAAGCAATAAAAGGATCGAAAAAGGCATCGATCAGCCTGCCCGAGGCCGCTATGATAGACATGATATTCAACACACCAAACACGAGAAATTGCGGCACAAGCGGCATAAGCCCCGAACCTTTGGGCGGCAAATAAAAGTAAGGCAGCATTACGATCACGAGGTTGGTCATGATGCTCCAGCCGATCATCCCGCAGGCGTAAGATATTTGTTTTTTAAACGGTAGTTTTTCAACGGGCATAATTGACACGAATGTCACGAATTAGGTGCGAATTCCACGAATTGATTGACACGAATTTCACGAATTAGGACGAATTTCACGAATTTATGAAGACGGCTGGATTGACCCGAATGTCACGAACTGATTGACACAAATTTCACGAATTGAGCCGGCCGAATAATACGATTATATCGCCAACCCGGCAATGCACGTTGCCGCCCGGCAATCGGTCTATTCGCTTGACTCAGCTTCAACACTTCTATCCGACCCTCCATCAATCGACTTCTAAAAGGAACGAGACAAGACATGAACAGCTTTCCGCTTTGGGCTTTCGGCTTTTTCCAGTAATTTGCTTTACCAATTGACAGTTAAAATGTGGACTTGTCCCGTCTGCAACCAGGAATTTTCCCACAAGAGCCAGGCGCACACCTGCAGCGGTAATACGGCGCGTGCAGAAATTTTGCGGGGCAAGAGCGAGCACACCCTATCGCTTTTCGAGCATTTTGTAAACGAATACCAGCAAATCGGCGAAGTAAATATACAAGCCGGTAAAGGCCTGATCTCCCTTGCTGCCCGTAAAAGGATCGTTTATGTGAGCCGGCTTGGTAAAAATTTCATGGATGTTGTTTTCCGGTTTAAAGAGGCTTACACCAACAACTTATGCTTCAATAAGATCAACCAGATCGCGGATCGCGGCGATTTCTTCCATCATTTACGCATTTATTTTAAAGAGGATATCAATGATGAAGTGCGGGTGTATATGAAGAAGGCCTATGAAAATGGACGCTGATAGCAGGATCTCATCGAAACAGGCGAGGCAATAGCGATTGCCGCAGTCAACTGCTGAATACAGCCAATTTATACACATTATCATCCGGCGCGCCTACCCGTTTTAGCCAGGATTCCAGTTCGACCTGTGTTGTGCAGGGCCCATAAGTAATTATCCTGATGGTCCTCCGCAGCGATTCTTTTCGCAAGATATCCAAAACATCCTGCAGAATTTGTCCGCTAAACGGTGTGTACATAAAAAATACCGTCCCTTCGGAATAGTCGGCCGACCGGGCATCTGCATTTATGAAAGTGATGTTGGATAAATTAAGCCCGACAGCACAGTCGTGAGCGTACTGGCAAAAGCCAGGTTCAAATTCCACGCCTACCGCTTTTACGCCAGTCAGCAGGTTTACGAGGATGGCCACCTGGCCCAGGCCGCAGCCCAAATCAAAAAACACGTCCCCGGCTTTAAAATCAGCTTTCACCACCAGTTCAAAAACGATCCTGGCCGGGGTTTTTTGATAAAACACCATTTCGGGTTCCAGGGCTTTGGTCTGCTCGGGCATGGGTTGGAAGGATAGTAAGCCATTGATAAATTCATCCATGTTATCGTAACCGGGTTCGTCGTGGTGCGGGTTATCGTTGGAATCTAGATTGATGTATTCACCAACGACCGTTTTGAATTCTTCTCTCCTAAGGCCGGTTTGGATTTTTTTTCGAAATTGCTGGAAAAGGCTTGCATCGATTTCGTCCAGTTCAGTCTTTAGTTTTTCAGCACGGCGTTTGACCAAATTTAGTTCAGCGCCTGGAGCGGTTTTGTGCAGGAGGTCATCGAGTTGGTCAATAATTTGAAAGCTAAGGAAGTCGAGTGCATCCCTGCGTTTTTCAAAGTTCTTCTCATCATAAAGACTTTGATCCAGCGCGATGGTATCCATATCCGATCTTATTTCAGCCATGATTGCTTCATGGGAGATATCAGCCATTGTTGTCAATTTCATAGCTGTTTATATATCGCTCCATCGCTCTGTCGAATATTTCCTTGGCATTTCCTTTTAGGGTCTGCCAGGGAAAGGCGCCGTACATCGTGTCGAATTCAAGGCCGGCGGATCTTTGATAAAAGGCGGCAAACTCCTTTTTGGTTAACAGGATCTGATTGGGATAACTGTGCATCACCGCAATATGCCGCATGCTCCGGGCGATGTACAGGGTGTCGCCGCATAACAATGCGCCTTTGGGAGATTGCGAAGGAATATGCAGCAGGCTGCTTCCCGGGAAATGACCGCCGGTATGGATGATACTTATCCCATCCCACATCGGCCGGATATGCCCATCCCAAAGTTCAATACAGCCGCCTTTATACATTATCCACGGCTCATCGTCCCGGTGAATTAAGATAGGGCAATTAAAATAAGCGGCCCAGTCGTTCATGGTACTGTAGTAATGCGGGTGCGAAAAGGCTATCGCTTTTAAACCGCCTTTAGCTTCGATAAACGACGCTACGGCCGGATTGAGCAGGGGGATGCAATCCCATAAAATATTCCCCTGAGGCGAAACGACGAGGAAACAACGCTGCGCGATGGCGAAATCAGGCTCCATTTTCAGCTCGTAGAGCTGTTCACTTATTTGGCCGATGGTGACCGTGTGTTTTTTGGCCAAATCGACCAGGCTGGTATAGGCTTGACCTTTTTCGGGAATGTATTGCCGGTCGTCGTTACAAATAGGGCATATTGCAGACAATCCCTCCTGCGACGGGAACTGCGTGCCACATGCGCTGCATATCGGTTTGCCGTTCGGCTCCGGCACTTTCGGGAGCGTTATCGAATTTTGGTCCATTGCAATTAAATTAATGGTAGTGTTGCAGTTTGATTTAGCGTATCACTAAAAATAAAACGAAATTTGAAAAGGCAAAGTAACCACCTATAATTCAATAATTCATATGGACGTACAAGAACAAATCACAGCGTATATTATCAGCCAACCCGAACCAAAGCGTAGTGACATCCGGGAGTTACACCATCACATACTTCAAGTTTTACCGGGTTGTAAATTATGGTTCGACAATGGTAAAAACAGTGAAAATAAAACGGTTAGTAACCCTACCATCGGCTATGGATTTTACACCATAAAATATGCCGATGGAAAGACCAGGGATTTTTTTCAAATTGGCATGAGCGCAAACACAACCGGAATCTCTGTCCACATCCTCGGTATCAAAGATAAGACGTACTTAGCCCAAACGTATGGAAAACAACTAGGCAAGGCGAGCGTGACCGGGTATTGCATCAAGTTCAAAACGCTAAAAGATATAAACATTGATGTACTTGCAGCGGCCATACGATACGGGGTTGAAACTACGGGTGAAGATTAAATTTCAAACGGAGACACTACTAAATTAACCGGGCGAAAGCAATGCGAATTTAGCCGGTTTATAAAACGGAATGCTGTTTATTCTGTCATTTTGTTGGCGACCGACTTAGTGTAAAGGCCTTTGTTGCTATCTATTGCCATCAACGAGCCGGTAGTGCGTTCCATCAACCTTCACAAGGCGCCAATTGTCTTTCAGCGTGATCTTCCAGCCCGGGCCTTCAACTATCCGTCCATTTTCCGTTAAGGCTTCGCCCGCGGGTAAGGTGATCACTTTCCAGTCTTTCATTAGCATGCCCGTACTGTTTACGGTCAGTTCTCCCCAGGTATCTTTTACATCGGCTGTCGGATAAACGGTCCCGTATTCGCCCAGGTCGAATAGCGTATTAGGGTTAAATTCCACCAGCACTTTTACCAGTGTGATCGTTAACACCGGCTTATGGTTAAAAAGGTCGGTATAGTCGTTCGCAATCTGCAGGCGTTTTTCTTCTTTCAACTTTTCCGACCGGATGATGCTTTCGCCATTGTATTTTTTTTCCAGCGCAGCAACCGGCTCATTTGCCTGTTGCCTGGGCAGGGTAATATGGTAATACTTTGCGACCAGCGCGGGGAAATCCGAATCGGAATCGACCTTCAGCGTCCAGCGGGGATCTTTTTGAAAGAGCAGGTAACCATACACCGGGCCGGTAATATAAGCGGACGAACGGATGAATGATTTACGGTTGCCTGCCGTGTCGACCTGGTAAAACAAATGCTGCAGGATGTTATCCTTCGGCCGGCCGAGTATCACCCCGGTATATTCGGCCAAGCCCTCATTCATCTCCAGTATCCGTTCGTTCGGAAAGGTTGCCGGGAACAACTCGCGCCGCTTTTCCCTGAACCGAAGGGCATTCGTTAAATCGAACGCTCGCTTGTTAACAGGCTTGCCTAAAGCGGCTTTCAGCGCCCGTAGTTCCAGCAAAAAGTAGATCCGCCCGTACATCGTGCTTAGGTCGTCGGCGGTTGGGCTGCGGCCCGGCAGGCCCATCTTTTCCTGGATACGGTGAAACGACTCGTGCTCCATCAGGTTGACCCGTTCGTCTCGATCGGTGGGTAAGGGCCATAACATAACCGACCATAATTTCCCTTCCCAATGGATGGAAGTGTTGGCGATGAGCACATCATTGGGCAGCACCCCGCTGAAAATCGGGCCGTCGGGTTTCAGGATTCCGGCACTGTCGGGCATATTGGCATAAGTTTGCCTGGTGACGGGGTCGACGAACATCATCGGCCCGTAAACTTGTTCCTTCCAGATGTGCTGGTCCCGGCTGGCGGTTTCGACTTCCTTAAAATAGGATGCGGCCAGGCGGCTTGCTGAATCGTTGGTTTGCGCATGGCAGGTAAATGCATACCAGCAACTGAAGAATATTACTACTTTTTTCATATGCTATTTTTTTTTATCAAGGATCGGCCGTATCATCCGCTTCGGCATTCCTTATTATATGAATTGTGCGAATTATTATATTAAATGCAAGGAACAGAGGATGGGCGGCCAATCATCCCGTAAAACCAACCGTTGCTATAAAAAATAATCGTTATCCACCCGTTTTGCATAAATTGGACCATGCGAAAATTTTTGCTGCATTTCTTTTTCTGGATCGTTTTCCTGCTGATGTGGAACCAGGTCGTTTATTTCTATATCAGCAATAACGCAAATAGGATATACTTTTCGGTACTGGATGTGAGCCTGATCGTGGTGGCCTTTTATATCGTTTACTTATACATTCTCCCCGATTATCTGAGGCGTAAAAAAGCAGGAATACTGGTTCTGTCCGCTGTTTTGTTAAGTGTTGTATTGGCTGTAATTTATGGGTGGATCATGGCTGAATTCTTACATCACGGGGTGATGCCCATCCGATTTAATTTTACCTGGAATTATACCAACCTGCAATACAATCGTTTCTTTATCGCTTTATTAGGAGTTTTGGCCGGCTGCTTTGTGAAGCTTGGTGTTGACAGGCTGGAAGTGGGACGAAGAATGGAGATTATGGAAAAGGAAAAATCTATAGCCGAGCTGACTTATCTGAAGGCGCAGATCAACCCGCATTTTTTGTTCAACTCGCTCAACAGCCTGTACACACAGCTTGACCTAAGCCCCGAAAACGCAAAAGACACCCTGGTAGCGATCGCCGACCTTTTGCGCTACCAGTTGTATGAATGTAATGCTGATTTTATCACGGTGGCCAAAGAGCTCGCTTATTTGGAGAACTACTTTAACCTGCAACGGATCCGGAATGATAACTGCAGGGCCAGCCTGATAATCGAGGGGAACTATCAAAATTTGTCGATTGCACCGCTATTGTTGATACCCTATGTAGAGAATGCTTTTAAATATGTTTCTGATAACGATGAGCAGGAAAACTTGATCAGCATCCGGATCGGTTTTGTTGAGGACGAATTGATCTTTTGCTGCAGCAATACGTTGGATAGCGAAAATGAACAGCAAAGCACTCGCACCAATAAAGGCATTGGCTTACAGAACGTAAGGAAACGCCTCGAATTAATTTACCAAAAAAAATTCCAATTGAAAGAGGGCATTGATGATGGTTTGTATGTTGTAAACCTAAGGCTAAAATTAAAGTGATGCTTAATTGCTTAATTGTAGACGACGAGCCGCTTGCACGCCGGCAAATCGAAACCTACGTTAGCAGGATTGCCTCGCTCAAATTGGTAGGCAGCGTACGTAACCCGTCGATTGCCGGCGAGGTTTTAAAAGCAGAACCGGTCGACCTGATCTTCCTGGATATAAAAATGCCCCAAATGAGCGGGATCGATTTCCTGAAAAACAATGATATTTTTCAGCAGGTTATTTTTATTACGGCCTACCCGGAATATGCCATCGAAGGTTTCGACCTGGAGGTGACGGATTACCTGGTGAAACCAGTAACCTTCGAACGCTTTTTAAAGGCCACTGAAAAAGCCTTTGCAAAGGTTGGCGGCACCGAAACCATCAAAACAATTGGTAAGCAGCCCGATTACATTTATGTAAAATGCAATCAACGATTTGAAAAGGTGCGGATAGATGATATTTTGTTCGTGGAATCGATGCTGAACTATATTCATCTTATCACAGCGAACAGGAAGTACACTGTCTATTCGAGCCTGAAAGCGGTGGAAGCCAGTTTGCCCAGGGACAGATTTTTAAGGATCCATAAATCATACCTCGTAGCCATACAACATATTAAGGCAATCGAAAACCATCAAATCCACCTGGAGCATCATACCTTGCCGGTAAGCCGGTCGCATAAACAAGCAGTGCTTGAAGTGGCTGCCGTCCTGCGCGAAAGATAGCAGGCGACCTCAACATATTTGATTGTGCCGGGGTTCGGTTATCGCGGGTATTTTAGCGTGGCTAACGAGATGAAAACGATTTGTCGGCGGGTATGTGGTGGTGCGCCTTTTAACTGCCTGAATAAACTATGCCGGCTTATCCTGGCATAATAATTATCACAACTAAAAAAACGCCTGCGCCTAAAATTACGTAGGTAATGTTAAACTACCTTATATGAAATACCTCATCTGGGTGCTGTGCCCTGCAATCCTTTTGGCTTCCTGCAAAAAACATTCAAAAATCGTCGAAGAAGCTTACGCTGACAGTCTCATCAACCATTATTCGCTGCCTGTCCAGGTTAAACAGAATGCGGCCGATATGCAATTCTGGAAAGGCAGGATCGACCCAAAACTCCCCAGGCAGGTGCCGGAATCGAAATATGCAGGCACCCTGATAACCAGGTTTCACCAGTTCGGGGATATCAGGGATGTGAAGGAGGCCGAGGCTGTTTTAAGGGGCGTTAACAAAACCTATAACAATACGCTGCCCGGGCCATTTGTAGCCTTAGCGGGGGCGGCCATGCTGCAACACCATTTCATGCAGGCGGATACCTTATTTCAAACGGCCAAAAAAATAGGCGTTGATGGATTTAACATAAACACACTGTCATTTGATATCAGCTTTGAGCTGGGCAGGTATTCCACGGCCGGTTACTTCCTGTCGCAAATGAGGGGGGATAAGGATTACAGTTTTTATTTCAGGCAGTCGAAGATGGACCATCTTAACGCAAATATTGATAGCGCGATCAGCAATATGCTTAAAGCCGCCGACCTGGAGAAAAACGAACCCTACCTGCAGGGAATTGCCCTGTCCAACGCCGGCGATCTTTATATCCATGCGGGCGAGCTCCAAAAGGCAGCCGCCTTATATAAGCAATGTATCCGGTTAAACAGCATTGATTTTCACAGCACCATCGGGCTGGGCTGGATCGCGCTGGTACATGACCAAAACGATACCCTGGCCGAAAAGATATTCAAATTCGTGTTATCAAAAAATAAATTGCCCGATCCGCTGTTTAAGCTTTATCAAATGGCACAGCAAAGAGGCGACAAGGCCCTTGAAAAAAGCTACGCCGAACAGTTCGTCGCAAAGTCCACAGACACTATTTATGGCAGGATGTACAATAAATATGTAATTGAGATTTTAACCGGCGTTTTGCATAACCCGGCTAAGGCGGAGGCGCTTGCAAAAAACGAACTGGATAACCGCGCTACCCCGCAAACTTATGCCTGGTATGCCTATACCCTTTTTGAAAACAATAAAAAGGACGAAGCCTACAAGGTTTTTGAGCAGCATGTTTCAGGTCAGCCTTTAGAAGGCCTTGAGCTTTATTATATGGGGAAATTGATGAAAGGGCTGGATAAGGGGTACGATGCAAATGCGTTTTTCAAGGCCGCCGAAAAAAACAAATACGATCTGAGTCCCGATATGGAAAAAGACCTGGAGGCCAACTTAGAAGAATAGTCGTTGTATAGTCCAATAGCATGCAATTACCGCTATTATAGCCGATAGCGGGATCACTATGCGTTTGCGGTAATAAGGTTTATCGCCAAAATACCTGGCCAGTAAGAAGTAAGCAGCCAAAATTACAGTCAATTGCCCCAGTTCCACACCGAGGTTAAACATCACCAGGCAAGTAAGGTAAGCGTCCTTCGGTAATCCTAAATGCCCCAAAGCGCCTGCAAAACCCATCCCATGCACTAGCCCGAATAAGAAAACCACGCCTATGCGGGAGGTTTTAAGCTTTGGCGAGAAAATATTCTCTAAGGCCACATACATTATCGACAAAGCAATAACCGGTTCAACTATCCTCGTTGGCGGGGTGATCACGTGATACATCGCCAGCCCGAGGGTTACTGAGTGCGCCACGGTAAAGGCAGTTGCCTGCCATAACACCGGCTTAAGCTTGGGGCTGAGTAAAAAGAGGCTGAGGATAAACAAAATATGATCAAACCCCAGGGGCAGGATATGTTTGTAACCAAGACCCAGGTAAACCAGCGCGGCGCTGGATTTTGACATCTTTTCCAGTTCGCCTACAACCACATGGGCCCAAAGCGGCTGACTTACGAGCAGCAGCAGTAATGTTATGCCTGCTATGCGGGTGGAACGGAGAAATGGATTGTTGTAATTTAAGTCCATAATGTGTAACAAGCTAAAGTAGCGGAATTAAAGGTTATTTCCTGGCGCCCCTGAAGATCCCGGGGTCATCATCCCCCGCCTGGCGCTTTCTCACTTAAAACAAAAGCCGGGTGTAAACCCGGCCTTTAAACTAATTAACAAAACATACCAAATATTACCAGGGAGCTGCCTCGTAGGGGAACGAGGTTAAAAATGCTTTATCATTCGCATTAACGTGGTCGGATGTTAAAGTTGGATTCGACGCGCCTGTTGGGCCGCCAAATACCAGGGTCAGGCTGATGTCGATAACGTCATCCGTTAAATTACGGCCCGTTAGCACATTGGTACCGTCGTAGTAGGTAGTGGTGCCTGTTGTTGAAACATTGAGCACATCCGTGGCCAAAACACCGGTAAACTGCGCGGCATTTAAGCCCAAAATGTTGGTTGTGTAATTGTTGCCGTTATAGGCCTGTAATTGCGCCTGGAATTTGGCCTGGTATAAGGGGCTCATCAACGAAGGTATGGTGCCGTTAAAATTGTCCCTGTCCGCCGATGCAACAAAAACGGTAGCGATTCCCGGGCGTCCAACCTGGTCGCCAACAACATTAAACACTTTTCCTGTGTTGGGGTCGGTGGTTGCCGGCGTAACAGGATGATCTTTATGGCATGCGCTCAATATAAAAAGTAAGGCGCAAAGCGTAACTAGCGGGTAAACTAAATTCTTTTTCATGTTCGTAATTTCTTTTTTTTGTGAATTATTGTTGTTGTGCTGTTCTTAACCATACGCCGATCTTACCGGTGCTGTTTAGTAAGGTCTTAGGTACTTCTACCACCACACTCATTACATTGGTACCGGCAAATGTGTCGGTGCCCGGGTTGTTAAAGCCGGTAGCGGTGCCGCCTGTGATCTTGTGGAACTGATCCAGGTCAAAAAAGAAAGGATCGTCACGCGGACCGGCGAAAGCTGTAATGCCATTTGCAGAAGTAGCAATAATAGGCGCTTGTCCGTAAGGCGTTACCGGCACTACAACCGCAGCGGTGCCAACTACGGTGCTTCCGATACCGGTTTGTGTCGGTTTTACGGGACCGTAGATGTACATTTTGCCGTTGTTGTACACGCATTGAATAACAAGGTCTTCAACGTTGTCGCCATTGTTGTCGATTTTAAATTCGATGATCGTGTTTGGATCAAAGGCTGCAGTTGCGGTAGCAGCCGGGGTTAACAGCCCCTGCACATTACCCACAAAAACAAGGTTGGCGGTGTTCGGGCCCTGGAACACGTACAGATCGGTAATGTCGGTACTTTTACCTTTTACGTTTGGCGCATCCTGGTGATCGGAGGCCCAGAGGATACCGCCGCCAAGGGTTAGCGCCATTGCAGCTGCGGCGAAAATAAGTTTAGCTTTTTTCATTTTGTAAGTTTTTGATAGATATTATAAGTAAAATTTAATTCGTTGGTAAGTTTAATTATCATACTTGGATGAAATACGAAAGTGTGGAGGACAAGGATTTATATAAATGAAATATATTTTTAGCAAAATAAAAACTGCTTTAACCGGCGATTTGGAGGCGATGATTTTGTTTAAAGATAAATTATTTCATATATGTTAATTGACAACAAATAATATCATAAATAAATCTGCTTCAAACGGTACTCCGTAGATTATGTAAATTCACAACTCATCAAATTGCACATTGGTCAAAAAATTATACCTATATCTTTTTGTAGTTGATCTGAACGACTCATTACCCAACGCGCCGGCCGTCAAGTCCGAGCCCTAGAGAATGAAATTACGGCGGGACATCACACGTTTGTTACTGGTATCATATATATTGCTCATTTTCAGTCCGGCGATGCCTGTTTTGGCTGATAAAGTGGCCCATACCTTTTGGGAGCATGAACACCTGATCACCGTTCATAAAATTTACGGGGCCAATCACCTGCACGTGGAGATGGAGAAAGCGGGCCGCCAGGCTGATAAGGAAAAGTCGGCTGGTAGTTCCAAATCCGGGTCCGAAGAATACCTTCATATCCTCCCCGGCAGCCTGTTTACTTTTTCAAACGGTCATTTTGTAAAACAAACCTATTTATCCTTCAAAGTTTCGTACCCGGTTTCCTACCCGGATATCGATGTCCCTCCGCCAAGGGCGTAGCGCTTCAGATCAATTTTATTTTCATGTAATGTTTTGCTGATTTAAACTTGTATTTCCCCTTCATGGGTTTATATCGATCTATTTTTGATACCCACCCGGAATAAGTACCCGTTTTTCAGCAGCTCAAAACATCAAACAATCAAAGCTTCCCTCTTTTCGGTCTGCAGGCAATGTGTATTTTATTGCCATAACCGGAAGAGATCAATAGCGCTGTCAACAAAAAACAACTTGTGAAAACCAACGTACTTCCGCGTATCCTATCGAACGCCTCAAAAACGGCTCGGTTGAGGATATTTCCAAAGACTTCATTTTCATCAGCCCCGCAATATCGAATCGCCGGGTTGTTAAAGAAAATGCTGCTGCTCATCATCGCATCGCTGGCGATGAATTTCGTGCTGGCCCAGCAAAAGCTAAGCGTACGCGGAAAGGTGATCGACTCACTCACCATGGAGCCGATTGAATCAGCCGTAATAACCGATCCGCATACCGGCAACAAGTCGGCGACGAGCAAAAACGGAAGCTTTGTACTGCATAAGGTAACCGGCGACACCCTGTTGGTTTCCTTTATAGGCTATCAACCCAAACTGGTGAAAATACAATACGGGAAGGCCGTGCTCATCGCACTGGAAAAGGGCGTCATTTCGTTAAGGGATGTAACCATAACCAACAATGAAACCCTTAGCACCAATAAAACCCTCACCAACCTCGATTTAAATATGCAGCCCGCCAAATCGGCGCAGGACCTGCTGCGCCTCATTCCGGGCTTGTTTATTGCCCAGCACCAGGGCGGCGGTAAGGCAGAGCAAATATTTCTTAGAGGTTTCGATGCCGACCATGGAACGGATGTAAATATTTCGGTTGACGGCATCCCGGTTAACATGGTTTCGCATGCGCACGGGCAGGGCTATGCCGACCTGCATTTCCTGATCCCGGAAACCGTTTCCAGCTACGATTTTGGCAAAGGACCCTATTATACCGATAAAGGCGATTTTACCACCGCCGGTTACGTGGCCTACAATACCTTAAATGTGCTTCCGCAGGATGAACTCAAAGTGGAAGTGGGACAATTCCAAACCTTGCGGATTTTAGCCATGATCAACCTGCTGAATGAAAAGGCCCGGAAGAAGGGACAAAGCGCCTATATCGCCGCCGAACGTCTATATTCAAACGGCGGCCCTTTTGCCTTACCCGAGCATTTTACCCGCTATAATGTGTTTGGCAAATTCATCACGCCCATCGACAGCAACAATAAGCTGACCGCAATCATCTCCACCTTAAAATCGGACTGGCGGGCATCCGGCGAAACACCCGACAGGGCCGTTGCCGAAGGTTATATCGCCAACCGCTTTGGCTCGCTCGACACCGCCCAGGGTGGCCATACCGACCGGACCAATGCAAGCCTTAAACTAACCACTAACCTGGGCAACGACTGGGTGATGGACAACCAGCTCTGGTATTCGCATTACTACTTCAACCTAATCAGCAATTTTACTTTTTACTATTACTTCCCCACCACCGGCGATGAATTCAGGCAGAAGGAAACAAGGGACCTTGGCGGGTATAACTGGAAAATCTCGAAATCCGCCACGGTAAACAACACCACTTTTACCAGCACGGCCGGCGCCGGTACCCATTACGACAATATCGATCCGCTGGAACTTGATCACACCGAAAACGGGCAATTTCTCGGTTACCTGCAATATGGCCGTGCGAAAGAGCTAAACGTAAACGGCTATTTCGACGAAACGGCGCGTACCGGCAAATGGCTGTTTAATGCAGGCATCCGGGCCGACTACTTCCATTTCTTTTACCAAAACCTGGCGCCGGATTCGGACATTTATGCCACCAACGTTTTTGCCGGCAAAAGCCCCGATGCCCATAGCGGAACCATCAGCCCTAAGTTTAACGTGGTGTACACGTTTAACGATACCTTTCAATTGTACCTAAAAGCCGGAAAGGGCTTTCACTCCAACGATGCCCGGGTGGTGATTGCCAACCAGGGGTTTGAAATATTGCCGGCCGCATATGGCGCCGACCTCGGCTTTAACTGGAAACCCGCGCCCAACCTGTTTATCAATACTGCGCTATGGTACCTGTTTTTGCAGCAGGAATTTACCTTTGGGCAGGACCTCATCGACCAGCCCGGCGGCCCCGTTACACCCAGCGGCAAAACGGTTAGGTATGGCGTTGATTTCTCGGCACGTTACCAGTTTACCGACTGGCTATTTGCCAGCCTGAATGTGAACGCCGCCAGGCCCCGGTATATTGATAGCTTGCCGGGTCATAATTATGTCCCTCTGGCGCCAACCCTCACCAGCACTGCCGGGCTTTACTTCCGCACAAAAAGCGGGTTCAACGGCGGCATCAGTTATCGCTACCTGCACAACCGCGCCGCCAACAGCACCTATACCCTAACCGCGCAGGGCTATTTTATAACCGACCTTACCGTAAATTACACCAAAAAATGGTACCAAATAGGCCTCGCCATCGAAAACCTGTTTAACCGCCAATGGGACGAATCGCAGTTTGAATACATCTCGCAGCTCAAAGGCGAAACCGCCCCGGTCGACCAGGTAAGTTATACCCCTGGCGTACCGTTTTTTGCGAAGTTGAAGCTGACGGTGTTTTTTTAAGTTGGTCTTGTATGGAAGACTCCTTCCCATGGGGAAGGCTGCGGCTGGCCGTGAAGTGGCAGGTCCGAAGGGCTCCCCTGGAGGAGGGGTTTAATACCTGCATTTGTCTTCACCCCTGAAGGCCCCATGAGTGTCTTCCATTCCATCTATCCATTTAGTCTATTAATAAATTTCACATAAATCAAAATATAGCTTTTGAAAATCAATTTTTTAGCTTTATGCTTTCAGCTCTCCGCTTTTAGCTTTTATATAATATGAAAAACCCTGCAAGTAACGATTGGAAAAACCTCACCGCTCTTCATCTGGATGTGGTTAAACAATACAAAGTCGTCGGCAGCAGCATGGCAATCATGAAAGACGGGAAGCTGGCGCTCCAGCACCACACGGGCTATGCGGATAGGGCAACGAGGCGAAGGACTGATATCGATACCATCTATCACTGGGCTTCGGTCACCAAAACATTCACCGGTATCGCCATCATGCAACTGTGGGATCAGCAAAAATTGAAGCTTAGTGATCCAATTGTGCAATATGTTCCGGAACTCACCAGGATGAATAATCCATTTGGAAAGATGGAAGACATTACGCTGTGGCATTTGCTCACGCACTCGGCAGGATTTCGCTCGCCGACATGGCCGGAGCAGGCAGACAAGGCGGGAGACTGGAACGAGTTAATGTCGCGCATATCCGGCTTCCGGATACTTTTCAAGCCGGGAAGCAAATACAGCTATTCAAATCTCGCCATCAATTTCCTGGCGCCTGTGATCGAGCAGCTAAGCGGCATAAAGTACGAGGCATACATGCAAGACAACATTTTTAAACCGCTTGGAATGAACCGCAGCTATTTCAATATCACACCAAAGGAGTTATTAAAATACCGGTCAAATAATTACTCGATAGATAATAACAAGATAACAGCAAACGGACTTGATTTTACTACCGGTGTTACCACGGTAAACGGAGGGCTGAATGCTCCCTGTGCCGACATGGTG
Source organism: Bacteroidota bacterium (assembly GCA_013286235.1). GTDB lineage: Bacteria > Bacteroidota > Bacteroidia > Sphingobacteriales > Sphingobacteriaceae > Mucilaginibacter. Next base: position 23,701 of record JABDGE010000041.1, read on the forward strand.
AAGTACATGGATTTCCTGTGCAACGGCAATTCCATCCTGAAGCGCAGCTCCCTAAAAGAAATGTGGGAGCCGGTCTTCCCGGTAAAGGAAGGCAAAAGCGTCACCGAGGAAATGGGAACCGCATTCTTTGCCGTCACCAGGAAGAAACACCTATTCATTGGTCACGAAGGAGACCAGAAAGGCTTTCGTTGTTTTTTCTATATCAACCCGGCAAACAAGATGGGTGTAGCAGTAAACTTCAACACAGCAGGAAAAAATGCGCGGTCCGATACAAAGAAAGGATTATACAAGCTGAGGAATGGGGCGCTGGATTATATAAATGTGTAATTCTCACAAAAAGGCACGGGAAGCAGCATCTTTTGGCCTTTGCCCGGCATCCGCGCGTTCGACGAGCGGCACCCCTCCTGGTGCCAGGCAACCGGTAAACCCGGCATTGGTAACACAACTTTTACCGTTTCCCCGGTTTACTTAATCGTTGATTCCCAGTCATATTTGTACACATTTTAACCGTATTATCATCATGAAAAAGATCATTATACTATGCCTGGCTATTGCAGCGGGCTATGGCGCATCTGCCCAGCAGAAAGCAAAAACCAATTACATGGGTATTACCATTATGCAGGCAAACGGACGGCTCAGCAACATCATCGTCACCCGGACCGATTCGGCGCAGGATGTAAGGGACCTCAATGTAAGGTTACACATGGCAACCACAGCGTCGAATTTTGCCAAAGAGGGTGATGCGCTAATGACCTTACTGAAACCCTATTTCAACAACGGCTGGAAACTGGTGACTTTTGCCGAAAACTATGACAATAGCACCTTTACGACAACATTTAAGTACTACCTGTCAAAGGACGGACAATAGCCGTTTTGTTTCTGCAGTAGCAGTAGCAGTAGCGGTGGCAGTATTGAGGTTGGTTCCAGTCGAAGAGCCCGTTAGGGTAGTGGATGTGCTGTTTGGGAAGCTTTTTTTTAGGAAACTTACCATGGACTGCGTCCAAAACAAATATTTCAATATGTCAAAAAACTAATTACCAGTTATTTATGGTTAATTGTTTATCGAAAACCGGGCATTCCTGGTAGGATTTAATGCGAGGTTGGTGGTGATCTAATGGTAGGTTTGTGGTGGTTTAATGTTGGGTTTGTGGTGAACCAATCTTGCCTCTGCCTGTTCCTGCGATTTGGGTTTGCCAGTCTTTTCCGCTACCGCCATCGCTGCAGGCAGGGCCCGGGAAGTGCACACCTGTGTGTTTTTTTTGCGGAATATTTGTTTTTTTAGAACCCGGAGCAGACGCTTGGCACATCAATTATTTAAATATCAATTATTTACGTTTTTATTTCCGGAAAAAAGCCGTGTGTATTGCGTGTGAATTTTCTATAATTTGGTGTGAATGGTGTGTGAATTCCGTATGATCAGCGTGTGAATTCCGTGTGATTTTTTTTCCGTCCCCCGGCTGCCGAGGGAATTTATTGCCGGGTTAATGCGAGGTTAATGCTATGTTTTTTACGTGGTTATTGCTGATTATTGATGGCTAATGCGGGGTTAATGCTAATTTTTTGCGTGGTTATTGTTGTTAATCAATCTTGACAAAACCGACGCAACATTAAAATTTAATTTTTTGCGCGCGAATAAAGCGATTCGGAATAATTATTCAATATGTCAAAGAACTATATATCAGCTATTTGCTGATAAAAACGGAAGCATTATAGCCCGATTTTTGCTTGTGATTTGATGGTGGCTGATGGTGGTTTCATTGTGGTTGCTTGTGATTTGATAGTGGTTGATGGTGATTTGCTTGTGGTTGATGGTGGCTTTTTTTTGCCTGTTGTTCTTTTTTTAGTTGTGTTCAAGAGCGCGGTTAGTCGCGAGTTGTTTGTTTTTTCTTTTTTTCATGCATTGTTTATTCTGCTAAGGCACTCAAGAGAGCGCCGTTTAGTGCAGCGCAGGGTCCTTTTCAAGTTTACGTTTACCCATAAAATACCTTCTAGCGGATGCCACAACATGTGGTCGTTTACACAATGACGCACCGCTCAATTGCCGCGGAGGCTGTTACTTTTGGCTTGATCCAAAAGTAACCAAAAGATCAAGTCCGCAGAAATGCTTCTTTGCGCTGCAGGCCTTGGCGCACAAAACCGTGGAAAACCTTGGGCTGCAATTATTTCGCCGGGCTACCCTTTCGCTTCAATACCCTGCATGCGAAAACTTGCTATGCCCTGGCCACCACGCCGCCTTGCCGGTTTTCCCCGGTTTTTTTCCGAAGCTCTTCTGCGAACGGGACATGTAATATTTCTCTCACGAAACAGGCCCTCATCCTTACCAACCTTTTGGCCATCGATTGTAAGGTACTTATTTCAGGCCAAATCTTCGGATGCCACTGTTTACGATTTTGTGGGTTAACTTAAATTTTCAAGAGACCCTGCGGAGACGGAAAGAGGTTAAACCACTCTTGTTGCCGCTTAATATTGAAAACCGCTCCAAAAATGCTAAACCGTTATGAGGAAAAAAAATCCGGTTTTCGTAAGGGTACAATAACTGTAACGAGATGGTACACTACGAGTTACGTCACGAAATTAAACATTGGCTATAGGGTGCTGTTGCCGAGGGCTTTAGTCCTATAGCATACGAAATTTTAGGCCCTGAAAACAGGGGCCGGTTTTTTGAATTCGGCGCATGGGTCCTGCACTACAATCAATTCTCCTGTATACTGATGCACGTGGTTGTTGAACTTGCGGGGCCATTCAGGTAAGTCAATGTTCCATTTAGCCAATACACCGGCGTTGCGGCTGCGTAGTTGCCGGGCTGATACAAGTTTCCCGAAATAAAAATGTTAGTACCGTCTGATGTAATTCCATTTGCCGCCGCAACCGGGGCTAAAATTGTTTCAACACCGTTGGTCCAATAGGCCGCGTTTAACGTACTATTGATATTATCAGTGCCGGCAAAAATCATATTACCACCTTGTACAATCATCGAACTATATTGAGCAGCGGTCGGCGCTGCTGTGGAAAGCATGGCAGGGGCTCCGTTTTTCCAATAAGTTAAATAGCTGTTTCCGTATTCATAGGCTGTGGCCCCGTAAACGTACAAGTCTGTCCCCTCGAACAGCATGCCATTGGCAGTCGAGCTGGTATCTGTAAGCCCGCTTTTCGAGGGTTTTGAATAAGCAACCAGGGTTCCGTCGGTTTTCCATATCACAACTGAACTGAAAGATCCTGAAGTAGCCCACGCAGAACCGCAAATAAACACCTGGTTATTGCTGACGGCTATCCCGGTGGCTGTCGACGTGCCGGTTTGCCCGCAGCAATTAAAGGGATTGGTTAAAGTGGTTTCCACGCCATTTTTCCAATACACCGCTTGATTACTTCCGCCTGACCCCCCTTCCATATCGTATCCTGCCACGTAAATATCACTCCCAAGCACCGCGATCCCTGCTGCTCCGCCGGTACGCCCGAAAATATGCTGAACACCATCAAGCCAGTATCCGGGATAGGTAAACGCACCTCCATTGGCCATCGAACCCGCCACATACAAATGATCATTTACAGAAATAATGCTGTTTACCAGGCCGTAGCCCGCCAGTTTTATCGTATCACCGTTTTTCCAAACGGCAGGCAAATAACCGCCTGGCGTGTAAGTATAACCGCCTATATAAATGCTGGGAGAAACCACAAATACCGAAGAGATGCTGCCCGCCGTATAACCACCCCAGGCTGCCTGTTTTGCAGTGATTGTTGCCGAGCCCACACCCGTAATAACAATACTGTCGCCTTTTATTACAGCCACCGCCGGATTACTGCTGGTATAAGTGAAAGAACCCTGGCTTGTACTGACAGGCGCAATAAGTGCAAATTCCGGATCGCCTATGTGTTTAGGCGCGACGTTAAATCCTGAAAGCACAGATGTTGTTAGCGTTACCGGGGGATTTTCTTTTTTTTTACTGCACGCCACGGTTAAAGAAAAAACAACCAGCAGCGTGAAAATTTTATAAAGTCGCATAAGGTTCTGATCGATAGACAACCATTTCAAAGATAAAATTCCATACAGTATTTGCAAAATAAAAACGAGCGTTTGACAATGCCTGGTGTACGGAGGGGGCTATTAAAGTAGCAACGGGTTGGACATTGGGGGCGTGAAGAAAATTTGTCTTCGGAAAAATTGTCTAAGCAGCGTTGCCTGGAAAGGGTAACCGGCGGCGCTTAGAAAGTATAATATAACCCTGCTTGATAGGCAGGCGGCGAGCCCGGAAAACGTTATGACGCTTGCACAAGGCACGAGAAGCAGCCGCCTTTGGCCTTTGCCCGACATCCTCGCGCCAGAGGAGGAATCCTAATTATAAACCACACCCTTTAATCAACTTAAGCACATCTTCTTTGGTGATTGAATCTTCTTCAGATTTATTTAATATCGTTATCAATTGAATAATTACATCGTCTGGTCTCTCTACAACCAAATAGGTAACAACTCTAAACCCTCCACTTGCCCCTTTTCCTTTTGAAGGATCGGCAAGCCGCACTTTATAGATGTTAGCGCCATAGCTGACGCCGGATCTTGGGTTTTTAATTAATTCCTTTTGCAGCGAAAGTAAGCTTTCCCCTGGGTTTTATATTTCTTTAAAAGGGGCTTTACTTTGCGGGCAAATACCGCTGTAGTGATTAATTATTCGGCAAGAAGAATTTGTTCTAAAGTTAAACCTTGTTTTTTGCCGTCTTTTATTTCTTTAGCCCCGGTAAACGCTTCTTCCAACTCTTTCAGCACCGCCTTTCGCGTTGGTGATCTCGATTCTGATATAACCTCCCCACCAAGTTCCTCGATAAACTTCTTAACCTTATTTTTCAGATTGTCCGGTATGTTTGCAGTAATCGTTGTCATCTTGTTTTTATATATAAAACGAAAATAGTAATATACAAAGAAAAAACCTATTACATCGGAAGTGCATGAGTAGTAAAAGGTAAAAGAAGAAAGTAGTGCTGCATAAATGGAATTTTAAGTTTTTAACGCTCCCACGATGGAAGGTACTCAATACTAATCCTGGCGACATGTTTGCGAACCCCGCAATCATTATGATTCTTCCACGCAGCACGATAAAGAAGTGCCCGGCTTTACTACACCCGCATAGTTTAATACCTATCAGCGGGACGTTCATGGTTTATTAGTTGTCGTGAGTCACGAGTCGCATTTGCGCTTTGGCCGATGCGGTCAGACTCGCGCCTGAATAGGGGGAGATACCGTCAGCGCCGGAACTGATGAAGTTTGTTTGGGAAAGGGGTGACATTTAAAATCAATGCTTTTGGCCTGATTGGTAGCAGGCGGCGAGCCCGGCAATCATAAGGGTGCTTGCACAAGGCACGAGGAGCAAGCGCTTTTGGAATTTGCCCGACATCGCGCCAGAGGAGGGGTCACTTTTGCCGAAAACTATGACAATAGTACGTTTGTCACAACATTTAAGTACTACCTCTCAAAAGACGAACAATAGCAGCTCCGTCTCTGTAGAGCCCGTAGATTTATTTTACCATAAAAGGTTTTGGCGGAGCGCTTGCCGATTCGAATCGTCCATTGGGAAACAGCCTGTGCCTCCGAAGTTCGGAAAAGCAATCTCTGCACGTGCGAATCTATGGGCATCTGTTCCCCGCCTTTGCGCGTGTTTCACTATAGGTGTTCGGTAGATTTTTGTTAACGCTAAAATCCCCTTCCCCGAGAGAGAAGGCGGATATTGTACAGATGTATTTGTTAAATTCGCAGCTGTAAATGGATAGGGTGATTGAAGTTGCATTAAGTAATGTTGAAGAAATAAAATTTCTCCAGGGACATCTTTTATCCTGGTATAAAAAAAGTGGCCGAAGGTTTTACTGGCGAAAATCGGGGTTATCCCAATATCAATATATAATTGCCGAAGTACTATTACAAAGGACTAAAGCGGAAACCATAGCTAAGTTTTACCCTGATTTTATTACTGAATTTCCAACTTGGAGGTCGTTGGCTAATTCGGACTTAGCCTCTATTGAACTTTTCTTAAGACCAGTAGGTCTTTACACCCAAAGGGCGGCGCGGTTGCAAAACCTGGCGAAGGAAATGGTTAAACGCAACGGGCGACTACCGAGAGATAGAGCCGATTTAGAATCCATCCCGTTTATGGGCCAGTATATCGGTAATGCTGTTGAATTGGTGATCTTTAATGAGCCAAGCCCTTTGGTTGATGTTAATATGGCCCGAGTTATTGAACGTTTTTTTGGACCTAGGAAAATGGCTGATATTCGATATGATCCCTATTTACAGAATTTGGCTTATAAAATCGTTGATCATCCAAAGGCAAAACATATTAATTGGGCGGTGTTAGATTTCGCTGCTTTAATTTGCCAATCAAGAAGGCCAAAATGCGGGGGTTGTATTATAAGATCGAAGTGCGTTTATTTTAGTACGTTAAATACTTGACTTGTAAGAATCATAGCGTTTGGTTGACATAATTTCTTTGTAGATAACTTGGTCCATAACATCACACATTTTCTCCGAAAGCCCTTTGTATGTAGCGTGCCTAAAAATTCCCTCCACAAAATTTCTTCCTTCGGTGAGATGTATCAATTCAGTAGGGTTATTTGAATAAAGCAATATATCTATAATAGGGATATATTCTAAAACCATTCTTATAAAGAAAAATATGCCCGAATTCCAAAGATCTTACTCCCATTCTACGTGTAAAAGTTGCCTTGGCCGATCGATTAAGATAATAAATGGTATAATTTATCCCTTTAAGTAACGGATATATATTTTTTTCTTTTATTCGATAAACGAGTGTTCCGCCGTCAAATAATTCAGTTTGAATGTCCGTACCATCATCCTTGATTTTGGAAATAATGCTTGTGGTTTTTAATCCTAACGTTTCAAATATAAAGTTTCTAACTTCTCCATTGACTTGGCGATAATATTCATCTTCTTTTTTATCTGTCGCCAATTCTTCAGCGACACTGATTTTAATAGAAAAATCGTCTGTTTTATTTTTTGCTGGATTAATCAGTTTTGCTAATGATGCTTTTAAACGTAAAAGTTTTTCTCTATCCCATGAGCTCCTAAGTTCTGTAATTAAAAGGACAGTGCCGTGTCTTAAGCCAAAATCACTTCGGTGCTTTGTTTCGTGTAAAACTTCTACGTCTACAAATTCCTGTTTGATGTTCTCTTCAAATTTTTCCCATTCTGTTACTATTACCTCCGTAACCGGGTTTAAATCCTGTTTTGTCGTCTCTAAATAAAGCCATTTTCCCAACCTATCACAAGAAAATCGCCCAATCCCCTTAGCCCCAGCGAATGAACGATTTAATGTAATATTTTGCCGATAGTCAAAAGTTCTATCTTCGGTCCCTTCTTTTTTAGCTGAATAAGCAACAAATAACCATTTTTCCTTTATATCTTCTAGAGCCATACCTTTGCCATCGTCCTTTATAATGATTTTGGCGTTGGGGCTATTTAACTCTTCGAAAATAATTTCAACGTTTTTTGCATAAGCGTCATAAGAGTTCTTTACGAGTTCGAAAACCGCGATAAAGTCATCTGTAATAAGATCGCGACCAATTATATCTTTTAGTGCGGAGCTAATTTTGAATTTTAATTGTTCTTGCATAGTCTTCGCTAAATTAGGGCGTATATTTGGCTGGGTGGAAAAAGCAGACTTATCGCATCGGATTTAATTTTAAACAGCGGGCCTTTTTCAACCACCTTGCCAGCTAAGCTCCTTTTTATCAGGTGATCAACAGTGATCAATCCTTGCTCAAGCAATATATCGAATTGAGAAATTATTGGCTTCTTAGTGTGTTCAACTTTTTTGTACTGAAAGTGTTCAATCCCGTCCACATACGATGTGTCAGCCTCTATCCAAAATGTTTCTGCATGCTTTTCTAAAAGTCGATCATGTAAAAGATCTAAGCTCCAGACCACGAAATCGCCTATCTTAGCTTGGTTAGAGTTTTCGATCAATTGTTGAATCTCCTGATTAACTTTCAGCAATAATCCTTTCGAGTTCCTTCTTACTGCAGAAACTGTGCAATATAATCTGAAATCAACAGGCCTATTGTAGCCTAAATTATCAAGTATTTCTTTTGAGCTCTTAAACTTCGACAGGGGCCATGAGGGCACT